>NZ_JAVYJB010000010.1:0-160348 GCF_032490495.1 Pilosibacter fragilis | reverse complement strand
GGTATTATTATTTTGGAACTTCAACATAATGATGCCTCCTTTCGTTGTATTGCCTACAAATAGGATAGCACATTTTGTTGAAGTTTCTTTATATTATTTTATCTAGCACAACAGGTTAATTTAGTATAAACAAAGTTTATTGTGATACTTGATTCGATTTAGAAAAGACCGAAGATGTTTGACGAAAAATATACGGCAAACAATTTCAGGTCTTTTATACTCAGTCTTTCGACATACAGATCGTACCCGTCCGCTGAAGCTCCAGAATACCAAAGCTTCTCACAAGTTCAATAAAATCTGTGATCACATCAGGAGCTGCATGAAACTCGATGACCATGCTCTTTGGGGAGACGTGAACGATCTTGGCGCCCATGACGCTGCAGAGTTCGATCAATGAGCTGCGGTTTGTCGCGGAGTAGGAGACTTTGATGAGCATCATCTCCAAGAGGACGCTGCGGGTCTCCTCAAGACGGCGGACTTTGATCACGTCCAGTTTCTTGTTTAAGTGTTTCTCAATCTGATCGACAGTGCGCTGGTCGCCGGTGGAGACGATGGTCATGCTGGAAATATCATGGCGTTCCGTCTCGCCCACGGCCAGACTGTCGATGTTGAAGCCTCTTCTCGCGAAAAGACCGGATATCTGGGAGAGAACACCGTCTTTATTTTCTACAAGTACAGAAAAAATACCTTTCATCTTGCGTTCTCCTTATTTTGTGTTGTTGTGGCTGTCGACTTCGCAGACCATGATGCAGGCGTTATCGCAGGCAAGGAAACGGTCGAGTTCCGCGTCGAGAGTCTCGTTGCTGTCGCAGTGGAAGTAGTCCATATCGTAGGCAGCGGCGATTTTGGCATATTTCGGATAATCGTAGAGCTGGACACCGAAATAATGTTCCTCGTAAGTCTTTTCCTGATGCTCGCGGACGAGACCGAGATAGTGGTTTCTCATGACAAGGATCTTTATCGGAACCTTGTTTACTGCGATGGTTCCAAGTTCGTACATGGACATCTGGAAGGAACCGTCACCGCAGACAACAACGACCTGATTGTCCGGCGTACACATCTTCGCTCCGATTCCGGCCGGGATGGAGTAGCCCATGGTTCCCATACCGCCGCTTGTGAGGAAACGGCCGTTCTTCATCACATAGTTGTCGGCAGACCAGAGCTGGTTCTGTCCGACATCTGCAACATAGATCGCGTCATCGTCCATCTTCTCGGAGAGATGCTGGACTAAAAGCATCGGATTTACGAGTTTATCACTGAAGACACGGTGGTCTACCGTACTTTTTTTGATATCCTGAAGTGTCTCGATCCAGTTTGTGGTATCGATGGAAATATTCTCCTGTAGCAGGCGGTCGAAGATACTCTTGATATCACCGACAAGCGGGATCGTAGGTCCGAGGTTTTTGCCGATCTCGGCGGTATCGATATCGATGTGGATGATATTGACCTGCTGTTCCAGATTTTCCGGCTTGGGAACGGCACGGTCGGCGATCCTCGCGCCGGCAATGATCAGAAGGTCACTGTTTGCCACGGCACGGTTTGCATAGGGTTTTCCGTTATTTCCCAGCATTCCGAAGTACAGCGGGTGGTTTTTCGGCATAACGCCGATGCCCATCATCGTTGTTACAAGCGGGATATTGTTCTTCTCACAGAACTGGCGGACACACTCCTCACCGTTTCCGAGGATCACACCGCCGCCGGCACAGATCAGAGGCTTTTTCGCTTTATTGATCGCAGCAACTACTTTATGCATCTGCGGATTGTTTCCCTTTGTGTTTGGCTTGTATCCGCGGATATTGACCTCGGACGTGTAGTCGAAGGACTTCTTTAAGAGGTCGATCTGGACATCACACGGGATATCGATGAGGACCGGTCCTTTTCTTCCTGTGGAAGCGATGTAGAAAGCTTCCTTAAAGATGCGCGGAATATCGTCGGCGCTCTTTACAAGATAGCTGTATTTTACGAAGGATTCGGTGGAACCACGCATATCTGCTTCCTGAAATACGTCACGTCCTAAGAGATTGGAGTTTACCTGCCCGGTGATTGCGATTAACGGAATACTGTCGGCGTAGGCCGTTGCCAGCGCCGTGATCAGATTTGTCGCGCCAGGACCGGAAGATGTGACGCAGACTGCGGCCTTTCTGGAGATGCGGGCATAGCCGCTTGCGGCGTGTCCGGCCGCCTGCTCCTGACGGACAAGGACATGCTCGATGGTTCCGGCATTATATAAGGCCTCATAGAATGGGGAAATCGCAACACCCGGATATCCGAAGATCCTGGTTACGCCCTCCTCCTCGAGGCATTTGACCATAGCTTCTGCACCATTCATAATAACTTAAAATACCCCCTCAAGTAAGCGTTTAAAAGATGTCTGGGGGCAAAAAAATGATGATTTTGCCCTTTAAAATCTTTGAAGATAGTTAATAAGAATTATATCGCATACTGAGAGGGGATGTCAATGTGGAAAGGTGTGGATGTCCATGTATTTTGCCAGTGTTTTGCCGCTTTTTCATAAGAGAAGTGTAAGAGAGGATTCGTTGCATTTCGGGACAAGATAGGATATAATGAGATGTATGCGTAAAAAGGAAAAATGTGTTCGAAAGGAAAAGAACCCATGGAGGTCAGAAGCTGTGCTGCTTAAAAAGAAGTCAGTACAAAATGGAAACAAAAGGATCGTATAGAGGTGAATCACTATGAAAAAATCAATCAAGACAGCTATTTTCGCATGCGTCTTCGCGGTGGCTTTCCAGATTACGGCTTTTGCCGGATTTTCCTGGAGAGTTGAGAGCGCGGACAGCTCCTACGTGGGGACGACGAATGTGACTGTGACGAATACATCGGGAAAGAAAGAGGCGGAAGACGCGCCGATCGTGCGGAAGGGCGCGGTGGTGACGTTTACAGAGGCGGCTGCCAGCGCGACATATACCGTGAAGGCATATGACGGAATGGGAAATCCGATCAGGGATTTTAATGCGTCTCTTGGAACGATAAAAAAAGGTGGAACACTTCAGTATACACTGGACTGGAACGCGAGAAAATCCGAAGGAAAGTCTTCCTACACCGGACAGGCAGGCGTTTTTGAGATCCAGGCGAAGGATTCCGACGGAAAGACCTGGAGACAGAGATTCGTGATCAACAATGTCTGCGCATCGGGCGTTCTCTCCAATATGTATCTCTACAGCAAAGGCACGTTCTACCAGTGGAAGAGCAATTCCAAAGGCTGGTGGGTGGACAAGAAGTCCGGCGGATACCTCACAAACGCCTGGTTCCAGTCGCCGGTGAGCGGACTCTGGTACTATATGGGCGCCGATGGGTATATGCTGACGAACACGACGACACCGGACGGATATAAGGTGAACGCCAGTGGTGTGTGGGTGAAATAAATAGAGGTCCCGAGGAACTGATATTTTCTGTTTGTTGGACGAAAAATAATTTTACTTAATAGGAAAGATTCTCAATAAAGATATTCCATTTTCTTATAAAGAGAGTATGATGAAAGCAGTTAGAAATAACTAACATGCGGTCACGAAAAAGAATGCAGCCGCTTTAATAATACTCCTCCGGGAGGGAAATGGAGCAGAATCATGGGAAGATTTTATCAGCTTTCAAAGAAAATTTCGGAACAGGAAGTATCAGAGATCATGCGGGAAGTGCTGGAACTCCCGGAGATTAAAGATGCAGAGATCGTCGATGGCAAGGTCAGAGTTGAGACGAAGGACAATGTGTTTGCCGACGTGATGAGTACCGTTGTGAATATTTTCCGCCGTGTGGCAGGTGGATGTGAGCTGTCCTTTGTGGGATTTGCTTATAAAGATTGATCGGAAATCAAAATCTGAAATGTGAAAAGTGCAGGATCATGGACAAAGATAGTACATGGTCTCTGCGCTTTTTTCTGGCATAGAGAAGACCGTGCACGGCAGGTGCTGAAAGGATATTTGCATGAAAAGCCCTGCTCGGGTGACTTTCGTGAGTCTCCCAAAAATGCAGCACATTCAGCCTGATCTGCACATAAAAATAATGCTGGAAACACAAAAGATGTGTTCCCAACATTTTCAAGGGATCATCATAATAACGCTGAAACTGTTGGCAGATCGTTCCAGATGCATTAATTTTTCTCTTCGGAAGAATATTTTTTGATATGTTCTTTGATTGCAGCGAAGCTCTCCGCACTGATATCGTGTTCGATCCGGCATGCGTCGTCGAGAGCGGTCTGCTCGCTGACACCGAGGTCCATCAGCCATTTGGAGAGGGCTGTGTGGCGCTCGTAGATCGTTTCCGCGATCCGGCGGCCTTCATCGGTCAGTGTGATATGTCCCTCGTCATTTACCAAGATCAGGTTGTTGACCCGGAGATTCTTCATTGCGACGCTGACGCTGGGTTTGGAGAAGCCGAGCTCAGTTGCGATATCGATAGAACGCACATACGGCTGTTTTTCGCTTAACATTAAAATAGTCTCAAGATAGTTTTCAGCAGATTCCTGGATTTTCAAGTAATTACCCCCATATATCGTGTAACGTGGTTAGAAACTTTTCAGCGCATTGATGTACGAAAAGCCGTCATAAAAAAAACACAGCCGTGCAATAAGTTCAGCACAAGCCTGTAAACGCCGGAAAGTTATAACATTGTCCGTGATCATTATCAGTTAAACGGAACCTTGTTATTCTTCATTTTAGTATAGCATAATCCGTGAAATGAGTCAAAGTCTATTCTTCCTTTTGAGAAAAAATAACAGTAAATGGGGTGAGAGTTATTCTTATACAAAATAATTAGCTGCAACTAATATAATGGGAAAAACTCTCAATTACAGATATTGACAATGAAGTTAGTTTATGCTAACCTAGTAGCATCAGTTAGGCGGATCTAACCCTTGAGCAAAGGAGGAAAAATTCATGAGCGTTGTTATTATTGGCGGACATGACCGTATGGTCAGACAGTATAAAGAAATTTGTGAAAATCATAAATATAAAGCGAAAGTTTTTACCCAGATGAAGACAGGGCTTGATAAACTGATCGGAAGACCGGATCTTCTGATTCTGTTTACCAACACCGTATCCCACAAGATGGTGCGCTGCGTATTAGATGAGGTGGATGAGAACCGTACTGATATCGTCCGCTGTCATACAAGCAGCGGCACAGCGCTTGCTGAGATTCTTGAAAAGCACAGTGCATAAACCGGAACTGCCGGTGGGATAATGTGATGAGAAAACAGGCAATAATCCGGCAGACCTGCACATTTACTGTGATGACAGTAAGAAAGCACAGGCCGGAAGGCACGGAATCATTATGATGGAAAGGCGGTATGACGTATGAGCGAAGAGATCTTCGGGGTAGTACAGAAGCTCCCGGTCAATGGAACGAAGAAGCAGGTAGTTTTACAGTGTGCACCGCTTCTCACAGGCATCAAATTATCGAATCTTTTAAATGTGCGTGCAGATCAGAAAGAAGAAGTGTTCAAACTTTTTGAAGGATCACCGGTATGCTGCCGGGTTCTCTATGAATTCCGCGGCAGATTGTCGATCCTGCTTTACCGTCCGGGAATACTCAGGGCATACCTGGAACGGGAGGATGTAAAACGGTTAATGGCGTCCTTCGGATATGAGGACCTAGGTCTTGAGGAAACTTTGGACCGCATCGCGGAAGGTTATCAGGAGCACATGGACGGAAAACTGGGATTCCCCCATGAGATCGGTCTTGTTCTCGGGTATCCGCCAGTGGATGTAGAGGGATTCATTAAGAAGGGCGGCAGAGATTTTCTATATTCCGGATATTGGAAAGTGTATGGAAACCTGGAAGATGCGTTAAAGACATTTGAGGCATATGACCGGGCGAGAGATTATGTGATCTCCATGACCGGAAACGGAAACGAAATCAGGGATATCCTGGCGGCATCCTAAGTACCGCCGGTTCCAATAATAAAAAAGCGGTGGACGGCGAGGTCCGGATTACCGCAAAACAAATTTCAGGAGGAAATAAAAAATGGATAAGGTTATTGTTGCATACTGGTCTCAGACAGGAAATACAGCTGCTATGGCTGCAGCCATCGGCGAGGGAATCACAGAAGCAGGTAAGGAAGCTGTTGTTACAGACATCTCTTCCGTATCTATGGATGATTTACAGGCAGCATCCGCATTCGCACTTGGATGCCCGGCAATGGGAGCTGAGGTTCTTGAGGAAGGCGAGATGGAGCCGTTTGTAACTGAGGTTGAGGCATTTGCATCCGGCAAGAAGATCGGTCTGTTCGGTTCCTACGGCTGGGGAGACGGTCAGTGGATGAGAGACTGGGAAGACAGAATGAAAGCTGCTGGCGCTACGGTTGTAGGCGGCGAGGGTGTTATCTGCCAGGAAATTCCGGATGATGAGGCTCTTGAGAACTGCAAGGCACTTGGAAAAGAGCTTGCTGCATTAGCATAAGATATATTTAAAGTAACTGTTCAGTAGGTCTGCGCACTTGCTGCGCTGACCGTAAGAAAACATAGGCTGGAGGGCAAAAATCCCATCAGCGAAGCTGATCTGGAATGGATTTTTGCGTGTAACTATGAAGGTACTGAATAGTTACTATTTAAATAAGAATGTTCTGACATAAACATAAAAGATGCCGCCGGGAAAGGATGCAGTCCCGGCGGCGTTTTTTATGGTGCTATATGTCTGAAAGAAGCTGCCGATCATCACGAGTGACCACTTCAGCGCAAAAATGTACTTTGACATACTCTTACAGGTGATACAAAAGACCGTACCCCGCATGAAATGTGGCGGAGAGTGGTCTTTTATAATAGCCTAGAAGAATGTCCGTATAAAGTTGTTCTTGCAGAACCGGTACTGTCTCGTCGGCCGTCCTTTGCCTTCCTGCTTCTGGGATTCGATCTCTTCTATTAAATTGGAATCCAGAAGCTGCTGTAAAATACGGTTGCAGCTGCGGCTCGTGATGTTGAGCCACTGGGACAGGGAGGCGGCTGTCATGATCGTGTCCTTATCCATCTGAAAGAGACCGACGATCTTTAAGAGATTGCTCTCATTGATCCCATTGCTCTGGGAATAGTCCAGCGCTTTTGTGTTGGAATAGCTGTAATTTAAGGATCTCGTAAGAGAGAGCGGGCCGGTGAGGGCATTGTCCTCGCCGGAGATGACAAAACCGTCATTCTTTCCGTATTTGACAGCCTCCTGCAGGGCAAGATCTGCCTGATAATGACTCTCACCGAGAGATTTTCCGAATCCGGCGCCGAGACGGAATTCCAGATCGCCTTTCTGATCCAGAAAAGCGATGAGATCCTGGATACGGCTGAAGCTGCTCTTGTAGAGATCACTGTCGAGATCCAGCTCAAACCGGTTGGAGACTGCGTGAAGTGAGAAATCGTACGCGTACTCTTTTCGAAAATCAAGAAGATATTTGTGAAGGGTGATCTCCAGATATTCCCGGTCCTGTGAGGAGATATTATCCGGATAGACAAGCTTTATGAGGATCACGAGCTTGTTGAGCTGGTTCTTCTGTTTTAAGCGGATAGAATTGATTGCGTGCCGGATGGAATCGCGGACCATCTCCTCCGTGGGGAGAAAGTGGATATAGGGGATCTGAAGCTTGTTGAGAACCTCCAGCTGGTTTGTGGTCCGCGTGAACATCATGTCGATCTTTTTACTTTCCCAGAGCTCCACAGCCCGCTCTTTTAAGGTTTCATAGTTATAGACAGGATTTTCAAAGCAGTAAGGCATATGTTCCGGATCCAGATATTTCTTTAAATTCATAAAATCATTTACCGGAGTCAGAAAATCAATATAGAGTCTGTTTAGCGGAACATCCGGGTAATGGATTACAAAATTTAACAGGATGGACAGCAGAGTCTTTTCAGTATAGGAGATAAAGGTACATGGGACCTTCAGATCATCCACATGGGTCAGAATATAGGAGTAACCAAGTTCCCCGGAGAAAAACAGCACATCGGAGATGTCCTTACACTGTTCGTATATGTCTTTAATTTCTTCCAGATTTTCGTAAACGTACCTGTGAAATACACATCCAAAGTCGTTGTGTTCGATCGCTTTATCGATGACAGCCATTGATTTTAAAGGACTTATGATACTGATGCTGATCATGGCCGAACCTCCCTTTTTTATATAAGGACATGCTATTAATGACAGGCATGTCGATAAATCAGCTTTTATAAGAATCGTACCACAGATTGTTGACAAAGTCAAAAGGGTATGTTAGAATAAAGACAAATAAAGGACGTAAGCAAAATGAGTCCCAAATAAATCAAGAGATTTGTAAGATTTGTATTGAGGGAAATGCGAAAGCTTCCAAATCGCGAGATACAGCGAGAAATCCTGTATACATAGTGAAAAACAACGTATTATATATGATATTTAAACTATATATACAAAAGATACAAAAGCTTTCTCGGAGATCCAATTAAGGACTTGATTTGGGGTTCATGAGCAGGGAAAAGTCTTTTATTGGTGCAAAATGGCACAGGGGTTTAAGAACCAACATTTAAGGAGGTATTTGCGAGATGAGCAAGTATGTTGAGAGGGTAATTGAGGACGTAAAGACTAAATATGCTAACGAGCCGGAGTTCTGCCAGACTGTAGAAGAAGTATTATCTTCCTTAGGTCCGGTTGTAGATGCACATCCGGAGTATGAGAAGGTTGCCCTTCTTGAGAGAATGGTAATCCCGGAGAGAGTTATCGAGTTCCGTGTTCCGTGGGAGGATGACAACGGAAACATTCATGTAAATACAGGTTACCGTGTACAGTTCAACGGAGCAATTGGACCGTACAAGGGAGGTTTAAGATTCGCACCGAGCGTAAACCTTTCCATCATGAAATTCTTAGGTTTCGAGCAGACATTCAAAGACAGCTTAACAACACTTCCGATCGGCGGCGCTAAGGGTGGTTCCGACTTCGATCCGAACGGCAAGAGCGATAGAGAAGTTATGAGATTCTGCCAGGCATTCATGACAGAGTTATATCGTCACATTGGTCCGGATGTCGATGTTCCGGCTGGTGACCTTGGTGTTGGCGGACGTGAGATCGGTTATCTGTTCGGTCAGTACAGAAAACTCAGAGGTGCTTACGAGAACGGCGTATTAACAGGTAAGGCTCGTTCCTTCGGTGGTTCCTTAATTCGTCCGGAAGCTACAGGTTTCGGTGCTGTTTACTACCTTGAGTCTGTTATGAAACATGAGCATGACACATTAGAGGGTAAGACAGTTGCAGTTGCTGGTTTCGGTAACGTAGCTTGGGGCGTTGTACAGAAATTAGCTGAGTTAGGTGCTAAGGCTGTTACACTTTCTGGCCCGGATGGATACATCTACGATCCGGACGGAATTACAACAAAAGAGAAATTCGACTTCATGCTTGAGATGAGAGCTTCTGGACGTAACAAAGTTCAGGACTACGCTGATAAGTTCGGCTGCAAGTTCGTAGCTGGAGACAAGCCGTGGGGCGAGAAAGTTGATATCATCATGCCGTGTGCTACACAGAACGATGTAGACCTTACACAGGCTAAGAGAATCGTTGCTAACAACATCAAGTACTACATCGAAGTTGCTAACATGCCGACAACAAACGAAGCTCTTAGATTCTTAATGGATCAGAAGAACATGGTTGTTGCTCCGTCTAAGGCTGTTAACGCTGGTGGTGTTCTTGTATCCGCTCTCGAGATGAGCCAGAACAGCGAGAGAATCTCCTGGACAGCTAAGGAAGTTGATGATAAGCTTCATCAGATCATGACAGAGATCCATGATGGTTCTGCTGAGTGCGCTGAGAAGTATGGCCTTGGCTACAACCTGGTTGCAGGTGCTAACATGGTTGGCTTCCAGAAGGTTGCAGATGCTATGATGGCTCAGGGTATCGCTTGGTAGTTTGAAGCGAGTCTCAAATATGACAGCTTCCGATTTGCGAAAACTGCATAAAGAGCATTAGGTTCTGAATATTGGGGATGCTGTCGGGGAGTGTGTCCGACGGCATCCCTTTTAAGTTGTTGGCGTCTGCGAGAGGGCGTTGACGGCATGACGGCTATTAAGAAAATAAAACATATTCGCGAAAATGCTTTACAAAATTAGTTTGGTTTTGTAAAATATAATGAGAGCAGGGTAATTCCTGTTCACTGAGGGTTTGGGGAATAATTTCATTTCTTGAAAGGAGAATTTTATTATGAATTGCCTTATCATTGATAAAGTATGGGGTGGTATCGCTGAGGAACTCAGCAAATGCATGAATGTTAAAACAGCTGACAATCTTCCGTCCAGCAAAGAGCAGCTTATCGCTGAGATCGGTGATGTTGATGTCCTGATCATGCGTGTAGACCCGAAGATCGACAAAGAGATCCTCGACGCAGCTAAGAACTTAAAGGTTATCGGCGTTTGCTCCGTTGGTTTAAACCATATCGATATGGAATATGCGAAATCCAAAGGAATTCAGGTATTCAACGCACCGGGCTTAAATGCAAACGCAGTAGCAGAGTTAACAATCTCCAAGATGTTAGATATCTCCCGTGGAACCTTTACAGCAAACTACGATGTAAAATATAACCATGAGTGGGATAAGTACAAATTCGAAGGACGTGAGTTAAGAGGAAAGACTCTTGGTATCATGGGATTCGGCCGTATCGGTCAGCGTGTAGGCGAGCTTGGCCGTGCATTCAAGATGAACATCGTTGCTTACGATCCGTTCCTTCCGGACGACGTATTTAAGCAGCAGTGCGCAACAAAGGCTTCTATCGACGAGCTGATCAAGGTTGCTGATTTCATCTCTATCCATGTACCGCTGACACCGGAGACAAAGAATCTCTTCAATAAGAAATCCATCGCTGAGATGAAAGACGGCGCTGTTGTTCTTAACATGAGCCGTGGCGGTATCGTAAACGAGGCTGATATGTATGAAGCTCTGAAAGAGGGCAGAATCGGCGGCTACGCAGCAGACGTTATGGAGAACGAGCTTGCAGGCAGCGGCTTAACAGGTAATGATACATTCGCAAGCCCGCTGTTCGAGTGCGATAACTTCATCGTATCCCCGCACATCGGCGCTCAGTCTGTAGATGCTTCTAAGGACATCGGTGTTCATATCGTTGCTAAAGTTAAAGAGGCTCTTGGTTTATAATTCAGAGAACTCAGAAGAACCCGGAGACGGATTGTCGCCGGGTTCTTTTCATTAAGACTTCAAAAATAAGGAGGACATAAAAATGGGCACAATTACGGAGTCAGCAAAGGCTTTCATGCCGAAATTATCTGAAATCAGAAGAGATTTTCACATGCACCCGGAGGTTTCCCAGCATGAGGAAAGAACCGGAAAGAAGGTAGCAGAGTATCTGAAGGAGATGGGATGCGACGAAGTATATGAAAATGTCGGCGGATACGGTGTAGTCGGAGTTATCAAGGGAAAGAAACCGGGTAAAGTCGTTGCTCTCCGTGCGGATATGGACGCATTACAGATCCAGGAGATGAATGAGGTTCCTTATAAGTCCCAGAATGACGGTGTTATGCATGCCTGCGGACATGACAACCACATGACGGGTCTTCTTGGTGCTGCAATGCTTCTCTGCGAGAGAAGAGAAGAGATCGCCGGAACGGTGAAACTGATCTTCCAGCCTGCGGAGGAGATGTCTCCGGTTGGCGGATCCAGAGGAATGCTCCATTCCGGATATATGGATGATGTGGAAGCTGTATTCGGTCTTCATGTATGGCCGGATCTTCCGCACGGCAAGATCGGGGTGAAGGCAGGTCCGTTAATGGCTGCAACAGACCACTTTACGATCAATATCCATGGTAAGACTGCCCATGGCGCAAAACCGAATCAGGGTATTGACGCTGTTGTTCTCGGTTCCCAGTTCGTTATGGCCGCACAGACCATCGTCAGCAGAAAAGTTGATCCGCTTGACAATGCTGTTGTGACATTCGGTATTTTTAACGCAGGAACAAGATACAACATTATCGCAGGTGACTGTACACTGGACGGAACCGTTCGTACATTAAATGAGGACACCCGCGCGATGATCGAGGATTCTATGAGAAAGACTCTCGATGGTCTCTGCTTACAGTCCGGCGCAACTGCTGATATCAACTATGGTCATGGCTATCCGGCACTTGTAAATCATGAGGAGGACGCTGAGCTGATCCGCAATACAGCAATCAAGCTCTTCGGCAAAGATGATGTTGTGGATGTAAAACTCCCGGCTATGCCGGCGGAGGACTTCTCCTTCTATCTGAAAGAGAAGAAGGGCGCATTTGTATGGCTCGGCACCGCAAAACCGGAGCAGGATCCGGTATGGCCGCTGCATAACAGCCGTTTCGATGTGGACGAGGATATCCTCTGGAGAGGTTCTTCCCTGTTAGCACAGACTGCGATCGATTATTTAAATAAATAATGGATGATCCTGGGGCGGCGGTTGGAGTAGAACTCCGGCTGGTCGCCCTGTTTTGTCTATGTGGTCAGCAGTTGAAAATACATGGTGAAACCACGATAACGAAAGGGGTCCGTTTGGAGGATTCCTTACAGCAGGAGGAAACGATATGACAGCAGGAAACGCGATCCTCATCGTCGCGATCGTGACTGGGCTGGGTCTGATCGGAGCTCTCTTTTTTGTGATGTTTAAGATCCGGCAGATTTCGCGGGAATTTTTCGGAACCTCGAGTCTGATCGAAGGGCTGAAGCGCCAGGAAGCGCTGGAGGACGATACACCGAAGTCGGTGTCCGGAATGACGAGGGTGGAGCTTCCGCGGATCGAGAAGGATTTCCCGGAGTTTCACTGGCCGGAGTGGAAGCAGAGGTGTGAGAATCAGTTAAAGGGCTATCTGGAGGCGCTGGAGCACCGGGATCTCTCTTACCTCGGAAAGGTGTCTGTGTCCTTAAAGGATCAGGTACGGCTGAAGATCGAGGAGATGGAAGAGAAGGAGATCCGGGAGGAATTTGATGCCATCCATGTCCATCAGACGGAGATATCCAGATACGACAAAGATCCGGGAAAATGCCGGATCAGGATCCAGTCCTCAGTGGAGTATCTGCATACTTTAAAGACCCCGAATAAAAAGAAAAATGTGGAGAGGGAAAAGGAACAGCACCGCTTCAATTTGGAGCTGGTCTACATCCAGGATATCACAAAGATACGCGCCGGAGAGACCGCCATCGGCGTCAGCTGTCCCCACTGCGGTGCCCCGATTGCAGGTCTTGGTGATCGGGTCTGCCCATACTGCGGCGGCGCCGTGGAACCGGTGAATGTGAGAGTGTGGGAGTTGCATCGGATCGAGGAAGTGTGAAGAAAAGCTTAAAATGCGTATAGAAAAGACTCTGGAGTTCTGATGTATATGATCAGAATTCCAGAGTCTTAGTTTTTTTGAAGGAGTAAGGCAGAAATATAGAATGTTGGAATGAAAAAAGACCCAGGAAAATGAATTCCTGAGTCTTTTTATTACCGAAATAAATTATTCCGCCTTTGCAACTTCCCGCTTTTTGATCTCCGGTAAGATCAGACCGAGGGCTGTGAGCACGATCGGTGTGATTACATTTAATGCTGTGGAAGCGATATCACCTTCCACGTACATTCCGAGGAGACAGCATGCAGCTGTTACGAAGAAGCACCAGCCACCGGCAACGAGAGCAACGGTCTGGTTCTTTGTGAATTTGTATTCCGGGTTGAACTTATTGAGGGATTTTCTGAGAGCAATATATGCTGCGAATACCCATAAGTAACGAAGCGGCATGGTTACGGAGTTCAGTTTGTTTAACTGAGTCAGTACGGCTGCTGCGCCCGGTACGAAGGACTGGATCAGGATGATACTTCCGGATAAGCAGATAACCATCTTGATACCGTTGATGTATGCGCCGTGCTCGTTCTTCTTTAAGAGACCGGACGGGACGAACTGTCTTGCATCCTCGTTGTCAAGAAGCATACGGAGCGGAGCGTCGATACTTAATACAAGTGTGGAGAACTGACCAATGGCGTTGCATGCTGCGTAGATAACGAGCAGGAGATTGCCGACATGGTAGTACTCACCGAGCTTCTGGAAGGACCAGTAAGCGCCGTTGGAAACATAGGACTTAAAGCTGTCCTGACTCTCGTTGATGACAGCCGGATCAAACATCATACCCATTGCGATACTTCCGAGGATCGCGCAGACCATAACCATAACGGCTAACATGATCATACCCTTCGGGAATCCCTTGGACGGATCTTTTACCTTATTTACATAAGGGGAGATCTTCTCACATCCGCCTACGGCGAATACAAGGATGGAGAGGGATGTGAAGTAGTTCACGTTAAACTGCGGGATCAGACCTTTGATGCTGTAATCAGCAGAAACGAAACCGCCGTTCGGGTTGATTGCCGGAGCTGCGAACATCATTAAGATGAACAGGATAGACATTACGAACATACTGGTACCGGCGATAGTAGCTAACTTCTTTAACGGGTTTAAGCCGCGGCTTGCAACCCAGCAGAAGAACAGGAACACCGCGAGTGTTGCCATCTGCACCGCGATCGTCGGGAATGTGTCGTAAGTGGAGCCATTCTGGAATACCATCCAGCTTAATGCCTTTAATCCGCCGCTGCCTTTACTTGCAATGTAAGTTACATGGCAAGCCCAGTAAGTCCAGCCTGCGTAATAAGCGCATTTCGGGCCGATTGTTTCGTGGATCCAGGAGCTTACGCCGCCGCCGGACTGTTTGAAGGCGGAGCCGAGCTCACCTACCATCAGGGCATACGGCACGAAATAGAGTGCGAACATCAGAACCCAGCTGAAGATTACCTGTACTCCGTTGAAGTAAACGAAGCCATTCAGCACGTTTCCGAATCCCCAAACCGTGGAGAATGCCATGAAGGCCAGGGTGTACCAGTCGATTTTCTTGGTGTTTTCCATAAGAAACCTTCCTTTGATATAAAATTGTATTTGTCCGCATAGCGCGAACTTGTCTAGTATAACATATAATTATGGAAATATGAACAATTTATTATGAGAAAAAAATTGGAAATCAATTAAGAAAATTTGGTAGAAATCCATAAAAATGCAGGAAAAAGGTCGGATCGAAAAGATTTTCTAAAGAAAAAGGGGGGACAGAGAGAAAAATGAAAGGAATGAGGGATTGGGGCAGCGGTGTGGTGGGAGATGCCCTTATTTAAATAGGAAAACTTTGAAAAAGCGAAATAAAAGAAACATATTCTATATGAAGAAGAAATGTGGTAGAATATCTGGATACATGTTTTGCTTTTTATAGAAGCAGGATGAAAAGTAAGGGAATGAAAAAGCGGAGGACAGTATTCCGGGGAACAGATGCAAAAATGAGGCAATGCTTCCGGGAAAACAAAAGAAAAATCAGGAGAGGATAGGTACAAAATATGGGGTATACAGGATTTGAGCGACTGTGGCTGTTCTTTGCGTTCAGCTTTTTCGGCTGGGTCCTCGAGACGGTGACAGCGGCAGTTCGGCAGAGACGGTTTGTAAACAGAGGGCTCGTGAATGGGCCGTTCTGCGTGCTTTACGGTATTACGGGAACCGCGATGCTTGTTGTCTGCCGGGAACTGCATGGAATCTGGCTGTTTCTCGGCAGTATGATCTTTTCGACTCTGGCGGAGTGGATCGCTGGCCATGTGATCGAGAGGATGTACCATGAGCGGTGGTGGGATTATTCCCACATGAAATGGAACCTGGACGGATATATCTGTGTGCCGGTGTCTATCGTATGGGGCGTTCTTGGTGCCGCTACGATGCGGTGGGGTGCACCGGTCCTGGTGCGGGTATTCCGGATGCTCCCGCGGACTCCGGGGCATCTGATCGTGTGGATTCTGGCGGCTGTGCTGGCGATGGATGTCACGGCGACCTTATGTATCTTATCCGGCAGAAGCCGCAGGATCCGCCAGTGGGAAGGCGTGGATTCCTGGCTCACAGGTGTGAGCTCAAGGCTTGAGCGGAAGATCTATGGCTGGGTGGACCGCCGTATCCAGAACGCCTACCCGGAGGCGGTATACCGGGAGGAGCTCCAGGCGGAGGCTGAGCAGAGAAAGACGATATTCGCCTATGGCCTCTGTTTTTACAAGATCGCGCTGCTTCTGGTAGTCGGCGCATTCCTCGGAGATATCGTGGAGACGATCTTCTGCCGGGTGACGGCGGGCGTGTGGATGAGCCGCAGCAGCTTTGTCTGGGGACCGTTCAGCATCGTCTGGGGCGTGGCCCTGGCTGCGGCTACGATGCTGCTGTACCGCTACCGGAAGTATTCCGACCGGTTCCTGTTCTTTATGGGAACATTCCTCGGCGGTGCCTATGAGTATACCTGCAGCGTTTTGACAGAAATGCTCTTTGGAAAAGTTTTCTGGGACTACAGTAAGATTCCATTTAACCTTGGCGGGCGGATCAATCTTTTGTATTGCTTTTTCTGGGGAATTGCGGCTGTGGCATGGATCAAGGGTATCTACCCGGTAATGTCCGCCTGGATCGAGAAGATTCCGATAAACTTCGGAAAGGCAGCGACATGGCTTCTCCTGATATTTTTCTGCGTGGACATGGCGGTCTCCGGGCTGGCCCTTGTGCGAAGCAGTGAGAGGGAAAAGGGAATCCCGGCGGATTCCGCCTGGCAGCAGGTGATGGATGAGCATTATGGGGATGAGATGCTGAAAAAGATCTATCCGAATGCGCTGAAAGTGGAGTAACCATGGTTTCCGGCAGACAATCCGGTGAAATTATGGTAGGATATACATATGAAAGAAAAAGGAGCGTGAATACAGATGACGATGCATAATCATGCCGAAGTCGGCGAAATTTCTGAGCGGGTCGTCCTGGTAGGAGATCCGAACCGGGCGAAGTATATCGCGGAACATTATCTGGAAGATGCGGTGCTTGTGAATGATGTGCGGTGTGCGTACTGCTATACGGGAATGTTTGAGGGAGTACGGGTATCTGTGATGGCAGTCGGAATGGGCGGACCGTCCATGCTGATCTACGCCACGGAGCTCTGCAGGGATTATGGCTGTAAGATCCTGGTGCGGGCAGGTACCTCCGGCGGCTATCGGGACGATATGAAAAACTTCGATATCGTCCTGTCCCAGGCGGTCAGCACCACCAGCGGAATCAACGACAACATGTTCAACGGACATTTCTCACCGGTGGCAGATTTCGGGCTTTTGAGCACCGCGAAACGCATTGCGGATGAGGAACATCTCGTGACGTACGTGGGCGGAACGGTCTGCAACGACAGACTTTACCGCGACGAAAATTATAAGTCGAAGATGTGGAAGAAGTACGGTATGCTGTGCTCTGAACAGGAGGGTTGCGCATTTTATACGGCGGCAGCAGAGTTTGGATGCCGGGCTCTGATGATGGTGGGAATCACAACAGGAATCCGCTATGACGAGAACGGACAGGAGATCTTTGTGGACCTTCCAGAGCGGGAACATGCCCAGTCCATGGATGATCTGGTACGGCTGGCGCTTAAGACGGCGGCACATGCGGAGTAGAGAGCGCTGAACAGGAAAGACCAGCTTATAGTAGGAGCGGATCCTGCTGGCTCAGAATGTTAAGGATCGTAATAGTGATAAGATGCAAAAAGAGGACACTGCACGTTACATGCAGTGTCCTCTGACATTTATCAGCTTATAAAGCTAAATCAGTAAGACGATCAGATCTGCGGGCCAGCTGCAACGAGGGCTTTACCAGCTTCGTTACTCTCATATTTTGCAAAGTTCTTGACGAATCTGCCTGCGAGGTCTTTTGCCTTCTCTTCCCAGTCAGCAACGTTTGCGTATGTATCACGCGGGTCGAGGATCTTGGAATCAACGCCCGGAAGTTCGGTCGGAACTTCGAAGTTGAAGTGCGGGATCTTCTTTGTCGGTGCGTTTAAGATATCGCCGTTTAAGATCGCGTCGATGATTCCACGGGTATCTTTGATGGAGATACGCTTGCCGGTTCCGTTCCAGCCTGTGTTAACGAGGTATGCCTTAGCGCCGCTCTTTTCCATCTTCCTAACAAGCTCTTCCGCGTATTTTGTCGGATGGAGCTCCAGGAATGCCTGACCGAAGCAAGCGGAGAAGGTCGGTGTCGGCTCTGTGATTCCGCGCTCTGTACCAGCAAGCTTTGCTGTGAAACCGGACAGGAAGTAGTACTTTGTCTGCTCCGGAGTCAGGATGGATACCGGCGGAAGTACACCGAATGCATCTGCGGAGAGGAAGATCACGTTCTTAGCTGCCGGACCTGCGGAGATCGGGCGAACGATATTTTTAATATGGTCGATCGGATAGGATACACGGGTGTTCTCGGTTACGCTCTTGTCAGCGAAGTCGATCACACCGTCTTTATCAAGTGTTACGTTCTCGAGAAGAGCATCACGCTTGATCGCGTTGTAGATATCCGGCTCGGATTCTTTATCAAGGTTGATAACTTTAGCGTAGCAGCCGCCCTCGAAGTTGAATACTCCGTTGTCGTCCCAGCCGTGCTCGTCATCACCGATCAGGAGACGCTTCGGATCTGTGGAAAGAGTTGTCTTACCTGTTCCGGAAAGTCCGAAGAAGATCGCTGTGTTTTTGCCTTCCATATCTGTGTTAGCGGAGCAGTGCATAGATGCGATGCCCTTTAACGGAAGGTAGTAGTTCATCATGGAGAACATACCTTTCTTCATCTCTCCGCCGTACCAGGTGTTGATAATAACCTGCTCGCGGCTTGTGATATTGAAGACAACAGCTGTCTCGGAGTTTAAGCCGAGTTCCTTGTAGTTCTCAACTTTTGCCTTGGATGCGTTATAAACAACGAAATCCGGCTCGAAGTTCTCAAGCTCTTCAGCAGTCGGCTTGATGAACATGTTCTTTACGAAGTGTGCCTGCCAAGCGACCTCAACGATAAAACGGATCGCCATGCGGGTGTCTTTGTTTGCGCCGCAGAATGCGTCGACAACGAAAAGTCTCTTGTTGGAGAGCTCTTTTAATGCGATATCTTTTACTGCCTTCCAGGTTTCCTGGGAAGCCGGATGGTTGTCGTTCTTATACTCGTCAGAAGTCCACCATACAGTATCTTTGGAATTTTCATCCACAACGATAAATTTATCTTTCGGTGAACGGCCGGTGTAGATACCGGTCATAACATTAACTGCTCCGAGTTCGCTGACCTGTCCTTTTTCGTAGCCTTCGAGTTCCGGCTTCATTTCCTCCTCGAATAACATCTCGTAAGACGGGTTGTAGACGATCTCTGTGGTTCCGGTGATGCCATACTTGCTTAAATCAATCTTTGCCATCGCTTATCTAACCTCTTTTCATAAATTTGGTCCCGACCGCAGTGGGGCAGGACTATCGTCTTGTACATGTTCAGGGTTGAACAGGTACCATTACCTGGAAATTTTACAGGCAATAATGATATCTTTCACTTCCATTATACATGAAATTTGGACAAAATCAACAACAAAATGGCAGACTTTGTTAAAATAATATCATTCTTTTACTGGATGCCGTTTTTCATACTGAAATTTTAAGAAAATAAAGTAAAGACATTATTTTCAAAGAAAAAGCAGAAATATGAGGTTGACAAAATTAGATAGTTGTACTATCATCCAATTTAGATGATGGTACAACTATCTGGAGCAAAATTGTGTTAAAATTTGCATAGTGGTGAGACAGGACGGATATGAACGAGGGAGTCCGCCGGGATTTGCGATATTGTAATTCTATGGAACAGGAATAAGATACGCAGATAGCGTGAAGCCGGGAGAGCAAAAGTAAAGCGATATTTGGAGGAGACTTTATGGACCAGACTGGAAGAAAGATCACAAAGATCGCCCGTGAGGTTGGAAAGTTCACGGTGCAGACCATGAAGGAAGAGGGGATCGGAACAGCAGAATTCGATTTTATCCATCTCGTGCGCCACAATCCGGGAATCACCCAGACGGAGGTACGGGAGACTCTTAAGATCGATAAGGGCGCTGCGGCGAGGCGGGCGGCAAGCCTGGAGGCAAAAGGGTATCTCGAGAGAAAGCCGAATCCGGCGGATGGAAGAAGCCAGCTGCTTTACGCGACAAAAAAGGCGGAGGCATTAAAGAATTCGAAGGCGAGTATCGAGGCGGTCTTTTATGAGTGGCTGCTGGCGGAGCTGCCGGAGGAGGAGAAAAACGCATTTTGTGAGACGCTCGACAAACTGTACTGGCGGTCGAAGAATGAGCGGAGAGCTGGATTTGTGGATGTAGCGGAGTTAGTGGAGAAGCATAAGGAAGAGAATATAGAGGGTGCAGATGAATAAAAAAAGATGTAAAAAATAGAACTGTTTGAAGCTGGGATCTTGAAAGCAGCGGTGATAATAAAGAGAATGAGAAATTCTGGGTCTGGTGCAGAAAAAAGATATTTTTGAAGAAATTGCAGCAAAAATAAAAACAGACACTCCGGACGAAGCTGCTTCAGAGAGAAATCGGTAACTCAGAAAAGTTTATAAGACTTCAGGAAAGAACAGAAATGGAAAAGAAAAATTTTCGCCCAGATAAGATCATGATGTATTTCCAGGCAGAATGGAAGGTTCTGGCGTTGATCACAGTGTCGGGATTGATCTATAACCTGGGCCTCATGGCGGGGCCATGGTTTGAGGGAAAGATGGCGGGCTGTCTGATGCAGATCCTGACTGGGACGGAGCGTTTTCCGGCGATGCTCCGGCTGGCGCCCGCCTATGTGATCGTGATCGGAACGGTGCAGCTGGCGAGATATATCAAGCGGTTCTATGTGCGCCGGTTCGCCAACAATGTAAACCGGCGGATGAAGCGGATCCTGTACCGGACACTGATACATAAATCCCGTGTGGAGCTGGAAAAAGAGGGCGCCGGAAACGTCATCACGAAGGCGATTTCCGACGTGGATGACTGCGTGGAAGGTATGAGAAAGTTTACCACAGAGATCTTTGATACAGGTGTGGCGCTTTTCGGATATGTGTGCATGCTGCTCTATTACGACTGGAGACTGGCGCTCTGTTCCATGATCTTTCCCCCTTTTTCCTATATTATAGCAGAGAAGATGAAACGGATCGTCCAGACAACGGGAGCAGATTACAAGAAGCAGACCGGAAAGCTCAATGCGGTGACCCTGGACCGGATCACCAACGCCATTACATACCGTGTTTTCGGATGTGAGAAGGAGCGCGGGGAGAACTACGAAGTCCACTTAAAAGAGTATGAACAAGCAGCTGTAAAGGCGAATATCTGGAACGCGGCTCTGCCGCCGGTCTACAAGGTGATCGCCATGGCGGGAACTGTGATGATCCTGTATTTCGGTTCAGAAAATATCCTCAGAATGGGCTGGACGTCATGGGATGTGGCGGCATTTACCACATTCCTGGCATGTTACGCGAAGCTCTCCGATAAGTCCTCGAAGGCGGCGAAGCTCTTCAATGCGGTCCACAAGGCGCAGGTTTCCTGGAAGAGGATCCATCCGTACATGGAGCGGGCGTCTGAGGCTGTGGAGAAAGATGAGATCGCGGCGCAGAATGAAAACTACAATGCTGAAAACTCCGACAAGGATATGAAGAATGGACCGGGAGGCAGTGCGGTGCATAAATCCGGGCAGCAGTCAGAAAAGAACAGCGTCAAAGAAAACGTAGCCGTAGCTGATCATCTCACTTTCGCCTATCCGGGCAGTGACCCGATCTTTAAGGAGATTTCCTTCACCGCGAAACCAGGTCAGATCGTCGGCATCACGGGGCCGGTGGCGTGCGGAAAATCTACACTGGGAAAGAGTTTTCTCTGCGAATATCCGTATGAGGGTCATCTGACTTACGGCGGCAGGGAGCTTTCCTCCTACACGGAAAATGAGCGGAGCCGGATCATCGGGTATCTTGGACATGATCCGGAGCTTTTGGGAGACAGCGTGGAAAACAACGTGCTCCTGGGGGATGATGACAACGTCTGGACATGGCTTAGGGCTGTATGCTTCGACGAAGAGGTCCGGGAGATGGAGGAGAAGGAGAAGACCGTTGTGGGAAACAGTGGCGTCCGTCTCTCGGGAGGGCAGGCGGCGCGTCTTGCGTTGGCGAGAACACTCTGCCATGGAAAGCCGGTGCTGGTTCTGGATGATCCGTTCTCGGCGCTCGACAGAAATACAGAAAAACAGGTATTTGAGCATGTGAAGGAGCTCTCGAAAGACAGGATCGTGTTCCTGATCTCCCACAGACTATACCTGTTCCCGGAGTTCGACCAGGTGATCTGGATGGACCAGAAGATGGGAACATGCAGCAGCCATGAGAGGTTGATGGCGGAAAATCCGCAGTACGCGGAGCTTTACAGGGCGCAGGTTTCGGAGAAAGATGAAAATATTCTGTCAAGTGAGAAAAAGGATCATCCTGACGGCGCACAGAAATATGAAGATATTGAATAGACAACGAAAAGAAGCGGAAATCGCGGGAATCCATCAGGGAGACCGCGTGAAAATTCTGGGGAGAGGAGATGGAAATCATGACTGCAAATAGACGTATCAGCGCGGCATCGATTATCGGAAATACCGTCGTGCGGGAAAAATGGCTTTCCATCGGAATCATTCTGACGGTGACGGGTGCCGTTGTCATTTCCCTGCTTCCGCCTCTCGTTCTCGGAAAGATCATTGACCGGATCGCCGGCGGAAATTTCCCGGGATTTTCCATGGCAGCAGAGTATTTTCTGCTGATCTTTTTGTCGGGGGCGCTGGAGTCCTTGAGAGAAAGTTTCCTGACTGTGTTTGGACAGAAGATGACCCATGCGTTCCGAAGCGAGCTTTCGAAGAAGCTTGTCCGGCTGAGCGCTGACACATTAAATAAGGAAGAGCCGGGTGCTGTGGTATCCAGGTTTGTGGGCGATGTAGATACCGTGGAGGCATTGTTTACCTCCGGAATCATCAGCATGTTCGCGGATGCCTGCAGAGTCATCAGTATCTTTGCGGTGATCTGGTTCCAGAACCGGGGACTTGCGCTGCTTCTTGTTGTATTGATTCCGGTGATCTTTGCGTTCACGAGAATCGTCCAGAAGCAGATGCTGACGGCGCAGTTAGAGAATCGCGCGGCAATGAGCCGTGTCACAAATCATGTTCCGGAGACAATCCGGTGTATTAGAACGATCCATACACTTGGAAAAGAGACGTATATGGAGAAAAGGTATGATGACTATATCGGGGAGAGCTATTCGGCGGTCGAGAAGACGAACTTTTACGACGCTGTTTACTCGCCGTTGATCCTGTTCCTGAATGCGGTGGCGGTGGCGATCGTCATGCTGCTTGCGGCATCCGGAAACGCGAAGATCCTGGCATTGTTCGGCATGTCCGTGGGAAAATCTGTCGCAGTCATCAACTATATTTCCCAGGTATTCTCGCCGATCGAGAACCTCGGCATGGAGATCCAGACGATCCAGTCGGCGGTTGCGGGTGTTTACCGGATCAACGAGTTTCTGGCGAAGCCGGAGAGGGAGATGGTAGAAGAGAGAGCACTTGTGGATTCCAGACATACAGTTGGAAAGAATGGCGCTGTACAGGAATTAGAGAATGCGCAGGGGAGAGCGGAGAATAGTTCCGGGGACACCAGTGCGGCGAGTATAGATTTAGACGCGGCCAAGGTAAATGATAGCGGAATTTTCGAAAATACAGAACCATGCGTGGAGTTTAAAGATGTCACCTTCGGCTACGACGACCACATCGTTTTAAATGACATGAATTTCGCAATCTATCCGGGCGAGCAGGTAACGCTGACGGGACGTACCGGCGCCGGAAAGAGTACGATCTTTAAGCTGCTTTTAGGACTCTATCGCCCGAATTCCGGTGAGGCTCTGATTGAGGGCGAGGCGGCATATCGGCTCTCTGACAAGGAGAAAAGAAAGAAGTTCGGCTATGTGGAACAGTCCTTTCATATGGTTCCGGGCACGGTTCGCGACCAGATCACACTGTTTGACCCGGCGATCGGGGACGAGGCGGTGCAGGCGGCCGCGAAGCTCGTGGGACTCCATGGGACGATCGTGAGCCTGGATGATGGCTATGACACATTATGTAAACCGGAGATATTCTCCCAGGGTCAGTGGCAGCTCTTATCCATCGCGAGAGCCGTTGCCGGAAAACCTGGGATCCTGCTTCTCGATGAGATCACGGCGAACCTTGACGCGGAGACGGAGGAGATGGTGCTCCGGGCATTAAAGAGCGCGTCGGAAGGGCGTACTGTTATCTCGATCTCCCACCGTGTTTACCAGAAGGACGGAACTGGGCGGCTCATTACCGTGTATGGATAGGGATTTTCTGAACTGAAAATCCCGTACAATACAGTTATGGCAGCGGATTTTGCCGATTTGGAATGCGAAGCATCGGCAAAATCGGTTACAGTTCATGTAAGCATGAACTGTAACATCAGATCAGGTATTTAGCGATTGGGAGCTGATTTATATTTACAAATGTTGACAGTGGGAATATAATAAGCCGAAGAAATCCTCGAGATTTTGTTTGACGGGAGGCGAAATCATGTCAATTTTATTTGCGATCATATTTCTTGTCGTGATCTTTAAGTGCGTTGGTCTTGTGCTTGGCGTATGTGGAAAACTTCTCGGCGCGGTGCTGAGCTTGTTTGGATTTATCTTATCCATCGCTGTCGGAGCAATCGTATTCGGAATTTCCACGGCATTTGCATTGGTGCTGTTATGCATCGCGGCGGGATGGCTGTTGATCAAGCTGATATTTTAAAGATCGTGTGTTCAGAATGGACACAGAAAGTGTGAGACTCCGGGATGGTGATGCCGGCCTGCAAAATCCGTCCCGGAGTCTTGACAAACATGGAAAAATCCATTAAAATCCATCATATATGCATATCAGACAGGCATTGAAGAGGGAAAGTAGATGAATGGCGGCATCCCAGAGAGGAAGCAGACGGTGAGAGCTTCCATGTGCGCGTTGTTGAACCGGCCTCGGAGCTTTGTGCGAGAGATGTGGAAAACGGCAGTGAAAACAGATTGCCGCAGTGAATGACTACATTGCTAAGTACAGCGTAGATCCGGCGTTAACGGATATCAGAGGAGAGTTCCCGTAAAGTGCGGGAGCTAATTTGGGTGGTAACGCCGGCTGTCGGTCCCTTTTGTGGACGACAGCCTTTTTTATATAACAGGAAATTCCGAGGAATTCCCTGTTGCATAAAAAGGCACATTCTTTTTCGTTTCCACGGGGAGTGCCCCGGAACGGAACAGGCGTCCTGCATCCTCAGAAATTTTAGATGTATGCAATCCAAGAATTCATATAAAGGAGAAAAGCAATGGCAAGAGAGAAGAAACTTGTGGAATCCATCACTTCTATGGAAGACGATTTCGCGCAGTGGTACACAGACGTTGTAAAAAAAGCAGAATTATGTGATTATGCAAGCGTAAAGGGCTGCATGGTCATCAAACCGGACGGATACGCGATATGGGAGAACATCCAGCATGAACTGGACAAGCGCTTCAAAAAAGCAGGCGTAAAGAATGTTTACATGCCGTTATTCATCCCGGAGAGCTTACTTGATAAAGAGAAAGACCATGTAGAAGGCTTCGCACCGGAAGTTGCATGGGTAACACAGGGAGGTCTTGAGCCGCTTCAGGAGCGTCTCTGCGTCCGCCCGACATCCGAGACTTTGTTCTGTGATTTCTACCAGAAAGACATCCACTCCTACCGTGACCTTCCGAAGGTATACAACCAGTGGTGTTCCGTAGTAAGATGGGAGAAGACGACAAGACCGTTCCTCCGCTCCAGAGAGTTCTTATGGCAGGAAGGCCACACCGCACATGCGACAGCAGAGGAAGCTCAGGAGAGAACGATCCAGATGTTAAACCTCTATGCAGATTTCTGCGAGGATTTCCTTGCGATCCCGGTCGTTCGCGGACAGAAGACAGATAAAGAAAAATTCGCAGGTGCTGAGGCAACCTATACCATCGAGTCCTTAATGCATGACGGAAAGGCACTCCAGTCCGGAACCAGCCACAACTTCGGCGATGGCTTCGCAAAGGCTTTCGGCATCCAGTATTCCGATAAGGACAACCAGTTAAAATATGTTCACCAGACCTCCTGGGGTATGACGACCCGTATGATCGGTGCCATCATCATGGTACACGGTGACAACGAGGGTCTTGTACTTCCGCCGAACGTAGCTCCGACTCAGGTTGTGATCGTTCCGATCCGCCAGCAGCAGGAGGGCGTTCTTGAGAAGGCAAGAGAGGTCGAGGAGGTTCTCTCCAACTTCCGCGTAAAAGTTGATGATTCTGATAAGAGCCCGGGCTGGAAGTTCTCCGAGTCCGAGATGAGAGGAATCCCGGTCCGTGTAGAACTTGGACCGAAGGATATCGAGGCAGGTCAGGCTGTATTAGTACGCCGTGACACCCACGAGAAGATCACCGTTGCTTTAAGCGAGATCGCAGAGAAGGTGGATGAGCTCTTAAAGACGATCCAGCATGACATGTACGAGCGTGCGAAAGCACACCGTGACGCCCACACCTACGACGCACACAACATGGAAGAGATGAAGGACATCGCTGACAACAAGCCGGGATTCATCCGTGCGATGTGGTGCGGCTGCCAGGAATGCGAGGACAAGTTAAAGGAGCAGGTCGGCGTGACCTCCAGATGTATGCCGTTCAAGCAGGAGAAGCTTGCTGAGACCTGCGTATGCTGCGGCAAACCGGCAACCAAGATGGTTTACTGGGGCAAAGCATATTAATGAAGCAATGGAATATCAGGGATCTGACGCTCGGAGGGCTGTTTACAGCCCTCATCGGCGTCGGAGCTTTTCTCAAGATCACGATCCCGGTACAGCCAGTGCCCATGCACTTTACGCTGCAGTTTTTCTTTGTGCTGCTTGCGGCGCTTTTGCTTGGATCAAAAAGGGCATTTGCCAGCGTGCTGACATATCTGGTGATCGGATTGTGTGGGATCCCGGTCTTTGCCACGGGCGGTGGTCCGGCGTATCTTTTAAAGCCTACATTCGGCTTTTTGATCGGATTTGCGGCGGCGGCCTATGTGACGGGACGTGTATATGAGATCAGGAAAAGTACATCTTTTTCCTGGCTTTTATTTTCTGCATTCTGGGGACTTCTCGCAGACTATGGCTGCGGGATGATCTATTTTTATGTGTGCAGCAATTTTGTCCTTGGCGTAAGCGTCGGATGGAAGGTCGTGTTTGTCAACTGCTTTCTTCTGACGGTCGGTGAGGATTTTATTTTATGTGTTCTGGCGGCAGTTTTGGCGAAACGGCTGATCCCAGTTCTTAAGAATCTGGGGAAATGATTACTAATTTATAAGGAGGAAACCGGACCGGTGAGAATTGAGATGCCCTATGAGGCGGAATGGATCATTGACAATATACGAAGCCATGGATACGAGGCATTTATCGTCGGAGGCTGTGTCCGGGACGCAGTCCTCGGGAGAATTCCGGGGGACTGGGACATTACAACCTCCGCAAAGCCGGAGCAGGTGAAGGAGATCTTCGGGAAAACCGTGGATACAGGCCTTAAGCATGGAACGGTGACGATCATTAAGAATGGAAGCGGCTATGAGGTCACCACATACCGGATCGACGGGGAATATCTGGACGGAAGACATCCGGAGACGGTTGAGTTTACGCCGGATCTCAGGGAAGATTTAAAGCGCCGGGACTTTACGATCAATGCCATGGCATACAGCCATGAGACGGGGATCGTGGATGAGTTTGAGGGCATGGAAGACCTGAAGCGCCGGGTGATCCGGTGCGTTGGCTGTGCGAAGGACCGGTTTACGGAGGACGCGCTGCGGATTCTCAGGGCAGTGCGGTTTGCGGCACAGCTGGACTTCGTGATCGAGGATGAGACGTACAAGGCCATTGCTGAGATCGCGCCGAACCTCGTCCATGTGAGCAAGGAGCGGATCCAGGTGGAACTCACGAAGCTTCTGCTGTCGGATCATCCGGAGAAGATCTGGATGGTGGACGCGACGGGGATCGCGGAGTATGTGACGCCAGGATTTACGGAGGTGTTTGAACGGGAACTGGAGAGCAGAAATTCCATGGATCCGTTAAAAGAATGCTGGGCTGGCATCGCTGCGCTTCCGGCGGACAAATCCCATAGATGGGCCGGTTTCCTGCGCCATATGACAGCGGAGCAGGCGGTGAAGATCCTTCGCGGATTAAAGCTTGACAATGATACTATTGGAAACGTAAAGAACATGATCACGGCATTCCAGGCACCGCTTGCGGTCGATAAGGTCGAGATCCGGAGACTTTTAAGCCGGGTGACGGAGTACCAGTTCCTTGGAGCCATGCAGCTAAAGAAGCTGGACGGAGATGAGACAGTTCCGGGGATCCTGCGGCTTTTTGAGGAGATCAAAGAGGCAGGAGACTGTGTGAGCCTGAAGCAGCTGGCGGTCAACGGAGGCGATCTTCTCGCAAAAGGTCTGGAAAAAGGAAAGCAGATCGGCGACGGGCTCATGTACCTTTTGAATCTGGTGCTTGAAAAACCAGAATTAAATAAAAAAGATATATTATTGGAGAAAATCAATCAATTTAAAGAGAAATAAAAATGTCAGTAGGGACATCTGCAGAGAATTTTGCAGGTGTCTTTTTTGGTGCAATAGGAAATTCCAAGGAATTCCCTATTACATAAAAGGCACTAACGTGTCGATGATGCGCACTCGCGCGAAAATGTAGGTTGTCGCAAGCGGCCGCGCGAGGCGCGAAAATGTGCCAAGGCACATTTTTTTATTTAACGACGGGCAGCCAGAAAGCAGGAAAAAACGTACAGGCCGTATTCTGGAAACAGGGGAATAATCCCTCCTTTCATTTCATATCTTGTGCAGAAGGAAATTCCGGCAGCAGGATGAGGGCCGGAATTGTTGTCGATGGAAAAGGTCAGAGCAGGATATGGGGGGATAGAATCGTGATCGACTGGAAGGAAGAGGCGGAGAAGACGTACGGATTTCGGGTGGATGTGCTGCGGAGAGGACGAGGATCCTGGATCCTTGAGACGGATCTGGGACTGCGGCTTTTAAAGGAATATCGTGGAAGTGTGAACCGCCTGGAGTTTGAGGAGGCGGTTTTGCAGTCTTTAGATGGAATGGAGACTCTGAAGGCGGACCAATATGTGAGAAATTCTGAGGGGGAGCTGTTGTCGACGGCGGAGGATGGGACCAGATATATCGTGAAGGAATGGTTCGCGGACCGGGAATGTGACCTGAAGGATGAAAGAGAGGTATTGTCGGCGGTGCGGGCATTGGCGCTTCTGCATCGGCAGTTCCGCATGATCAAACGGCAGGAAACGTGGAATATGAGATCCATGATCTCACTGCCGCTCTTTGAGGCCATGCGCCGCCATAACCGGGAGTTAAAGAAGGCGAGGACATTTATCCGCGGAAAGCGGAAGAAAAATGAATTTGAGCTCCGAGTGATCGGAAATTTTGAAATTTTCGCGGCCCAGGCCGTGGAAGCAGAGCGGGGCATGGAAAGGCTGTATGAGATTCACGGAAAAGAGATCGCAGATGGGTACGCGGTCTGCCATGGGGAGCCGGATTACCACCATATCCTGATCGGAAACGGATACACGGCGGTGACGGAGTTCAACCAGATGCACCTGGGTGTCCAGATGGAGGACCTGTATTATTTCCTCAGGAAGATTATGGAAAAGCATGACTGGAATGAGCGGCTGGGACGGCAGGTCATGGAGTCCTACGAACGGGTGCTGCCGGTCTCGGAAGTGGAGCGGCAGGTGCTTTATTACCTGTTTTTATATCCGGAAAAGTATTGGAAACAGATCAATTTTTATTACAACGCCAATAAGGCATGGGTGCCCGCGAAGAGTACGGAGAAGATCAGAAAGCTGGAGGCGCAGCAGGAGGCGAGGGAGAGCTTTATACAGACAGTTATTCAAGGCGTGTAAGGAAAAAGCCAGGAGATCGGAATTACGGATAAAGAGCAAAAGACTTGCGGAACCAGAGGATAGTGTGATAAGATATGGTATAAAAATGCGGCCGTGAGCGGAAAAATAGTACGGTCGGCAGCAAAGGAGGAAGTCCCATGAAATGTCCGTTTTGTGGTGCCCAGGATACAAAGGTCATCGACTCGCGTCCGGCTGATGATAACAGCTCGATCAGACGCCGACGTCAGTGCGAGGAGTGCGGAAAGCGCTTTACGACATATGAGAAATTAGAGACACTGCCGCTTATGATCATCAAGAAAGATGATTCCAGAGAACCGTACAATCGTGCGAAGATCGAAAACGGAATCCTTTTGTCATGTCATAAGCGTCCGGTCTCCCCGGACCAGATCACGAAGATGATCGACGAGATCGAGAAGCAGATCTTCAGCATGGAAGAGCGTGAGATCCCGTCCGTGACCATCGGCGAGCTTGTCATGAAAAAACTCAAGATGGTGGACGAGGTTGCATACGTCCGTTTCGCGTCTGTCTACAGGGAATTTAAGGATGTGAACGCGTTTATGGATGAATTGGCTAAGTTCTTAAATAATAAATAACAGCAAAAGAGGCGGTTTGGCTGTGTACCGGTCTGCAAAAGGGTCAATGAATGACGTTGTTCACCCGGATAAAAACAGGAGCAGGTATGGCTGAAGTGCTGAATTAAGGGTAATATTATGTTTGAAACATTCTATCCGGGGAACTATGTGGACAGCGCATACGAGATCCCGTACGAGAAACTTTATGAGAGAGGATACCGGGGAATCATCTTCGATGTGGACAATACCCTGGTTCCCCACGGGGCACCGGCGGACAAGCAGGCGATCGAGCTCTTTGAGCGGCTCCGCGCCATCGGCTTTTCCACCTGCATCCTTTCCAATAATAAGGAGCCGCGTGTATCACCTTTTGCGGACAAGGTGGGAAGTCCCTATATTTTTAAGGGTGGGAAACCGTCGAGAAAAGGCTACGAGCGGGCTATGGAGCGGATGAAAACGGACCGTGATACCACTTTTTTTGTCGGCGACCAGCTGTTTACGGACGTCTGGGGCGCAAACAGGACAGGCCTCTATTCGATCCTTGTAAAGCCCATCAATCCAAAAGAAGAGATCCAGATTGTCCTGAAACGGTATCTCGAGGCGGTAGTTCTCATGTTTTACAGGAAACGATTGAAAAAAACGGGGCGGACAGCCGGGGATTTTTGCAAAAAATAGTTGAAAACCGTTGGAGAATAGTATAGAATAGGATAGAATCAGCGATAAGCGTGAAATTTGAAATGAAATAATTGGAAACAGTTTTAAGGAGGATTATCATTTATGGTATCAGCAGGTGATTTCAGAAATGGCGTTACACTTGAAATCGATGGACAGGTTGTTCAGATCTTAGAGTTCCAGCACGTAAAACCGGGTAAGGGTGCTGCTTTCGTTAGAACAAAATTAAAAAACGTTATCAACGGCGGTGTAGTTGAGAGAACCTTCCGTCCGACCGAGAAATTCCCGGCAGCAAGAATCGACCGCGTAGATATGCAGTATCTGTATGCAGATGGTGACCTTTACAACTTCATGGATGTTAACACATACGAGCAGATCGCATTATCCTCTGACGTTGTTGGCGATGCATTAAAGTTTGTAAAAGAGAACGAGACTGTGAAAGTCTGCTCCTACAACGGCAAGGTATTCTCTGTTGAGGCTCCGTTATTCGTAGAGCTCGAGATCACAGATACAGAGCCGGGCTTCAAGGGCGATACAGCTACAGGCGCAACAAAGCCGGCTACTCTTGAGACAGGCGCTCAGATCAACGTTCCGTTATTCGTTAACCAGGGTGACCGCGTTAAGATCGATACACGTACTGGTGAGTACCTTTCCAGAGCTTAATCCACGCAGTATTATAACCCCAGGAAACCTTATGTTTCCTGGGGTTTTCGTTCCATAAAACGCTGTAAAATACGCACAACCAGTAACGTAATAGTAACAAACTAATAACACTGTGTTCATGAACGCTGCCAGCCCATATTCTGGCAGCTTTTTGTCATTGTTCACGGGTAGGAATTTTCTGAACTGAAAATTCATCTTCTTCACGAAAAATTGCGTAACCGGTTGCCAATTGGGTAAAATTTTCTTATAATGGAAAGCACAGAGAAAGGAAGTGAACACATAATGGAAGGTCGAAGTCATACGATGGAAGCAGACGCACACCCTGAACCAGTGGCAATAGGCATGACAGGGACGATCTGTTATGTGTATTGCCGAATTTAACTGTACAGGAGCTTGTGGACCGGCGCAGGGGAAATGCGGCGGCTGCAGGTGTCTTTGCTTCCATAATCGCGTGAAAAGATCAGCAAAATGCTGAGTGAAAACAACTGATTATGGGGGAAAAGAAAATGCCGAATGATGGAAATGAGACATTTGACATGGAGCATCTTCTGGATCTGGCGAAGGAGAAAAAGTACCGCCTGTTAAAGGAAGAGCTTGTGGAACTGAACGAGGTGGATATCGCGTCGTTCATCGAAGAACTGGATTCCGAGCGTACGGTCATCGTGTTCCGGATGCTGCCGAAGGCGCTGGCGACCGAAGTGTTTGCCGAGCTTCCGGTGGACAAGCAGAGTCACATTATCAACAGCATCACCGATAAAGAGCTTTCCGAGATCGTGGAAGAGCTTTATGTGGATGATGCCGTAGACCTGGTGGAGGAACTTCCGGCAACGGTGGTCCGCCGTGTCCTTCAGAACACGAAGCCGGAGACGAGAAAGCTGATCAACCAGTTCTTAAACTATCCGGAAAACACAGCCGGAAGTATCATGACGGCTGAGTACGTCGGATTAAAGAAGACTATGACGGTGGAACAGTGTTTCGCCTATATCCGTCATCACGCGGTGGATTCCGAGACGATCTACACCTGCTATGTGATGGACGAAAAACGAATGCTGGACGGCGTTGTGACGGTGAAGGATCTTCTCCTTCAGCCCTATGAGCGCCTGGTGGGCGATATTATGGACACCCACGTCATCAAAGCCCAGACGACCGATGACCAGGAGCAGGTGGCGGACACGATGAACAAGTACGGTCTGCTCTCCATGCCGGTAGTTGACAGTGAGGACCGCCTTGTGGGGATCATCACCGTTGACGATGTCATGGAAGTCATGGAAGAGGAGGCCACCGAGGACTTCGAGAAGATGGCGGCGATGCTGCCGAGTGAAAAGCCGTATCTAAAGACCGGCGTCTTCACATTGGCAAAAAACAGGATCCCGTGGCTTCTGATCTTAATGCTTTCCAGTACGATCACCGGCGGAATCCTCGTAAAATATGAGAATGCCTTTGCGGCGATCCCGCTTCTTGTAAGCTTTATCCCGATGCTTATGGATACCGGCGGAAACTCCGGAAGCCAGAGCAGCACCATGATCATCCGTGGTATGGCTATCGGCGATGTGGAGCCTTCGGATATCCTGAAGGTCGTGTGGAAGGAAGTACGGGTCGGCGTGATCGTTGGATTTGTTCTGGCGGTGGTAAACTTTATCCGTCTGATGATCCAGTATCCGGGCAACACGATGATCTGCGTGACCGTCGTGATCAGCCTGTTCTGTACGGTTATCGTTGCGAAGACGATCGGATGCACACTGCCGATCGGGGCGAAGGTCTTAAAGCTTGATCCGGCGATCATGGCGTCACCGATGATCACGACGATCGTGGATGCGGTGAGTCTGATGGTGTACTTTAATCTGGCTTGTCATTTATTAGATATGACGGTATAGAAAAAAAGAATGTCTGTCTGCGGAACTATCCGCGGATAAATATATATCAACAGGAGATATGGATTATGGAAAAAATCAGAACAAGATTTGCGCCGAGCCCGACCGGCCGGATGCATGTAGGTAATTTAAGAACAGCTCTTTACACATACCTGATCGCAAAGCATGAAGGCGGAGATTTCATTCTCCGTATTGAGGATACAGACCAGGAGCGCCACGTTGAGGGTGCTGAGGGAATCATCTACCGCACACTGGCAAAGACCGGACTGATCCATGACGAGGGTCCGGATAAGGACGGCGGCTATGGTCCGTATGTCCAGAGTGAGCGTCAGAAAGCCGGAATCTACATGGAGTACGCGAAAAAGCTTGTAGAAAAAGGTGAGGCATATTACTGCTTCTGTACCCAGGAGCGCTTAAATTCATTAAAGAAGACCGTAAACGGTGAGGAGATCATGGTATACGATAAGCACTGCCTGCATCTTACCAAAGAAGAGGTAGAGGCAAACTTAAAGTCAGGAAAGCCGTTCGTTATCCGCCAGAACAACCCGAAAGAGGGAACTACAACATTCCACGATGAGATCTACGGAGATATCACGGTAGACAACGCAGAGCTCGACGATATGGTTCTTATCAAATCCGACGGATACCCAACCTACAACTTCGCAAACGTTGTGGATGACCATCTGATGAAGATCACACACGTTGTCCGCGGAAACGAGTACCTTTCTTCCTCCCCGAAGTACAACCGTCTCTACGATGCATTCGGCTGGAAAGTTCCGGTATATGTACACTGCCCGACCATCACAAACGAGGAGCACAAGAAATTAAGCAAGAGAAGCGGACATTCCTCCTTCGAGGATCTTCTCGAGCAGGGCTTTTTAACAGAGGCGATCGTAAACTTCGTTGCCCTCTTAGGATGGTCCCCGACAGACAACCAGGAGTTCTTTACTCTTGAGGAGCTTGTAAAAGCGTTCGACTACCACAATATGAGCAAGTCCCCGGCTGTCTTCGATATGACAAAGCTTCGCTGGATGAACGGCGAGTACATCAAGAAGATGGACGATGAGAAGTTCTTCGAGCTTGCAAAGCCGTACCTTGAGGCTGCGATCAAGAAACCGTTAGACTTAAAGAAGATTGCCGGAATGGTGAAGACGAGAATCGAGACACTGTGCGATATCGCGGATCAGGTCGACTTCTTCGAGGAGATGCCGGAGTACAGCGCGGACATGTATGTTCATAAGAAGATGAAGACAACAAAGGAGAACTCCTTAGAGACATTAAAGGAGGTTCTTCCGATCCTTGAGGCACAGGAAATCTACAGCAACGACGCTCTGTTTGAGACCCTGTCCAAATATGTTGCCGATAAGGGCGTAAAGACTGGTTTCGTTATGTGGCCGATCCGCACAGCAGTATCTGGAAAACAGATGACACCGGCAGGCGCTACCGAGATCATGGAGATCATCGGAAAAGAGGAGTCCCTGGCACGTATCAGGAAGGGAATTGAGCTGCTGGAGGCTGCTGAGTAATTTGCAAATCGCGTAGCGGTGAGATGACTGAACAGTCGCAAAACCGCAATACGATCATGCGGCGGACCGGGCAGAAACAGACAGAAACCTGACCGGAATGGATAAATATGGATTTTAATAAAGCACAGATGACGGCCTTGGAGCACCGGGATGGACCGATGATGGTCTTAGCGGGTCCGGGGTCCGGAAAGACGACAGTAATTACACACAGAATTAAGAGACTGCTGGAGGCGGGCGTTGACCCCTCCGGCATTCTTGTCATTACGTTCACGAAAGCGGCGGCCGCGGAGATGAAGGAGCGGTTTCTCAGACTGGCGCGGGAGGAAGATGAAAAGCGGAGAAAGGCGGGGAAGAAGGATGATCACCTGCCGAAAAACGGATGGAGTCTGCACAGGCCGGAAAAAAGCCAACAGAGTGCAGCCGAGGCCAGGCAGCGCGCGCAGGGCACCGGAAATTCTTTGGAAACCGCGGGCAGCCGTGTGAGTTTCGGAACCTTCCATTCCGTCTTTTACCACATCTTAAAGTGGGCGTACCGCTTTCCCGCCGGAAATGTGATCAGTGGGGAGGAAAAACGGCAGTATTTTAAAAAGTTTCTCGATGAGTCCGGGATGGAGGTGGAGGACGAGGCGGAGTTTATCTCCTCCATCATCAACGAGATCAGCTACGTGAAGGGCGAGCGCCTTGACTTAAAATACTACTATTCCCAGAACTGCCCGGAAGAGTGGTTTAAGAAGCTCTATGACGGGTACGATGAGATGCTGGAGCAGACGGGAAAGATCGATTTCGACGATATGCTCGTCATGTGCCATGAGCTGTTCACGGAGCGGAAGGACATCCTGGCTGCCTGGCAGAAAAAATTCAAGTATATTCTGGTGGACGAATTCCAGGACATCAATCTTTTGCAGTACCAGGTGGTGCGGATGTTAGCGCTGCCGGAAAATAACCTCTTTATCGTCGGGGATGATGACCAGTCCATCTATCGGTTCCGCGGGGCGAAGCCGGAGATCATGCTGGGATTTGAGAAGGATTTTCCGGGGACGAAGAGAGTTCTTCTTGGAACAAACTACCGGTCCACAAAGGAGATCGTGGAGACTTCGCTGAAGCTCATCGGGCACAATAAGGTTCGCTTTGAGAAGAAACTGGAGCCGTTCCGGGGATCCGGGCGGCCGGTGGATTTCAGGGTCTTTGACAATCCGGGACATGAGATGGACACGGTGGCACAAAGCATCCGGGCGTATCATGACGCCGGGTATGCCTGGAACGAGATTGCGGTGTTGTTCCGCACAGGGGCAAATTCCGGGCTGATGGCGGAGCGGCTTATGGGGTACAATATTCCCTTTCAGCTCCGGGATGTGATCCCAAACCTCTATAGTCACTGGATCGCGAAGGACCTCTTTGCCTACATGGAGATCGCGGCGGGCAGCAGAAAACGGTCGGATTTCTACCGGATCATGAACCGTCCGAACCGGTATTTCAGCAGGGACGCCTTTGATACGCCGACGGTGTCCTTCGACCGGTTAAAGTCCTTTTATCAGGACAGGGCCTGGATGGAGGACCGGATATGCGACCTGGAGGCGGATCTCAGGACCATGTCGAGACTGAAGCCTGTGGCAGCGGTGAACTATATCCGCAAGGTCATCGGATATGACGATTATCTCAGGTCCTACGCGGAGTTCCGGAGAATGAAACCGGAGGAACTTTTCGAGACAGCGGACAAGCTGGCGGAGAGTGCGGCGGAGTTTGAGACCTTCGAGGCCTGGAAGGAACATGCGGTGCGGTACGAGGAAGAGTTGAAAAAGCAGAATCTCGAAGAGACCAGGGAAGCGAGAGACCGGGTGACACTGTCCACGATGCACAGCGCGAAGGGGCTGGAATATCCGGTGGTGTTCGTGGTGGATGTGGATGAGGGGATCGTTCCGCATCACAAGGCGGGACTCCCGGCGGATATCGAGGAAGAGCGGCGGCTGTTTTATGTGGCCCTGACCCGAGCAAAGGACCGGCTCCATGTGGCGGCGGTGCGGGAGCGGTATCACAGGAAGACGGATGTTTCGCGGTTTATCGGGGAAGCAGGTTTGTAGAGGATTCAGAGAGGAGCCAGAGTCATTGCGGCTTAGGCCGCCGGAAAGGCACCATAGCAGAGAACAGTTCTTTCCTGCTGTGAATGCATGAAGAATGGAGGAGACAAATGGGACTTGTCCATATTTACTGTGGTGACGGAAAAGGAAAGACCAGCGCAGCGATAGGGCTTGCGGTCCGGGCAGCGGGCAGCGGTAGGCGTGTCGTGATCGCGCGGTTTTTAAAGACAGATAACTCCGGGGAAGTGGAGATCTTAAAGAGACTTCCGGAGGTGACACTGATCCCGTGCCGGAAGAACTTTGGCTTTGTCCGGTCTATGGATGAGGAGACGAAAAAAGAGTGCGCGGATTATAACAGAAATCTGTTTTTGGAGGCGGCAGAGCTGGCGAAAACTGCAGATCTCGTGGTCTTTGACGAGATCATGGCGGCGGTGAACTACGGGATGGTACCGGAAAAGGACATCCTGGATTTTCTGGAAAACCGGCCGAAAAAGGGCGAGCCGGATGGGCTGGAAATTGTCCTTACGGGGCGGAACCCGTCGGAGTCGTTGCTTGGGGCGGCGGACTATGTGTCGGAGATCTGCAAGAGAAAGCATCCGTTTGACAAGGGAATCATGGCACGACGCGGAGTAGAATACTGATGTTACTGTGCATGGGTAGGAATTTTCCGGACTGGAGATTCCGTACAATACAGTGGTGGTAGGTTACTTTTCATGGGTAGGAATTTTCTGAACTGAAAATTCCGTATGATACCGTTATGACCGCGGATTTTGCCGATTCGGAATGCGAAGCATCGGCAAAATCCAGTTACAGTGCGCGGGCATGGAGTGCCCGTGTACTGTAACGGTGGTAGTGGATTTAGGCAATTCTTTCTATTGATTTTATGGATATTTACTGGTATTCTATAAAAAACAGCAGCCGCAGAAAAAACGGCTGTCAATTAACGGCACACTGCCGGAAATGAGAGGAAAATTAAGGTTATGGCAAAGGAAAAAAACATGAATCAGGACGCAGCAAACGACGAGGAGATGACAGTTACTCTGACACTGGATGATGGAACAGATTTAGAGTGCGTGGTTCTTACGATCTTCGAGGCGGCTGATAAGGAATATATTGCGCTTCTCCCGTTAGACGGCAATGAGGCTGAGGACGGAGAGGTCTACTTATACCGCTATACAGAGGACGCAGATGGCAACCCGGATATCCAGAATATCGAGAGCGACGAGGAGTACGAGATCGTTGCGGACGCCTTCGACGAGTTCCTTGATACAGCGGAGTACGATGAGATCGTAAGCGAGGAAGACTTAGACGATTAAGCCGGGAGCAAAATAGTGTTTTCAGACCGGGTCTGTCAACAGAGCAGCGGAAAATGGAGATATGTTTCCGACAGGGAAACTGGTTCGGAGACAAAGATAAAAAGCATTGATGGAGTCAAAAAGATATATCCGGCCACAAAAAATCGATCGGATGAACTCTTTTTGGCTCCTTTTTTGCGGAAATTCCCTTCCTTTTCCGCATGTTTTGTGCTATGCTAAATACACTTGTGGTCGTATGGGATCACATTAAATTATGTAAAAACCATATTTTTGCGCATAAAGGTTTAGAAAGGAAAATTACCATGAAACTTGGCATTGTCGGCCTGCCGAACGTAGGTAAAAGTACATTATTCAACTCTTTGACAAAGGCGGGCGCTGAATCCGCAAACTATCCGTTCTGTACCATCGACCCGAATGTGGGCGTTGTTCCGGTACCGGATTTCCGTTTGAAACTCTTATCGGATCTTTACAACTCCGAGAAGATCACACCGGCTGTGATCGAGTTCGTAGATATCGCAGGTCTCGTAAAGGGCGCATCCAAAGGTGAGGGACTTGGAAACCAGTTCCTCGCGAATATCCGTGAGGTGGATGCCATCGTTCACGTTGTCCGCTGTTTCGAGGATCCGAACGTGATTCATGTAGACGGAAGCGTTGATCCGCTCCGCGACATCGAGACTATCAACTTAGAGCTGATCTTCTCCGATATCGAGGTCATCGACCGCCGGATCGCGAAGATGGGCAAGGGCGCAGCTTCCAACAAGGCACTTGTGAAAGAATTAAATATCTTAAAGGCTGTGAAGGAACACCTCGAGAACGGCAATCTTGCAAAGAGCTTTGAGTGTGAGGACGATGAGGAGCAGGCATTTGTTGCTTCCTTAGATCTCCTTACCTGGAAACCGGTGATCTTCGCTGCGAACGTCGGTGAGGATGATCTTGCCGATGACGGCGCTTCCAATCCGCATGTACAGGCTGTCCGCAAGTTCGCTTCTGAGAACGACAGCGAAGTGTTTGTTGTGTGCGCGCAGATCGAGGAGGAGATCTCCGAGTTAGATGACGATGAGAAAAAGATGTTCTTAGATGACCTTGGTTTAAAGGAGTCCGGACTTGACAAGCTGATCGCGGCAAGCTACCGTCTCCTCGGTCTTATCAGCTACCTGACAGCAGGAGAGAAGGAGACACGTGCATGGACCATCAAGGTCGGCACAAAAGCACCGCAGGCAGCAGGAAAGATCCACACCGATTTCGAGCGCGGATTTATCAAGGCAGAGGTTGTAAACTACAAGGATCTCTTAGACTGCGGTTCCTACAACGGAGCGAAGGAAAAAGGACTTGTCCGCATGGAAGGTAAGGACTACGTGATGAAGGACGGAGATGTCGTTCTTTTCCGGTTCAATGTATAATTTCTCCTGAAGATCTGATAGAATAAGGAATATAAAAGTCATGGAGTGTATCAGTTAAACACCATTCCATGGCTTTTCTTTTGTTTTAGGACAGATTCCTGGCGGTTCCTGTTTGAGCAAGACGTGAACGGCAGTTCATGTCGAATAAACACGAGGACTGTCAAGCGAATCTGTTTGCTTTTTGCCGCTTTTCGGAGTAAAATATAATTCACCAAAGAAAAAAGGAGAACAGAATCAATGTCAGGAGCAGATGTAAGCTTCGTTCACCTGGGGATCTCGATTCCCCACATGGTGAAGAGCTTTTCAATCGGAGGAATATCCTTTGCGTACTACGGACTGATCATCGGGATCGGCATGATCTTAGGACTCTGTGTTGCCCAGTCCGATGCGAAGCGCAGGGGACAGAATCCAGATATTTACCTTGATTTCGCACTTTACGGAATTATCTTTTCCATCATCGGAGCGCGGATCTACTATGTTTTCTTCCAGTGGGCCTACTACAAGGACCACCTGATGGAGATCGTGAACTTGAGGAAAGGCGGACTTGCGATCTACGGCGGAGTGATCGCCGGAATCCTGACGCTGCTTGTCTTTACAAAGAAACGCCACCTTTCCTTTTTGTCCATGGCAGACAGCGCATGCCTTGGACTTATAACCGGACAAATGATCGGACGATGGGGTAACTTTATCAACTGCGAGGCCTTCGGCCGCTACACAGACTGCCTGTTTGCCATGCGGATCAGACGCAGCATTGTGAATGAGAGCATGATCTCACAAAATCTCCTTGACCATCTGATCGTTGATAATGGAATCGAGTACATTCAGGTCCATCCGACGTTCCTCTACGAGTCCCTCTGGAACTTCGGTCTCCTGATGTTCATGCTCTGGTTCCGCAAGCGGAAAACATTCACAGGGGAAATGCTTTGTATCTATCTGACCGGGTATGGAATCGGAAGAGCGTGGATTGAAGGACTGAGAACGGATTCTCTCCTGATACCGGGTACCCAGATCGCAGTATCCCAGGCATTGTCTGTTGTGCTGGCGACCGTCTCTCTTGTGATCCTTATTTACAACAGGAGAAAGGCTTTCGTCCAGGGAAAGGAAGCAAACTGATATGGAGAGCAGGGAAGAATTGGTAAATCAGATCGAGGAGGCGAGAAAACGATTGAACGGAAGTATTGATGGAAAGGAGTCCTACGATCTGATCTACCGATACAGTGTGGAACTTGACCGGCTGATCGAACAGTATATGGACGCGGGATACTAAGGGGGCCACAGTACATAAAAATCGAATATACTCCAGATAAAATGCGGAAAAGCTGCCTGAAAGGTGGCTTTTTCGCGTTTTATAGGAAGATTTCCATAAAATGGCACCTTGTTTGTTACTGTACACGGGTAGGAATTTTCTGAACTGAAAATTCCGTACAATACAGTGGTGGTAGTGGATTTTGCCAATTCGGAATGCGAAGCATCGGCATAATCAGTTACTGTTTGCGCAAGGCGTGAACAGTGACCCTTGTTTTGTACATGAAAAAATGAAAAATTCCTTGCTATTTTAAAGTAAATGTACTAAGATTACATTAGAAGTGGTGGAAAGTGGATAAAAGTGGTTTAAAATGGTGGATCAGTGGATTACGATGGACCACATAATCACAGGAGTGAGTAATGTTCATTGGAGAGTACAGTCATACAATCGATGCAAAAGGCCGTCTGATTGTCCCTTCCAAATTCCGTGAGCAGCTGGGCGATGAGTTCGTTGTTACAAAGGGATTGGATGGGTGTCTCTTCGTGTACGAAAATTCTGAGTGGAAATCTTTTGAGGAAAAGCTCCACGCGCTTCCTCTTACGAATGCTAATGCCAGAAAGTTTTCGAGATTTTTCCTGGCTGGTGCCTGTGCCTGTGAGGTGGACAGGCAGGGAAGGATCCTGATCCCTTCTGTTTTAAGAGAATTCGCGAAGCTGGAAAAAGACGTCGTCTTAGTCGGCGTCGGAAGCCGGATTGAGATCTGGAACAAGGCGGTCTGGAACGAGAAGAATGTCTACGATGACATGGAAGAAATTGCAGAAAATATGGAAGGTCTTGGCATATGATTTTTGAACATAAATCAGTCCTGCTGATGGAAACCGTCGACAGCCTGAATGTAAAACCGGATGGGATCTACGTGGACGGGACTTTAGGCGGCGGCGGACATGCATACGAAGTATCCCGGCGACTCGGCGAAAAGGGCCGCCTGATCGGAATCGATCAGGACGCGGACGCGATCGCGGCGGCGACAGAACGTCTTCTCCCATTTAAAGATAAAGTAACGATCGTGAGAAGCAACTACAAGAATATCCGGGAAGTGCTCTTTAACCTTGGAATTGAAAAGGTGGATGGCATTTATCTGGATCTTGGTGTGTCTTCATACCAGCTGGATACGGCGGACCGTGGATTCTCTTACAGAGAGGATGCCCCGCTGGATATGAGAATGGATCAGAGAAACGACAAGACCGCGGCGGATATCGTAAACGGCTACAGCGAGATGGAGCTGTATAGAATTATCCGCGATTACGGCGAGGATCGTTTCGCAAAGAATATCGCGAAGCACATCGTCAGAGAGAGGGAGATCCACCCAATCGAGACGACACTGCAGCTCGCAGAGATCATCCGCGGCGCGATCCCGGCAAAGATCCGTGCTGAGGGCGGACATCCGGCAAAACGGACATTTCAGGCGATCCGCATTGAATTAAACCACGAGCTGGATGTGTTAAACGATTCCATCGACACAATGATCGACCTCTTAAATCCGGGTGGACGTTTATCGATCATTACGTTCCACTCTCTGGAGGACCGCATCGTGAAGACGAGATTCCGCACAAATGAAAATCCGTGTATCTGCCCTCCGGATTTCCCGGTATGCGTATGCGGAAGAAAGAGCAAAGGCCGCGTTGTGACGAGAAAACCGATCGTTCCATCAGATGAGGAACTGGAAGAGAACAGAAGATCAAAGAGTTCGAAACTGAGGGTGTTCGAGAGAAGCTGAGAGCCCCCAAGTACAGAAAAAGCAGAAAGTTTATGGTAAATGTTCAGCAGATCTGCATGTTCCTGAAATCGACAACAGGGGAACATGAGCAGAACGGCACTGGACTGTTGCATATATATTAGAAAGGAAGTGATGGTATGGCAGCAAGGAGACGGAAAAGAGCCCCGCAGACCGAAGAATATGTAGAGGGAAATACTGTCCGTAAAGTCGAGCGTGTTCCCCGGTACGAGGAGCAGGAAAGAGGACATCAGCAGAAGCGGAATGTATCCCATACCGTTACAGTTCGGAGAAATCAGGAAAAAGCGCTTCAGATGAATCTTTTTTCCGTATTGTTGCTGACAGTGGCGGTGATCTGCACACTGTATATCTGTGTGAGCTATTTAAAGCTTCAGTCTTCCGTCACAGCGAGACTCAATCATATTGAGAGTCTGGAGGAGAGTATTGAAAAACTGAAAGGGGATAACGACGCTCTTCTCACAAGGATCAACACGTCGGTGGACCTGGATTATGTGTATAAGGTAGCGACTGAGGAACTGGGAATGGTTTATGCCAATAAGGACCAGGTCCGCTTATACAATAAGACGGAAAGCGAGTATGTAAGACAGTATGAAGACATCCCGGAACGGTAATAATAAGAAAGTTTTTACCATGAGTATGAAAGAAAAGCTGGCGGTTACGGTTCTCGTAACGACGCTGGCTTTGTTTGGTCTTGTCGTTGTTTTATACCGGATGATCAAGGATAAAAACGAGGACTACACCCAGATCGTATTGAACCAGCATTCCTCCTACGACAGCCGGACGATCCCGTACCGCCGCGGCGATATCGTGGACAGGAACGGAACATATCTGGCTACCAGTGAGAAGGTCTACAACCTGATCCTGGATCCGAACCAGATCAACCAGGATAAAGAGAACTACCTGGAACCGACGGTGTCCGCACTCTGTGAGGTATTCGGATACGACAGGGCAGATATTCTGGCGACGATCTCCGCCAATGAAAATTCCTACTATGTGCCTTATGAGAAACAGATCTCCGCAGACAAGAAGGAAGAATTTGAGACAAAAAAGAAAGAGCTGAATGATGCCTACGCGAAGTCAAAGGAAGACAGTGGAAAGAAGATCAAGGGCGTCTGGTTTGAGGATGAGTACCGGAGATTTTATCCGTATAATACCCTGGCCTGCAACGTGGTGGGATTCTCCTACGATAACGGAAAGCAGGGAAGTGGCGGAATTGAGCAGTATTACAATGACCAGCTCACCGGAACAAACGGAAGAGAGTATGGATACCTGGATGACGAGTCCAACATGGAGAAGGTCATTAAATCCGCTGAGAACGGAAATACCATCGTCTCCACCATCGATGTGAATATCCAGAGGATCGTGGAAAAGTATATCGACGAATGGATGAGCGGGATCGGAAGCAAGACGGCGGCTGTTATCGCCATGGATCCGAGAAACGGTGAGATCCTTGCCATGTCCTCCAACCGCAGATTTGATCTGAATAATCCGAGAGATCTGAGCTATGCCTATTCTCAGGAAGAGATCACGGCCATGACGGATGAGGGCAGGATGGATGCCTGGAACCAGATGTGGAGAAATTTCTGTGTAAATGATACTTACGAGCCGGGTTCCCCGGCGAAGCCGATGACAGTTGCGGCGGGGCTTGAGGAAGGCGTCATCAGTCAGAATGATACATTTCTCTGCGACGGCGGACAGGATGTTGGCGGCTACAGGATCAAATGTTCCAATATCTATGGACACGGAATCCTGACGTTGGAGCAGTCCTTAATGAAATCCTGCAACGATGCTATGATGCAGATCGCGGCGAAACTCGGAGTACAGCGGTTTGCAAAATATCAGAAATTATTCGGCATGGGTCAGAAGACCGGAATCGATCTTCCGGGAGAGGCATATGGACTGATCTACAATGCGGACAATATGGGCCCGACAGACCTTGCGGTAAACTCCTTCGGACAGAGCTATAACAGCACGATGATCCAGATGGCGGCGGCATTCGCCTCTGTCATCAACGGCGGTTCCTACTATGAGCCCCATGTGGTAAAGCAGATCTTAAATGATCAGGGTTCTGTTGTGAAGAAAATAGAGCCGAATCTGGTGCGGGAGACGGTTTCCCAGTCCACCAGCGACTTTATCAGGCATGCGCTGTTTATGACCGTTGACGATGAGGAAGGAACCGGTAAGGCGGGACGGGTTGCCGGATACAAGGTCGGCGGAAAGACGGGAACGGCGGAGAAGCTTCCGCGTTCCGCCCACAACTATCTCGTATCCTTCTGTGGATTTGCGCCGGCGGATGACCCGCAGCTTCTTATGTACGTGGTCATCGATACCCCGAATCTTCCGGGCAAAGAGCAGGCGCACAGCACTTTCGCCACAGAGGTTTTCCAGAAGATCATGGCGGAAGCGCTTCCATACTTAAATGTATTCCCGGATACGGATACGACGACGGAGGACGCAAGTCTTGCGGATCAGAATGAGGGGATCACGAATAACAACGAGGGTGGACTGGAGCCTGGAACCGGCGAGACCGCGGCGGAGACTGAGGCACCGACGGATGCGGAAGGAAATGTGATTCAGACAGAGCCTGCGCCGGAGGAAGAAGTGATTCCGTATGATGACGGTCTTGGACTTCCGGATGATATGCCGTCCGACGGATCGGGATCCGCGGCGGAGAGTGCGGGCGAAGCCCAGAGTATGGAATCGGTTCAGGAGACTGAGACCATGAAGAATGGAGCGGAGGAGACAACGCAGACCGCGCAGTGATCTGCTGACAGTTTAGCCATGTAGTGATTTATATTTGTGCAGAAAAATGTGCTGCAAGCTTGCTTGCATAAGCGTTTTCCTGCACAAATTAGTATATAGGGTGGCTGTTGCCATACATTTGGAAGAAGATGCCGGTGAGTACTGAACAATTACATATGGGGAATAATAGGAGAAGATCATGAAGAGAGAGATGGATATGGCGGAGGTTTCCGACGGAAAACTCTATGGCCTGGATGATATGGTGAAGGCGGACTGCGCAGGGTGTGAGGGCTGCCATGCCTGCTGTACCGGGATGGGAACCTCCGTGGTTCTCGATCCTTTTGACGCGTACCGCATGACGGCGGGGACAGGGAAGACCTTTGAGACGCTTCTCGCGGGACCTCTGGAACTTAATGTGGTGGATGGGATCATTCTCCCGAACCTCAAGATGGCGGGGGAGGAGGAGGCCTGTTCCTTTTTAGACCAGAATGGACGCTGCAGGATTCATGCGTACCGCCCAGGGATCTGCCGGCTGTTTCCGCTTGGAAGAATTTATGGGGACGGCGGTTTTAAGTATTTTTTGCAGGTTTACGAGTGCGCGAAGGAGACCAGGACCAAGGTAAAGGTTAAAAAATGGATCGATATGCCGGAGCCGAAGCGGTATGATGAGTTTGTCTGTACCTGGCATTACTTTTTAAAGGATCTGGAGCGGGTGATCGGAAAAGACACCTCCGGACAGGCGGCGAAGACCGTGAGTCTTTATCTTATGAAACAGTTTTATCTGATTCCTTATAATAAGGAAGAGGAATTCTATCCGCAGTTTGAGGAGAGAATGGCCGGGGCGAAGAGGGCGCTGGCTGGATTTCTTGCAATGTAATAAAATCCGTGCATGAGGAAACGGGAAGTCCCGTATATTAATTACCAAGACTTTTAAGATGAAGGTTTTGACATGGCGGAATTTCTGACACATCACAGAAAGAAGCTTTTTATCGTTTTTTTAATCTCGGTGCTTCTGATGGTGGGGCTGTGCGCCCAGCTGGGATTCCTGATGATCGCGAGGTCGGACCACTACAGCAAGATGGCGGATGAGCTCCACAAGAGGGAGCGGACCATCAAGGCTGCCCGGGGCGAGATCGTGGATCGGAATGGCACTGTGATCGCCGCGAACCGGACGGTCTGCACCGTGTCCGTGATCCACAATCAGGTGACGGAGCCGGAGAAGGTGATCCGGGAGCTGGTGCGGATCCTGGAGCTTCCGGAGCCGGAGGTCCGGAAAAAGGTAGAAAAGTGGTCTTCCAGGGAGATCATCCGGACAAATGTGGAGAAGTCGGTGGGGGACCAGATCATGAATCTCGGACTCTCCGGTGTGAAGGTCGATGAGGATTATAAGAGATATTATCCTTACGGAAGTCTCGCATCAAAGGTCCTGGGATTCACCGGAGCGGACAATCAGGGGATCATCGGCCTGGAGGTCATGTACGAGAGGTACTTAAAGGGCAGGGATGGTCTGATACTGACGACCTCCGACGCGAAGGGCACGGAACTCCAGAATGCCGCGGAGGAGCGGGTGGAGCCGGTGCCCGGAAATACCCTGACCGTGAGCCTGGATGTGAACATCCAGAAGTACGCGGAGCAGGCGGCGTACCAGGTCATGGAGAAAAAAGGTGCGAAGGCGGTCTCCGTGATCGTCATGAATCCCCGGAATGGGGAGATCTACGCTATGGTAAATGTCCCGGAGTTTGATCTGAACGACCCGTTCACGCTGAATGTGGAAAGCGGCGGACTCACTGGGACGGAGCTTCAGGACGCGAGAAATAAGATGTGGCGGAATCGCTGCATCAACGATACCTACGAGCCCGGCTCCACATTTAAGATCATCACCGCCGCAGCAGGGCTGGAGGCGGGAGTGGTCCATCTGGATGACAGGTTCTCCTGCCCGGGCTTCCGGATCGTGGAAGACCGGAAGATCCGCTGCCATAAGATCGGTGGACATGGAGGAGAGACATTTTTACAGGGAGCCATGAACTCCTGTAACCCGGTGTTTATCGACGTTGGCGCGCGACTTGGCGTGGATTCGTTCTATCATTATTTCGAACAGTTTGGGCTTCTCGGAAAGACCGGGATCGATCTGCCCGGCGAGGCAGCGACGATCATGCACAAGAAGGAAAATATGGGACTTGTGGAGCTCGCCACCGTCTCCTTTGGACAGTCCTTTCAGATCACGCCGATCCAGCTCATCACGACGGCGTCCTCCATCATAAACGGGGGCAGGCGGATCACGCCCCACTTTGCGATGAATGTGGAGAGCACGGATGGGACATATTACCAGAAGTTTTCCTATCCGGAGCGGATGGGAGTCGTGTCGGAAGCTACCAGCGAGACCATGCGGTATATTTTAGAGCAGGTAGTGGCGGAAGGAAGCGGAAAGCGGGCGAAGCTTCCAGGTTACCGGGTCGGCGGAAAGACGGCGACATCGGAGAAGCTGCCGAGAAGCTTAAAGAAATATATTTCTTCTTTTTTAGGATTTGCGCCCGCCGATGATCCCCAGGTCATCGCGCTGATCACTATCGACGAGCCGGTGGGGATCTATTACGGCGGAACCATCGCGGCACCGGTGGTGGCTGATATTTTTTCGAATATTCTTCCGTATCTGGATATCACGTCGGTTTCGGAGACGGATTAATATTGAACCGCTCTGCGCTTTGTGCGTATGTGAGCACAGATGGCAGGAGAAATTCAGGTCTTTTGGCCTTTGTATCAAATGTTCTGATTGATTATTGGGAAAAAAGGACGTATACTATTTACGCTATGAAATGTTGTCAGGCGGCAGCTGTGGGAGCGCCGAAGGCGCGGAACAGCTGAATTTCATGGTGCTGTCGGAAGACGGCATGTCAATTTACATAGGAAGTATGAGGTGCAGCAGGAAAATATGAGGTTCAGCATGGTAAATGAGACAATTCTGGCGATCATTATCGCCTTCGCAATCAGCGCAGCGCTCTGCCCGGTGATCATTCCATTTCTTCACCGGCTGAAATTCGGACAGCAGGTCCGCGATGACGGTCCGCAGAGCCATTTAAAGAAACAGGGAACACCGACGATGGGAGGACTCATCATCCTCACGGCGATCGTGATCACATCCTTATTTTACATTAAGAGCTATCCGCGGATCATCCCGATCCTCTTCGTGACGGTGGGATTCGGAATCATCGGTTTTCTGGATGACTACATCAAGATCGTCATGAAGCGTTCGGAAGGTTTAAACCCGATCCAGAAGCTCATCGGTCAGTTCATCATCACGGGGATTTTCACCTACTATCTGATGACTTCCGGAGAAGTGGGAACAGGAATGCTGATCCCTTTCACTGGCGGATTTGAAAATGGATATTATCTGAATCTCGGCTGGCTGTTTATTCCGGCGGTATTCTTTATCGTTCTCGGAACCGACAACGGTGTAAACTTTACAGACGGTCTTGACGGTCTCTGCACAAGTGTTACGATCCTTGTGGCGACATTCTTCACCGTGGTTGCCATCGGAGAAAACAGCGGGATCAGCCCGATCACAGGTGCCGTTGTGGGAAGTCTGTTAGGCTTTTTACTGTTCAACGTATATCCGGCGAAGGTGTTCATGGGAGACACGGGTTCCCTGGCCCTCGGCGGTTTCGTGGCATCCAGCGCGTTCATGATGCAGATGCCGATCTTTATCGCCGTCGTTGGCCTGATCTACCTGGTGGAGGTCCTCTCCGTCATCATTCAGGTCACATACTTTAAAAAGACTGGCGGGAAGAGAATCTTCAAGATGGCTCCGATCCACCACCATTTCGAGCTTTGCGGATGGTCCGAGACGAGAGTTGTCGCAGTATTTTCGATCGTTACGGCGATCCTTTGCCTGGTTGCCTACATGGGATTATAATTAGGGTAAATGTTCAGACATGCGCAGGAAAATAGCAGGCTGAGCGGTCATTCATTACGAGTATATAGGAGGAGAAACCATGTCACAGAAAGTATTAGTTGCAGGAACGGGAATCAGCGGTATTTCTGCCGCAAAGCTTCTGCTTGCCCAGGGCGGCGAAGTGGTTCTTTATGATGGAAATGAGAAGCTTTCCGAAGAGAAGCTGAAAGCAAAATTTGATGAGGGTGCGAAGGTGACGATCGTTCTCGGTGAACTGAAGAAGACAGACCTTATGGGTGTGGAGTTATGCGTCATCAGCCCTGGTATTCCGCTTGAGTCACCGTTCGTTGCGGTGATCGACGAGGCGAAGATCCCGATCTGGAGTGAAATCGAGCTTGCTTACCACTGCTCAAAGGGAAAACTTGCGGCTATCACAGGTACAAACGGAAAGACAACAACGACAGCCCTCACAGGCGAGATCATGAGAAAGTTCTATAAGAGCGTATTCGTAGTAGGAAACATCGGTGATCCGTACACCGCTCACGCTCTTGAAACCACAGACGAGTCCGTTACCGTCGCGGAGGTTTCCAGCTTCCAGCTTGAGACCATCATGGATTTCCATCCGAATGTGTCCGCGATCACAAACATCACTCCGGACCATCTGGACCGCCATAAGACCATGGAGTGCTATATTCAGGTCAAAGAGGGGATCACAAGAAACCAGACAGAGGAAGATACCTGCGTATTAAACTACGAGGATCCGGTCCTCAGAGAATTCGGAAAGACCTTAAAGTGCAAGGTCCTCTACTTCAGCAGCAAGGAGAAGCTCGACGAGGGCATCTTCATGGACGGAGATTTCATCGTTTACCGCCATGATGGAAAGAACGAGAAGGTCCTCGATGTCAACGAGTTAAACATCATCGGAAGACATAACCACGAGAACGTGATGACAGCCGTTGCCATCGCGATCCATTTAGGCGTCCCGATGGATATGATCCGCGAGGCATGCAGGGAGTTCAAGGCTGTAGAGCACAGGATCGAGTATGTAAGAGAGCGTTTCGGCGTTACTTATTATAATGACTCCAAGGGAACAAACCCGGATGCGGCGATCCAGGCCATCAAGGCGATGCCGGGACCGACACTTTTAATCGCAGGCGGATATGACAAGCATTCCGAGTATGACGAGTGGATCGAGAACTTTGACGGAAAAGTCCGCTATCTCGTCCTCATTGGCCAGACAAGAGATAAGATCGCTGAGTGCGCAAAGAAACATGGTATCACGGATATCATGTACGCGGAAGACATGCAGGAGGCCGTTCAGGTATGCGCTTCTTACGCGAATGCAGGCGATTATGTGCTGCTCTCTCCGGCATGCGCAAGCTGGGGAATGTTCAAGAACTTTGAGGAGCGCGGACGAATCTTTAAGGAATGCGTCAACGCGCTGTAATGGAGGCTTAGCGTGGCTCGAAAGAAAGTTCGAAAAGCCGGCGGCAGGGCACAGGCGCAGAGACAGCAGGTACATCGTCAGCAGATGCAGAGACAGCAGATGCAGAGACAGCAGATGTCCGGAGAACAGTTGGAGCGTCAGCAGATTGAAAGAGAGCGGGCGAAACGCCAGCAGGAGGGACAGCGAAGAGAGCAGCTTCTGATGCAGCAGCGCCGTGAGATGCAGCAGAGACAGGAAATGCTGCGGCAGCAGCAGATGTACGGGGCTCCTGTACAGGAAGAGGGAAAACGGAAAAAGAAAGCACGCCGTTTTTACGACTATGACCTCTTAGTGGTCATTATCTTCCTTACGGTATTCGGACTGATCATGATCTACAGTTCCAGCGCCTACAATGCCCAGGTGAGCAGGCAGCCGTCCAACTACTACATGGTGCGTCAGGGACAGATCGCCGTGGCTGGATTCATCCTGATGCTGATCATTTCAAAGATCGACTATCACTTCTTGGCGAAGTTTACTGTTCCGGCAGTAGTGGTATCCTATATCTGCGAGATCCTTGTAACATTTACACCACTGGGAATCGCGGTTAACGGCAAGAAAAGATGGCTGGGAACAAGATCCCTGCGTTTCCAGCCTGCAGAGCTTGTAAAGATCGTGGTGATCCTGCTTCTGGCCGTGCTCATCACGAGACTTGGAAAGCAGATCAATGAATGGCGGGTGTGGGGAATGATCGCGGTCCTCATCGGACCTCTGGCACTTCTCGTCACCATGAACAACTTAAGCTCCGGTATCATCATCTGCGGAATCGCTTTCGTCATGATGTTTATCGCGTGCAAGAGAAAATGGCCATTTATTGCGACGGTGGCGCTTGGAATCACTGTCATCGTCTTCGCGCCGCCTGTGGCCATCGCCCTCGAGAAGGCGGGAATCCTCCATTCCTACCAGCTGAGCCGAATCCTGGTGTGGAAAAACCCGGAGGCGTATCCGAAGTCCGGTGGATATCAGGTCCTTCAGGGACTGTACGCCATCGGTTCCGGCGGCCTTCTCGGAAAGGGACTGGGACAGAGTATCCAGAAGTTAAGCTTCCTTCCGGAGCCGCAGAACGATATGATCTTCGCGGTGATCTGTGAGGAGCTGGGACTTTTCGGCGCGGTAGCCGTGATATTCATGTTCCTGTTCATGCTGTACAGATTTTTAGTCATCGCCGGAAATGCGCCGGATCTATTTGGTGCAATGCTGGTGACAGGTGTTCTGGCACATATCGCGATCCAGGTCGTCTTGAACATTGCCGTTGTTACGAATGTGATTCCGAACACGGGAATCACGCTTCCGTTTATCAGTTACGGGGGTACGTCGGTGCTGTTTTTGATGATTGAGATGGGAATGGTACTAAGTGTGTCCAACCAGATCAGGCTGGAACAGCAGTAACATAATTGATACTCTTGCATATACTGTTTTATAGCGGCATATGCGGGGGAATCGGTTTGCAGGTGTTTAAAGTTCAGGGGCTTAAGCCTCTGCATGGAAAAATAAAAGTCCAGGGTGCAAAAAACGCGGTGCTGCCCATGATGGCGGTGAGTCTTTTGACAGAGGGAAGAACCGAGATACGGAATGTTCCGAGAATTTCGGACGTGTTCCTCATGGCGGAGATCTTAAGGGACCTTGGGTGTCAGGTGATGTTTCAGGACGATGTCCTGGAGATCGATGCCTCCGGGCTTTCTGGAACGGTGATCTCCGAGAAGACGGTGGGGAAGATGCGGTCTTCCAGCCTGCTTTTGGGACCGCTGTTATCCAGGGCCGGGGAGGTGACGACCTGGTATCCGGGCGGCTGTGTGATCGGAAAACGTCCGATCGATTTTCACCTGGATGTGCTCCGGGCAATGGGAGCAGAGATACTTGATGATGGCGGAATGCTGATTGCAAAAGCGAAAAAGCTTTGTGGAACAACATTCCGTTTTCCATATCCCAGTGTCGGGGCGACGGAGAACGCGTTGATGGCTGCCGCTCTGGCATCCGGCACGACAAAGCTCCTAAACTGTGCCAGGGAGCCGGAGATCGTGGAACTCTGCAGCTTCCTGCGTTCTATGGGAGCAAAGATATCCGGGGAGCGCACCGGGACTATCACGGTGGATGGGGTGGAAAAGCTCTTTCCGACGGATCATGTGACGGCAGGAGACAGAATCTGTGCGGGGACATACCTGGCGGCGGCAGCGGCAGCCGGCGGGGAGATCGAGATCACCGGTGTGGATCCGGTGGTTCTGGTAGAACCGTTAAAGGCACTCCGAAAAATGGGAGCCGGGATCCGGATATCCGGGGCGACCGGACCGAAAGCCAGGATCGGTATGGTGATGGAACGGCGTCCGGCCGGGGTCGAGATCGACACCGGGCCATACCCGGGATTTCCGACGGATCTTCAGTCTGTCTTTCTCGCCGTGGAGGCAGCGGGAAGCGGGGAGAGTCGGTTTAAAGAGACCGTGTATGAGGCACGGTTTGAGGCGGCGATGCGGCTTGCAGCCTTTGGGGCCGACGTATCGCTCCATAAAGATACAGCCATAATAAGAGGAAGATATCCTCTTGTTCCGGGAATTGCGGAGACGCCGGATCTTCGCGGCGGGGCGGCGCTTTTGGTGGCGGCCCTGGCGGCGGACGGACTCAGCGTGATCTCGGACAGTGGACATTTAAAGCGCGGGTACGAGGATATCGGAAGAGATTTGAGAAAGCTTGGGGCAGACATAGAGGAAGATGAGCTGTGATGATCGTGGCAATGGGTTTTTTGCTCCAGACCAGAGTCTTCCGGTGATCAGTGTGGCAGGTGCGCGGGTCCCAATGATGTTACGTGAGAACAAGTGATCAGATAACAGGTGAAGAGAAAATGTTATTTAGAAGAAGAGGTCTTGGATTTGGAAGACGCGGCTTCAATTTCCATTTCGGAAGAAGAAGCAGCAGCGGATTTGGAATGTACAACAGGAGAGGAGGAAGAAAGACGGGGATCATCATTGGAGTGATCCTGGCGATTCTCGTCATTCTTCTCGTTCTTGTCTTTTCGATACGGATCAAGGATGTGGAAGTGAGCGGAAATAAGCAGTATACGAAGGAACAGATCGAGTCGCTCTTATTTGACGGCAAGTGGTCCAGAAATTCCGCGTTCTGCTATTATCAGAACCGGTTTAAGGAGCACAAGTCCATTCCGTTTATCGAGGAATATAAGATCAATTTCAAGAGCCCCACAAAGGTGGAGGTCGTTGTGTTTGAGAAGAGCGTTGTGGGCTGCGTCTCCTACATGAGCAGCTACATGTACTTCGATAAGGACGGAATCATTGTGGAGAGCTCTTCCGAGCAGCTTCCGGGCGTTCCGGTGATCGCTGGTCTCGAGTTCGGACATATCGTCCTGCACCAGCCGCTTCCGGTGGCGGATCAGGATATTTTCGGCGAGATCTTAAACCTGACCCAGGTGCTGAATGTCAGCGATATCCAGGTGGACAAGATCAACTATAACAGCTACAATGAGGCGGAGCTTGTGATGGGGGACATCACGGTGGAGCTTGGAAATTCGGATAGCCTTGACGGAAAGATCGCGGAGCTTCACGATATCATGACGGAGCTCACAGGACTTTCGGGTACGCTGTATCTGGATACCTATGACGAGACGAATTCCAGCCCGACGTACCGTTTTGTGAAGAAGAATTAGAGTAACGATTCATCAGGTCTGCGCACTTGCTGCGCTGACCGTAAGAAAGCTTAGGCCGGGGACAGCGGAAAATCAGTGTTTTTTTCAAAAAAACCATAAATTTAAGGTTGATATTTTTCAAAAAATCAAATATGATATATGTTAGATTAACTTGGGATTTTTATGACCATGCTAATACAGATGTAATAGATTGATAGATATTAAAGGAGGAGACATTCTTGTTAGAGATTAAGATAAACGAGGCAGAGAATGCCGCAAGAATTCTTGTGATCGGTGTCGGCGGTGCCGGAAATAACGCGGTAAACCGCATGGTAGAAGAAAATATTATGGGCGTTGAGTTTATCGGTATCAACACAGATAAACAGGCGCTTCAGTTCTGTAAAGCTCCGACTGCCATGCAGATCGGTGAGAAGCTCACAAAGGGACTCGGCGCAGGCGCAAAGCCGGAGATCGGCGAGAAGGCAGCTGAGGAGAGCCAGGAGGAAATCTCCCAGGCACTTAAGGGCGCAGATATGGTATTCGTTACCTGTGGTATGGGAGGCGGAACCGGTACCGGTGCAGCTCCGGTGATCGCTCAGATCGCAAAAGACATGGGAATTCTTACAGTCGGCGTTGTAACAAAGCCGTTCCGCTTCGAAGCCAGACAGAGAATGAACAACGCGTTAAAGGGAATCGAGAACTTAAAGAACGCAGTGGATACTCTGATCGTGATCCCAAACGACCGTCTCCTTGAGATCGTTGACAGACGGACAACCATGCCGGATGCATTAAAGAAAGCCGATGAGGTTCTTCTTCAGGCAGTACAGGGAATCACAGACCTGATCAATGTTCCGGGTCTTATCAACCTTGACTTCGCTGATGTTCAGACTGTTATGACAGATAAGGGCATCGCTCATATCGGTATTGGTAAGGCGAAGGGCGACGAGAAGGCACTTGAGGCTGTTAAGCAGGCTGTATCCAGCCCGCTTCTTGAGACAACCATCGAGGGTGCTTCCCACGTTATCATCAACATTTCCGGCGACATCAGCCTGATCGAGGCAAACGAGGCTGCTGGCTATGTTCAGGAGCTTGCAGGCGATGACGCTAACATCATCTTCGGCGCTATGTACGATGAGAATGCGGAGGACGAGGTAACGATCACAGTTATCGCTACAGGCCTTGACGCACACGGTGCAAACACACCGGTTGAGCGCGCAATGAAGGATTTCACAAACTACAAGACAAAGGTACCGGCTCAGCAGGCCCCGGTTCAGAGAACTGCTCCGTCCGTAAAGACTCCGTCTGAGGCAGCAGCTACAACAGAGACTTCCGCACCGAAGTACAACATCCCGACTGGAAATGCCCCGGTTTACCGTCCGGCACAGCGCGGCGAGACCCAGATCAATATCCCGGATTTCTTAAAGAACCGCAGATAAGATTCTGAGGACGGACAAGCCGTATTGGAATTTAATTTATGGTAACTATTCAGTACCTTCATAGTTACGTGCAAAAATCCATTCCAGATCAGCTTCGCTGATGGGATTTTTGCCTTCCAGCCTATGTTTTCTTACGGTCAGCGCAGCAAGTGCGCAGACCTATTGAACAGTTACAATTTATGAACATATTGAGACCTGGAAGAGAGAAATCTTTTCCAGGTCTTTTTGTGTAATAGGAAATTCCGAGGAATTCCCTATTACACAAAAGGCACTAACGTGCCAATGATGCGCACTCGCGCGAAATATTTCTGAAATTTCACCGCAGATCGCGACAAAAATTGTCCAGATCTGCTCTCTTTTTGTTCTTCTTTTTTCGTGTATTCCACAAATGTCTGCGGAAATCTCTGATCTTCATGAAAAAACAGGAGAGATTCTGTTAAAACGACCCGATGGGTTTTCAAATTTCTCGTCCCTGCTTTGACAAATTCTGGAGAGAAAGACAGGTATACTATGGGAAAACATCAGAAAGGGATGCCAGGGAAAGGAGGAAGTCCGGTGGAGTATGATTGGTACGCCGATCTCTTTTTTCTGGAGGAGGTGTACCGGGATGTTTTGATCTTATGGCTGGCGGCGGTGCTTATGAGAAGGCGGGCAGAGGCCTTGAGACTTCTGGGCGCCGGGATCGCCGGGGGACTCTGCAGTACTGGAAGCGTTTATCTGGAACTTATGGGAAGATGTCCTGCAGGCGGACAGCCGGTATTCGCTGGGATATGGGAAGTTTGGAAACTGCTGGTGACAGGATTTTTGATGATCTGGATCGCTTTTCCGGGAAAACAGACCATGCGCCAGGAGAAAAGGAATGCTTCTGCAGATAGAGGAGATTCCTGGATGAAAGTTTTGAAGTGGCGCGGGAAGGAACTGGGAGTCCTGGTCTTATCCGCAGGGATTTTGCAGAGTGGGCTGGCGATTCTGCGGGAGCGGTGTTTTCTTACAGGCTGGAAAAGTCTGATGTTTATGGGATTTTTCTGTATGGGAGTTCGTTTCTTGGCGGTAGCTCTTGTGAGGCGGCCGATGATCGGGAAAACACGGTATCAGGTCCGTCTTTTCTTAAATGAAAAGTCGAAGGAGTTCACGGCGATGGCGGATTCAGGGAATCGGCTCGTGGAGCCTGTGACGGGAAAGCCGGTGAGCATTATCGCGGCGGCGGATGCGAAAGAGTTCTTAGGCGAGAAGGCGGGAGTCCTTATGATCCCATACCGGGCTGTCGGAACGGAAAATGGAATGCTGCCGGGAGTTCTCTTTGACCGGATGGAGGTCATGTCCGAAGAGTGCGGGAGTATCCGGATCGAGCGTCCGATCGTGGCGATTTCGAAGGAACCTCTGTTTTTCGGGAAGGATTTTACGATGATACTGCCGGAGTGTCTGGTGTCAGGGGAAAATGTGCCTGTGGCAATAGGGGATTGACATGAAGTCTGAACGACGATGTGTGAAAAAATAACTGTGAAGGTGACTAACAGTTAGAAAAAGGAGAGAATGAGTATGATTATGAGAATTTCTATGCCAAACCGGTTCCGCCTCAAAAAAGTGATGGGGTTCCGCACGATGATTCGTCCGGAGCGGGGGGAGATCCATTATATTGGAGGTGCGGATATTCTTCCGGCTCCGCTGTCACTGAAGGAGGAGACTGAGGCGTTAAATAAGTTTGGAACCGAAGAGGAGAAAGAGGCAAAGGCAGAGTTGATCGAGCACAATCTCCGCCTGGTTGTCTACATAGCAAAGAAATTTGACAATACCAGCGTTGGCGTAGAGGACCTGATCTCCATCGGGACCATTGGACTCATCAAGGCCATCAACACCTTTAACCCGACGAAAAATATCAAGCTGGCGACCTATGCGTCCAGATGTATTGAGAATGAGATCCTGATGTATCTTCGTAGGACCAGCAAGATGAAGCTTGAGGTTTCCATCGATGAGCCGTTAAACGTGGACTGGGACGGGAATGAGCTTCTGCTGTCGGATATTCTCGGGACGGAGGAGGATGTGATCTATAAAGACATGGAGGATGAGGTGGAAAAAGACCTTCTTAAGAATGCGGTGAGCCGCTTAAGCCCGAGGGAGAGAAAAATCGTGGAGCTGCGCTATGGTCTGAAGCGCCGGGATGGGGCGGAGATGACGCAGAAAGAGGTGGCGGATCTCATGGGGATCTCCCAGTCATATATTTCGAGGTTGGAGAAGAAGATCATGATGAGGCTGAAGAAGGAAATCGTGAAATTTGAATAAGAAAATTAAAAAGACTGCCCGGCTGATGAATCAGGTTCATCGGTCAGACAGTCTTTTATGTACAATTGAGGTAACTGTTCAGTAGGTCTGCGCGCTTGCTGCGCTGACCGTAAGAAAACATAGGCTGGAAGGCAAAAATCCCATCAGCGAAGCTGATGGGATTTTTGCACGTAACTATGAAGGGACTGAATAGTTACCAATTGAGAATTATTCCTGATCGTATAGCTTCGTATACAGCGTCTCACAGAGCGAATCCGCATAGGACTGGTCAGGGATGTCGCGGCCGGTGATGAGGAAATCCTGGATCAGCTCGAAGCGCTTGAGACTCAGTTCCTCGCCGGAGAGGTCCGGGTCTTCCATCAGAAGCTGCTCATCCAGCTCTTTTGCGGAGTAATTCTTTAAGAACCAATCGATGATCTCCTGGGTCTGGCGTTTTTCATCGTCGGCTTCCACCTTTAACTCGGCAGCGCGCTTCCTTGAGGAGACTGCAACGACAAAGCTGCCGATGGCGAGAACAACGAGAACGCCCTCAAACATATATTTCTGGAATCCTGCCATTGGGAGATGGAAAATTCCCAGAAGGCAGAGTGCCGCGCCGATGGCAAGTACCCCGCCGACTAAGAAGAACGCGGATGCGGAGGAACTCATGTCATCGTAGCGCTGGCCCTTATCCACGTAGGCGTGGACCGGCTCAGCGGCCGGGGAAGACTTCTCGGGTGGATTATCCCCGGAGAACTCCGTATCAGTCCCTTCACCGGAAAACGGATCCATCTCCTGCGCCATGGCGGCAAGCTGTTCTTCCTGTTCCTTCTTTTTCATGGCTTCCGCCACTTCTTTTGATTCCACGAGGGGACCGCCGCAATCGCTGCAGACTTTGATTCCCTCGACAAATTCCATATCGCATTTCGGACAATAAGGCATAATCTGTACCCCCATATTAAAAATACATTGCATATTACGGTCTGCGCTTTCACACTAAGCGCTGCTTTGCGGCTGCCGTAATCCGCTTCGCCGCTCGTGCCAAACATGCGAGCATGTTTTTCACTCACTTACTGCTCAGCATATCATAAATTTTCTATTTCGTCCACAGTTTGGGCAGTTTTGCACTTCCATTTAGGTAGGAAATCGGTTAAAATAGGAGCGAGTCCTGTCCGTATGGAATGGAGAGAAAGAGGGCGGACGAAAGAGAAACAGAAAGGGGCAGTTTTGTATGAAAATTGCAGTTGTAACAGACAGCAACAGCGGAATCACCCAGGCTCAGGCAAAAGAGATGGGAGTTGCGGTTCTGCCAATGCCGTTTATGATAGATGGAGAAACATATTACGAAGATATCACACTGACACGGGAGCAGTTCTACCAGAGATTAAAGGACAATGCTGATATCGCTACCTCCCAGCCCACACCAGATTCCATCCTGAAGATGTGGGACAAGCTCTTAAAAGAGTATGACCAGATCATCCATATCCCGATGTCCTCCGGACTTTCCGGATCCTGCTCCACAGCGATGATGCTGGCGGGAGAGGATGAGTACGAGGGAAAAGTGTTCGTCGTTGACAATCGACGGATCTCCGTGACCCAGTATCAGTCTGTAAAGGACGCGCAGATGCTGGCAGCTATGGGGATGGACGGAACGCAGATCAAGAAGCGCCTGGAGAAGACTGCGGCTGATTCCGTCATCTTCATCACCGTCGATACCTTAAAATACCTGAAAAAGGGCGGCCGGATCACACCGGCTGCAGCGGCTCTCGGCACACTTTTAAAAATCAAGCCAGTGCTGATCATTTTAGGTGAAAAGCTTGATTCCTTCGCGAAAGCCCGTACCATGAAGCAGGCAAAGACCATGATGATGAACGCGATCCAGAAAGAGCTGGACGGGAGGCTTCACGACAGTGAGTGCAGAAACTGCCATCTGGCAATCGCCCACACCGACAACGAGGAAGCAGCGCTGGAGTTTAAGAAAGAGGTCGAAGAGCGCTTCCCGAATGCTGATGTATACATGGCACCGCTTTCCTTAAGCATCGCGTGCCATATCGGACCGGGCAGCCTTGCTGTGACGGCAACGAGAAAGATGGAAGAGGAACATGAGAAAAATTAGGGAAAGGATCCGGAAAATTTACCGGAAGCATACGCCGAGCGTCAAGGTTCCCCTGATCATCCTGATGGTGATGTTCTGTATGATCCCGCTTCTCGTGGAGAGCCGGATCCTTGCCAGTTCCTCAAGACAGAGTCAGGTGGAGCGCCGGATCATTGATGTCCAGAATCAGTGTCAGATCCTGAGCAATAAGATGTCAAGAACTGGATATCTCACAAACTCGGTGGTGGACAACGCCGCCATCGATACGGAGCTCTCCCTGCTCTCGGATATCTTCAGTGGACGGATCCTGATCGTAAACTCCGGGTTTAAGATCGTAGAGGATACGTTTTCTCTCTCGAAGGGAAAGACATTGATTTCCAATGAGGTGATCAGGTGCTTCCAGGGTGAGAATACGAGCCGGTATGACAGCCTGAAACACTATTTCGTCCTGGCAATCCCAATTCCGGAGTTTGAGCAGGAGACGGGAACCATCACAACGGGAAAGACTGCGGGCGTGATGATCGTGACAGCGTCGACGGAGAGCATGTACAGTCTGGAGGACAGTCTGAATGATAAGGCATCCCTGTACGAGATGATGATCTTCGTGATCCTGCTGATCCTTGCGGTCCTCTCGGTCCATTTTATCATGAAGCCCTTTGGAAGCCTGATCGCGTCGATCCGGCGTGTAGGTGAGGGAAACCTGGATGAGGATGTCAATGAGGAGGCGTACCGGGAGACAAAGCAGATCTCCGAGACCATCAATAAAACCCTGGAGAAGCTGAAGGCCGTGGACCAGTCGAGACAGGAGTTTGTTTCCAATGTCTCCCATGAGCTCAAGACTCCGATCACGTCGATCCGTGTCCTTGCGGATTCCCTGATGGGAATGGAGGACACGCCGAAGGAACTTTACCAGGAATTCATGCACGATATCTCCGATGAGATCGACCGTGAGAGTAAGATCATCGACGATCTTCTGACTCTGGTCCGCATGGACAAGGCGTCCTCGGGACTTTCCTGCTGCCAGGTCCAGATCAACGGACTGATCGAGATGGTCTTAAAACGCCTGCGTCCCATCGCCAGAAAGCGGAATATCGAGCTGATCTTCGAGAGTAAGCGCGATGTCTCAGCGGATATTGACGAGGTGAAATTCTCCCTGGCGGTGAATAACCTGGTGGAGAATGCGGTCAAATATAATAAGGAAGACGGATGGGTCCGGGTCACACTGGATGCCGACCACAAGTTCTTCTATTTAAAGGTTGCGGATTCCGGAATCGGTATTCCTGCGGAGTTTAAGGAGCGCGTGTTCGAACGCTTCTACCGCGTGGACAAGGCGAGATCCAGGGAGACCGGCGGAACAGGGCTTGGACTTGCGATCACGAAAAGTGTGGTCCTGATGCATCACGGCGCGATCCGTGTGGACAGTGTCGAGGGCGAGGGAAGTACCTTTATGGTGCGGATCCCGTTGATCTATATTCCGTAGGAGGGAGAAAAATGAAGAAATTTAGGATGTTTCGGGTGTTTTTTCTCCTCTTCGCGGTCCTGTTCGCCTTAAGCGGCTGTACGGGAAAGACGACCGTGGAGCAGAGCGGAAATGCCTATACGATCTACTATTTAAACACGTCCGGGATCCAGCTCGTTGGAAGCGAGTACCGGACGGAGACGACGGACCTGGATGCACTGGTCCGGGAACTTCTCGATAAGATGGGAAATGTGCCGGCGGACCTCGATTGTCAGAGAGCGCTGCCGGAGCGGATCGAAAAGATCACCTACCGGATCGAGGGGAATGTTCTGTATTTATATGCAGATGCCAACTATGCGCTGATGAATTCGGTGCAGGAGATCCTGTGCCGGGCGGCGCTGACGAAAACACTGACCCAGATTCCGGATATCGAGTATCTGAGCATCTACTGCGCGGAGCAGCCGATCACGGACGCTGCGGGAAACCCGGTGGGAATGCTTTCCGCCTCTGATTTTGTGGACAGCATCCGCGATGTCAACTCCTTCGAGCGGACGGAGCTGACGCTGTATTTTGCCAATGAGGCGGGAGACCAGCTGGTGGAGGAAAAGCGGGAAGTTATGCAGAACAGCAATACATCCCTGGAGCGCCTCATCGTGGAACAGCTGATCGAAGGTCCTCAGGAGCTTGGACATTATGCGACGATCCCGTCAGATGTGAAGCTTTTGAATGTGTCCGTCAATGATTCGGTCTGCTCAATCAACCTTGACGCGGCGTTTTTAAACAGCACTCTGGATGTGGCGGCATATATTCCGATCTATTCCATCGTGGATTCCCTTGCGGAGCTCTCGACGGTGAGCCGTGTGCAGATCCGGATCAACGGATCCCAGGACGATGTGTTCCGGGACCAGATTCCGTTAAGCACGGTATTTGAACGAAATTACGATTATATCGTAGGAGGAAAAAACGATTAAAAGGCCTTTGCTGTGTGTGACAGGGGGATTGGTACTTGGAGAGGCACTGAACCTGTGGATCCCGGCAGAGCAGATGATTTTTGGACTGGCAGTCTGGCTGCTCTTTTTGGTGTGCGTGTTTGCCCGCCGGAAGAGCAGATATGGGCTGCCGGTCTTTCTTTTTGTGGCGGGAATGTCTGCCGGATGTCTTCGGATGGGAGCGGAGCAGGCGGTTTTCTCCCGGGAGGAGGGATTTTTCCGGGAGGAACATGAGGATGGCGTGGTTCTTCAGGGAACTGTCCAGTCGGTGAAGGAGAAGGATGGGACGCTGGAGGTCGTGCTTAGGGATTGCGCAATGGAAGGTAAAGATGGGGAGTCTGGTGAGAAGCTTCGAAGAGTTTTATGTTATCTGGATGTGAATAAAACAGGGGAAGCAGCTGAGGCGGTTTCGAAGCAAAAACCATCACCCGCTGTCGGTGAGAAAATCCGAGTCTTCGGAGAGGGAAAAACGGCAGATCCGGCGAGAAATCCTGGGGCGTTTGACTACCGTCTGTATTGCAGGTCCCGCGGAATTTCCGGGATCATCTATGTGGAGGGATATACGGTGACTGGCGGGAAGGTACATGTATTTTCGGACAGCCTGTACCGGATCCGGAGGTGCTTTTCTGAGCAGTTAAAGGCGATCGCTCTCCCGGAGGACGCTGGAATTCTGTCGGCGGTTCTCTTTGGGGAGAAGGATGATCTGGACAGTGAAATTTATGAACTTTACCGGAAGAATGGGATATCCCACCTCCTTGCCATCAGCGGGCTTCATGTCTCCATTGTGGGGCTGGGAATCTGGAAGATTTTCAGGAAAGGCGGGGCGGGGTTCTGGATCTCCGGGATCTTCGCAGGGGGATTTCTCTGCGCCTACGGCATGATGGTGGGCAGCGGCGCGTCTGTGGCCCGGGCGGTGTCAATGGCAGGGCTCTCCTTTCTCGCGGCGGCCGTAGGGCGGACATACGATCTTCCGACGGCAATGTGTATTCCGGCGGCAGGATTGCTGCTTGCCCATCCGTATCTGCTGTCCCAGGCGTCCTTTCAGCTGTCCTTTCTTGCGGTGACATCACTGATCTATCCCGGCAGGCTTTTTTCTTCGCGGGGGGAAAAGCTTTTTACGGATGAAAAAATATCTGCGGCAGCGTCCGCGTTCTTTACAAGTCTTTCGATCCAGGTGGTGACAGCGCCGGTCATTCTCTGGCATTCTTTTGGGATACCGGTCTACGGGGTGTTCTTAAATCTAATTGTGATCCCGCTTATGACGTATGTGGTCATATCGGGATTTCTTGGACTAGGTCTGTCTTTTTTATCAGAATCGGTTGGGGGTGCGATGCTTGGAGGCGCGCATTATATTTTGAAATTTTATGAGGTGATATGTAATTGGACAGGGGAGCTTCCGGGGGCAGAGCTGGTGCTGGGGCAGCCGGAAATATGGAAAATTGGGTGTTATTATGGATTGATGATATTCGGATCAGTTGTTTATGAGAGGGGGATGGAGATTGCGGAAAATAAAAAACATCGCCTGGTGTTATTATGCGCCGCCTGGCTTGCGGCATTTCTTTTCCTGCTCCCATCCCGCCAAACCGGACTCTCTGCCACATTCCTCGACGTAGGCCAGGGCGACGGAATCGTTCTGCGCTCCGAATCCCATACGATCCTGGTGGACTGCGGCAGCAGCCAGCAGAAATCCATCGGAGAGAAGGTTCTGGTGCCGTATCTTAAGAGCCAGGGGGTGACGCGTCTGGATCTTGCGGTCATGACCCACGGGGACCAGGATCACATGAACGGGATCCGGTATCTTCTGGAACACCCGGAATCGGGAATCCGGGTGGGAGGTCTCATGATGCCGGAGGCGGGAAAGGATGAGATCTACGGGAAGATGGCGGAGCTTGCGAAAAAGCGGGATGTTCCTGTTTTTTATGCCCAAAAGGGAGATATATGGAATAACTTTCCGGGAAAAGGAATGTCCATGGAATGCCTGTCGCCGGATGGCGGAACAGAGTTCACGGACCGGAATGAGGAATCCCTGGTGTTCCGCCTGACCTACGGACGTTTTTCCATTCTCCTCACGGGAGATATGGAGACATCCGGGGAGGAAACACTTTTGACTTCCGGCGTTCTGACTCCGGTGACGATCTTAAAAGCCGGACATCACGGTTCCGCCACCTCATCCAGCGAAGAGTTTATAGAAAAACTGTCCCCATCCGTGACGATCCTCTCCTACGGAAGAAAGAACCGGTACGGACATCCTGCGGAGAAAGTCCGGGAGCGGCTTTTAGAACATGGATCAAAGATCTATGAAACAGGCCTTTCCGGCGCTGTCATGGTCCGGACAGATGGAAAGAAACTCAAAATAAAAACGATGCTTCCGCTTGACACAGACTGACCGTGCTTTACATCGGAAGGAAAAGTTTTAACTTCCGCTTACAAGGATTTTACAAAAAGTCCGTTTTGCATTTTACATCGCGTTTCTATAATAAGAGGAAAAAACATGAAATCCAGTAAAATTAAAACAATTGCAGGCCGGATCCTCTTTTTCATCGCAGTGTGCTTCATATTCATTATGCCGATTTTAAGTTTCCTTCGGATGAGCCTGACGACCGACGGAGGCTTTGGTCTGCAAAACTATGTGGACATGCTGCATGAGGAGAGAACAGTGAAGGCGGTCCGGAATACGCTTATCATATCCACCGCGTCAACAGTCATCGCGGTGGCGGCGGGAAGCTTTTTTGTATTCTTAACCGCCTATACGAATGTAAAGAGAAAGAAACTCTTAGAACTTCTGGTCCTCGCGCCGTATATCATCCCGTCCTACATTATCACACTGTCCTGGAGCAGCCCAGCGGCGATGTCCGCAGCGATCGTCTTCATTGTATTCTTCGTGTACAGCCTGGTGGTGCTCGTGAAGAAAAAGGATGAGGAGGACGCGAAGCGCCCGAAGGCGCAGCTTGACCAGTGTTCGTATATCTGATAAAATTAGAAAAGTTTCAAAATGATACCAATAAGACAGTTTACGGAGGCGGCTATGCAGACTTTAAACCAGGATATTAAGGATAAGACATTTAGGAGAGTCTATTTGCTGTTTGGGGATGAGCCGTTTCTTGTGAACAGTTATAAAAAGCGTCTCCGGGAGGCGATCGCCGGGGATGACACGATGAATTATAATTATTTTGAGGGCAAGGGACAGGATGTGAAAGAGATCATTAGTCTCGCGGACACCATGCCTTTTTTTGCTGAGCGGAGACTTGTGCTGATCGATGGCAGCGGATTTTTTAAGAGCAGTGCGCCGGAGGAGCTTGTGAATTATATCCCGGAGATCCCGGAGTCTACATGTATGGTGTTTGTGGAGAATGAGGTCGACAAGAGGAATAAGCTCTACAAGAAGGTGAAGGACAACGGGTATGCAGCGGAATTAAAGAAGCAGGACGCGGACCAGCTGATGCGCTGGGCAGCGGGGATCCTTTCGAAGGACGGGAAGAAGATCACGCGCCAGGTCATGGAGTATTTTATGGAGCGGACCGGGGATGACATGGAGAATATCAGGATGGAGCTGGAGAAGCTGATCTGCTATACCATGGGGCGCGAGGTGATCACGAAGGAGGACGTGGAGGCGGTCGGGACGGTCCATGTGACGAACCGGATCTTTGAGATGGTGACGGCGATCGTGGCGGGGAATACGAGGAAGGCGATGGATCTCTATGAGGATCTTCTGACTCTGAAGGAGCCGCCGATGCGGATCATGTTTTTGATCGCGAAGCAGTTTAACCAGCTTCTGCAGGTGAAGGAATTGGCGGGGAAGGGGGCGCAGAAGAGTGAGATCGCGTCCAGGGTGAAGGTACCGCCGTTTGTGGCGGGGAAGCTGATGGCGCAGGCGAGGGCGTTTACGAGGGAGCAGATTCTTTCTTATGTGGAGTTTTGTGTGGAATCGGAGGAGGCTGTGAAAACCGGTCGACTCTCGGATCGGTTGGCGGTGGAGTTGCTGATTGCGAAGAAGTATGAGTAAGGTTGGATCAACTTGGCAAAAGGACGCGCAGGCCTGGCTTCGGATTCGGGTGCTGGTGGATTTCAGGGGCGGTTCCTCTAGGCTTGCAGAAAAATGCTAAGGGCGGAGAAAAGGTGACACAACTCGCTGCGCTCAGACAAGTGTCACCTTTCCTCCAACGCATTTTCCTGCGAGCCAAGAGGAAGCCAGAGCCCCCGCAATCAGGCATCCGGGTCCGAAGGCAGGCCTGCGCTGGGGGTTGGATGGAGCTGGGTACATTGACCGGTGCTGGAGCTGGATCCGATAAGAAAGATCGAGCAGGAGTCTCCGAACCTGCTGGGTACATTGACCGGTGCTGAGATATAAAAAAGAACCGCTGTTTCTGACACACCTCGGAAACAGCGGTTCTTTTTATTTATGCGTAATAATCCAGTTCGATGATAAATTAAGCCATTGCGCTTACAGCTTTAGCCAAACGGGATACTTTTCTGGAAGCGGTATTCTTGTGATATACGCCCTTGGAAGTAGCCTTATCGATTTCGCTTGTAGCAGCAAGAAGTGCAGCCTGTGCAGCAGCCTTGTCACCAGCAGTAATTGCAGCCTCTACCTTCTTAACGAAAGTTTTCACTTTGGATCTGATTGCTTTGTTTCTAGCAGCTCTTGTCTCTGCTACTACGATTCTTTTCTTTGCAGATTTGATGTTAGCCAATCTGTACACCTCCATATTATTTTAAAAAATTATCTCTGTTTGTTTTGCATCAAAGCCTGGACACGGACAGTTCAATGTAAACATACTATTACATTCTAGCGAATATTTCCCGGTATGTCAATACATAAATTGCTTTTTTGCGAGAAAAATAAGGAGAAAGTTGAGATAGGAGGCGTGTTTATGAGACAGGCGGATGTGGAGTTTACGGTGAGGACGGATCTGGCGCTGGAGGAGAGAGAGAAGGTGCAGGGGAGTGAGATTCCGGGGATCCGGGTGCGGGAGTGGGAGAAGGAGGAGACTGGGATCCGGGTGACGGAGGTCGCGGTGTGTGATGAGAGAGGAGAGAAGGCGCTGGGAAAGCCGGTGGGGATGTATTTGACGGTGGAGGCGGCTTCGCTGGCGAAGAAGGATGATGATTATCACAGGGAGGTCTCGGAGGAGTTGGCGGGGCTTTTGCGGGGGATGCTAAAGGAGCATGGGCTTGAGACGGAGAAGATGGGGCGGCCGGTGAGAACTCTGGTTGTTGGCCTGGGAAATCCGGAGGCGACGCCGGATGCTTTGGGCCCGAAGGTTTTGGAGCATCTTCAAGCGACGAGGCATCTGGAGCTGGAGTATGGGACGGATTTTTGCAGGAAGCACGGGTATCCGGTCTTAAGCGGGATCACGCCGGGGGTCATGGCGCAGACGGGGATGGAGACGGCGGAGATCGTGAAAGGCATTGTGCAGGAGACGGAGCCGGACGCAGTGATCGTTGTGGATGCGTTGGCGGCGAGAAGTGCCGGGAGACTGGGAGTCACGGTGCAGCTCTCTGATACGGGGATCCAGCCGGGATCCGGGGTCGGGAATCACCGGAGCGGGCTGACGGAGGAGACACTGGGGATTCCTGTGTTTGCGATCGGGATCCCGATGGTCGTCGGGGCGGCGGCGATCGTGTATGATACGGTGGAGGTGATGACGGAGGTGTTGAGGGAGAAGATAGGGTGTGATGTTTTGAAAAAAGATGATGAGGTAAGGGAAGCAGAAGACTCGGACAGAGATCGAAATGGTGAAAAGAAAAGAAAATCCAGAGAGAAGAAGCTGGAAATTCTTCGGGTAGAAGAATCTTATGAGCTTGTTAAGGAACTCTTAAAGCCGGACCTCGGTCCCATGTATGTGACGCCCCATGATATTGATGAGCGGGTGGATTTTCTGAGCTTTACGATCTCGGAGGCGATCCATGAGGCGTTGTTCAGAACTGCATAGATTTGCGTGATATATGTGATAAACTCTGCATTTTTTATTCGGAAATGGTTGTTGGTGCCTGGCTGATATGGTTCGGATTTTGCGGCGGCAGTATGGTTGCGCAGGTACTGAATAACCGCATATTCACATAAACTGTAAAGAAACGGCGAATCAGGCGGCAGATATGAGGCGGAGATGGTACTATTTTAAGCGGATGCTTCAGGCGGACCGCCTGTTTGTTGTGCAGATGATCGGAAATATCATCGGGATGATCCAGTATGCCGGGCGGTGGATCGTGTTGGCGGTGGTCTGCGTGGCGGCTCTGTATCTCGGACGTGAGTTGTGTGCGGGCGCATGGAAGGATTTCTATGAAAATTACGCGGTGCGGATCGCGGATGATGTGGTACGGGGATTTCTTCCGGCGTGGAAGGAGGATGAGGGTACGGCTTTTTATCTGGAGAGCAGAAAAAATGGCAGCAGGCGGACAAAGGAGTATGAGGAGATATTTGGGATCGAGAATGAGAATGGGGTGCTGCGGGCAGAATGGATCGCAGACAGGGAACAAAATCAGGGAGTTTACGGAGATGATCGTGGGAAGAATGCATGGGGAAGCGGAAATGCGGATGAAAATGCACAAGACAGAACAAAAACAGAAAGTTCAGAAGAATGGGGGAATTCGGGAAAAAGCGGAACTGGAGAAAACGGATCATCCCAGAATGAAAAGACGACACTCGCAGGCCTGCTCGCAGCAGGAACCTTCAACACCGGAAATTCCGGCATCATTTTAGAAAAACTCAACGATTACGACTACCTGATGAAAAAATTCTACAACGTCCACCCCACAACAACGGCGGGCCGGGACCTGATGCGGGCGGAGAATTTCCTCGCCGCGGACCTTTCCATCGAAAAAAACGCCGACATCCCCCAGATCCTGATCTACCACACCCACTCCCAGGAGACCTACGCCGACTACCCGGAAAATTCGGAGGCGGACGTGATCCACCTCGGAGAGTGCCTGGCGAAGCTTCTCAGGGAAAAGGGGTACAACGTGTACCATGATGAGAGCGTCTACGATTACCGGAACGGAAAGCTGGACCGCAGTGCGGCGTATACCTACGCCCTCGACGGGATCTCTGGTCTCCTGCAGAAATACCCGTCTATCGAGGTGGTCTTGGATGTCCACCGGGACGGCGTCTCGGATGGGACGAGACTTGTGACGGAGATCGACGGGACGGAGACCGCGAAGATCATGTTCTTCAACGGGACATCCATGAGCCCGGACGGCCCCATCGAGTATCTTCCGAATCCAAATCTCAAGGAAAACCTGGCGTTCAGCTTTCAGATGCAGCTTCTGGCTGCTGGAAAATATCCGGGACTTACGCGAAAGATCTATTTAAAAGGCCTCCGCTATAACGAGCATGTCCGGGCGCGTTCCGCCCTCATTGAGGTGGGCGCCCAGACAAACACGTATGCGGAGGCGAAAGCGGCGATGGTGCCGTTAGCTGATCTCCTGGATCAGGTACTTACAGGAGAATAGAAAGAACGCAGGGAGTGGTTACATATTGATCTTTTTCTCCCATTTTCCGGACATATAGTAGAGCTCTACGAGAACCGAAGCTACGATCCAGCCCACTGGATATCCGAATCCGACAACTGCGGCTGTATTGCAGATCGAGGTCGCGATATAGAGATAGATCTGGCGGAACAGGACAAAGGAGAACAGCATGATCAGCATCGGTGTCCTGGAATCTCCGGCTCCGCGCATCGCGCCCGCAACGACCTGGTTCGGGCAGCAGAATGCCAGCATGAACACGTTCATCCGGAGAAACATGGTTCCGTACCGGACAACGTCAGGCTCCTGGTTGAAGACTGCGACGAGCCGAGGCGCAAAGAGGAAAAGGATCCCAGCGCTGGCGAATGTAATGAGGAGTGCCAGCCGGAGCGCCACACCGGTTCCTTTTTTCGCGCGGGGCAGATTCCCGGCTCCAAGATTCTGGCTCATAAAGGTCGTGGATGCCTGTCCGATACTCTGCATCGGAAGAAAGACAAACTGGTCGATCTTTGAGTAGCTGCTCCATCCGGCCATACAGCTGGATCCGAAGGTGTTGATGTAGGACTGGACATACACGTTGGAAAATGATGTCAGTGACTGCTGAAATCCTGTCGGAAGTCCGATCATGAGGATCTGCCGGAAGATTTTTTTGTCGATCCGCAGGTCTTTCCAGGTCAGGCGGTAATTCTCCGTGCTTCTGGTGAGAACGATGAGCACGAGAATTGCGGAAATAAACTGGGAGATGATCGTCGCGTATGCAACCCCCTCGATGGCCATGCCGAATCCCACTACAAAAAGAAGGTCAAGGCCGATATTCATGACACTGGAGAGACAGAGGAAGTACAGCGGCCGCTTCGTATCGCCAACGGCACGCAGGATAGCACTTCCCATGTTGTATACAAGCAGACCGAAAACGCCGGAAAAATAGATCTTTAAGTATACGGAGGCGGACGGCAGGACATCATCCGGTGTGGACATAAATTTTAACATATAGGGGGCAACAAAGATTCCAAGACCTGTAAAAATGATCCCACAGATGAAAGTCACTGCCATCGTGGTCTCCACGGCAATGTGAAGCTTTTCATCATCGTGGGCCCCGTAGTACCGGCTGATGACGACGCCGGCACCAACAGAGGTACCGGTAAAGAACATGACGATCATGTTGATGATGCTGGTGGTGGAACCTACGGCGGCGAGAGCATGGGAGCCGACAAAGTTTCCAACAACGAGACTGTCCACAGTGTTGTATAGCTGTTGAAAAAGGTTTCCGATCACGAGAGGAACCGCGAACATGATCAGGAGCTTTGTGATGGACCCTGAGGTCATGTCCATGGACTGCTGTTTTTTCTGAGTTTGATTCATATGTTATCTCCCGGGCAGCCATTCAGAAAACGCAGACTGGTCAAGGAATATACAGGATCTGCGAACATGCAGGATAGCTGCTGAAATGATAGAAAAGGTGGACGGGTGACGGGACGAAGAAAAGTCCTGAATATACGTGACAAAATGTTAATTAAAGTCTAAATCAGAATGGATGGAATGTCAATTGATTTTACAACACATAAAAGAATTGTAATTTGTCAGCTTTTTGTCTATTTTTTATCGCATCCAAACCTCATACTACCGCTTGCGCGGAAACCTAAAAAATGCTATATTTAACATGATAAATTGCCATTTCTGTCCCCAAGGGAGAAATTCCTGTGTATAAAGGTATTTTCCGATGGACCGAACGATCAGGAGTAGAGATCTGGTGGTCCGACAAGCAGTGACAGAGAAATGGATCATATAAAGAAGAAATCATATAGAAGAGAGGAACATGAATGGTTCATTATTCCCAGGATAAAATCAGAAATTTCTGTATCATTGCCCATATCGACCACGGTAAATCCACGCTGGCGGACCGCATTATCGAGAAGACCGGTCTTTTAACCAGCCGTGAGATGCAGGCCCAGATCCTTGACAATATGGATCTTGAGAGAGAGCGCGGAATCACGATCAAATCCCAGGCAGTCCGCACGGTTTACAAAGCAAAGGACGGCGAGGAGTATATCTTTAATCTGATCGATACCCCAGGTCACGTTGACTTTAACTATGAGGTATCCCGAAGTCTTGCGGCGTGTGACGGTGCGATCCTTGTTGTAGATGCAGCTCAGGGCATTGAGGCCCAGACGCTTGCAAATGTGTATCTTGCCCTTGACCATGATCTTGATGTTGTCCCGGTCATCAATAAGATCGACCTTCCGAGCGCTGATCCGGACCGTGTGGCGGAGGAGATCGAGGACGTGATCGGACTTGAGGCTCACGACGCACCGAGGATCTCTGCAAAGATGGGACTCAATATCGAGGATGTTTTGGAAGCGATCGTCCATAAGATCCCGGCTCCGAAGGGGGATCCGGAGGCACCGCTTCAGGCGCTGATCTTTGACTCACTCTACGATTCCTACCGCGGTGTTATCGTATTCTGCCGTGTGAAAGAGGGAACCGTGAAGAAAGGCACCCCGATCCAGATGATGGCGACGGGAGCTTCCTACGATGTCGTTGAGGTCGGATATTTCGGCGCAGGCCAATTTATCCCCTGTGATGAGCTCCGGGCCGGCATGGTTGGATACATTACAGCCAGCATCAAGAATGTGAAGGATACCCGCGTGGGTGATACGGTGACGAACCGCTTAAATCCGTGCGCGGCCCCACTTCCGGGATATAAGAAGGTAACACCGATGGTGTACTGCGGACTCTATCCGGCGGATGGAGCGAAATATCCGGAGCTCCGTGATGCTTTAGAGAAGCTGCAGTTAAACGACGCGTCCCTGTTCTTTGAGCCGGAGACATCCATCGCACTGGGCTTCGGATTCCGCTGCGGATTCTTAGGGCTTTTACACCTGGAGATCATCCAGGAGCGCCTGGAGCGCGAGTACAACCTTGACCTCGTGACGACGGCACCGGGCGTTGTATACCGGATCCACAAGACGAACGGCGAGGTGATCGACCTCACGAACCCGTCCAACATGCCGGATCCGTCCGAAATCGAATATATGGAGGAGCCGATCGTCTCCGCAGAGATCATGGTGACTACAGAATTTGTGGGCGCGATCATGCAGTTATGCCAGGAACGCCGCGGCGTTTACCTCGGCATGGAATATATGGAAGAGACGCGTGCACTCTTAAAGTATGAGCTTCCGTTAAACGAGATCATCTACGACTTCTTTGACGCGCTGAAATCAAGATCCCGCGGTTACGCGTCCTTCGACTACGAGTTGAAGGGATACGAGCAGTCACAGCTTGTAAAACTCGATATCCTGATCAATAAGGAAACTGTGGATGCCCTTTCCTTCATCGTGTTTGAGGGATCCGCTTACGAGCGCGGCAGAAAGATGTGCGAAAAGCTGAAGGATGAGATCCCGAAGCATTTGTTCGAGATTCCGATCCAGGCTGCTGTGGGTGGTAAGATCATTGCCCGTGAGACGGTGAGAGCCATGAGAAAGGATGTCCTCGCGAAGTGCTACGGCGGCGATATCTCCCGTAAGAAGAAGCTTCTCGAGAAGCAGAAGGAAGGCAAGAAGCGTATGCGCCAGGTCGGAAACGTGGAGATTCCGCAGAAGGCGTTTATGAGCGTTCTGAAGCTGGACGAGGAGTAAATTAAAATATTGATCCAGATAAAAAGTCCATTTCAGATCGTTCGAAGAAATGGACTTTTTTGCACATAGATGAGGAACTATTATGAAGCTTACAACATTATGCTACATTGAAAAAGATGACAAATACCTGATGATCCATCGTATCAAGAAGAAACACGACGTCAATAAAGACAAGTGGATCGGCATTGGCGGGAAGTTTGAGCGGGGGGAGAGCCCGGAGGACTGCATTTTAAGGGAGACGAAGGAGGAGACAGGCCTGACACTCACAAGCTATAGACTTCGGGGCGTTCTGACTTTCATGTACAATGATGATGATGCCGAAATGGAGTACATTTTCCTCTACACGGCAGATGGCTTTACAGGTGAGCTGGCAGACTGCAATGAGGGGACTCTGGAGTGGGTTCCTAAGACTGAGATCGACAGCCTGAACCTCTGGGAAGGCGACCGGATCTTCCATCGGCTTCTCGACGAGGAAGCACCGTTTTTCTCTTTGAAACTCCGCTACCAGGATGATCTCTTAAAGGAAGCGGTCCTGGACGGAAAGCCGCTGGAGCTTCTTGATCTCCTCGATGAGAATGGAGAGCCGTCGGGACAGGTGAGAGAGCGCACGCTGGTCCATCTCAACGGTGACTGGCACCGGACGAGCCATGTCTGGGTCGTAAGAAGACGGAGGGACGGCGGACATGACCTGCTTTTACAGAAGCGGAGCCGCGAGAAGGACTCCTTCGGGGGCTGCTACGATATCTCCAGCGCCGGGCATATTCCGGCGGGACAGGACTATCTGGAGTCGGCGCTCAGGGAGTTGAAGGAAGAGCTGGGAATTGCGGCAGAGCCGGAAGACCTGCGGCTTGTCGGGGTCCATGACGGACGCTATGAAGGCGAGTTCCATGGACGGATCTTTAAGAATCATGAGAAGAGTCATGTTTTTGCTTATGAAAAGCCGGTAGAGATCGAAAAACTCAAGCTTCAGAAAGAAGAAGTGGAGTCTGTGAAGTGGATGCGGATCGAGGATGTCCTGGCGGCGGTGAAAGCCCATGATCCGGGATACTGCCTGTTCGAGGACGAGATCGAGATGCTCAGTGAGGTTCTCGCATGAACGGGGGCATGGAATTATATCTGCACATGCCGTTCTGTGTGAGAAAATGCGCTTACTGCGACTTCCTTTCATTTCCGACGGACCAGGAGACCCAGAACCTGTACACGAGGCGGCTCAGGGAAGATATTGACGCCATGGGAAAAAAATACGGGGACATTCCGGTAGATACGATCTTTATCGGCGGCGGAACCCCGTCCGTGCCGGATTCGGCGCTGATTGTCGGGATCATGGAACATGTGCGGAAGGCGTTTCATGTGGCGGAAGGCGCGGAGATCTCCATGGAGGCGAACCCTGGAACCGTGACAAGGGAGAAACTCACAGATTACAGGCGGGCCGGGATCAATCGCCTGAGCTTTGGACTCCAATCAGCAAATGACAGAGAGCTAAAGCTTCTCGGCCGGATCCATACCTGGGCGGAATTCCTGGAGAGCTTCCATCTGGCCCGGGAGTGCGGGTTCACGAACATCAATATCGACCTTATGTCAGCGTTGCCGGGACAGACCCGCGAGTCCTGGAAGGACACCTTAAAGCGGGTCACGGACCTGAATCCGGAACATATCTCGGCGTACAGCCTGATCATTGAGGATGGAACTCCTTTCGGTGAGAAGTACGGGAGCGAAGAGGGACGGAAACTTCTTCCCGACGAGGATTCCGAGAGGGAGATGTACCACGAGACGAAGCGGTTCCTGCGGGACTGTGGGTATGAGCGGTACGAGATCTCAAACTATGCGAAGCCGGGGAGAGCGTGCCGCCACAATATCGGTTATTGGACAGGCTTGCCCTACCTGGGACTGGGACTCGGGGCATCCTCCTACATGGACGGCTGTAGGTTTGCGGTCAATTCCGATATGAAGCAGTATCTGGAAGAAAAGCCGGGGATGTTTACGGATGTGGAAAAGCTCACGAAGAAAGACATGGAGGAGGAATTCTTCTATGTGGGACTACGGATGACAGCCGGGGTGTCCCTTCCGGAGTTTGAGCGAAGGTTCGGGGTGTCCGCAAAGGACGTTTATCCAGGGCTCATGGAAACGTTTGTGGCGGAAAAAGCAGCGGTATTTCAGGGCGACCGGTTCGTTCTGACGGATTATGGACTTGATGTGAGCAATTATATTATGGCGCAGTTTCTGCAGGACTAAAGATCCTGCGGAGACCGCGCTTTTTTTCAGCCGTAGTTTTCGATGTCAGAGATCCTGCGTGGAGTGAAAAAGGGCATGCATGCTGAGAAAAAACAAGTAGATCATAAGCGCAGCTTAAATGGTACAGAGGATAAAAAAGCAGAATACATATATAGATCATGTAAAAAACATGGTAAAAGTGCATAAAACCACTATCAAAAACGGCAACAATGTGATATGATTTGTACAATCCAATGAAATGCATGGTTGTACATTTTGCACGGAGAGACTGTATCCAAAAAACAGGGGGATATTATTATGGCTAAGGAAATGATCGCAATGCTTCTTGCAGGCGGCCAGGGTTCAAGACTCTATGCACTGACACAGAAGCTTGCAAAACCGGCAGTCCCTTTCGGCGGGAAATACAGAATTATTGATTTTCCGCTCTCGAACTGCGTAAATTCCGGAATTGATACCGTGGGAATTCTGACCCAGTACCAGCCGATGGTACTGAATGAGTATATCGGAAACGGCCAGCCGTGGGACCTCGACCGTCTTTACGGTGGAGTACATGTACTGCCGCCGTATCAGAAGGCATCCGGTTCCGACTGGTATAAGGGAACCGCAAACGCAATCTATCAGAACATTCCGTTCATCGAGCGCTACGATCCGCAGTATGTGATCATCTTATCCGGTGATCAGATCTGCAAGCAGGATTACAGTGATTTCCTGCGCTTCCACAAGGAAAAAGGCGCAGAATTCAGTGTCGCGGTTATGGAAGTGCCGTGGGACGAGGCATCCCGTTTTGGTCTGATGGTGGCGGATGGGGACGACCGGATCACAGAGTTTCAGGAGAAACCGAAGAACCCGAAGTCGAATCTGGCTTCCATGGGAATCTATATCTTTAACTGGGATATTTTAAAGAAGTACCTGATCGAGGATGAGGCAGACCCGAATTCCGAGAATGATTTCGGAAACAACATCATTCCGAACCTCTTAAAAGACGGACGGAAGATGTACGCGTACCACTTTGCGGGATACTGGAAGGACGTTGGAACGATCTCATCCCTCTGGGAAGCAAATATGGAGGTTCTTGATCCGGAACACAGCGGGATCGATATCTTTGATGAAAACTGGAAGATCTACAGCCGGAACAGCGGTATGACCGGTCACAAGATCGGCTCCAACGCAGTCGTTGAGAATTCCATGATCACAGACGGATGCCGGATCGACGGAAGTATTAAGCATTCGATCCTGTTCTCCGGTGTCAGGGTAGAAAAGGGAGCGAAGATCGAAGATGCCGTTGTCATGGGCAAAACGGTCATAAAGGCCGGAGCTGTTGTAGAACACTGTATCGTCGCGGAAAATGTTGTGATCGGTGAAAATGCCGTTGTTGGATCCATGCCGAAGGGGGAAGAACACGGCGTTGCGACGATCGGTTCCGGAATCACCATCGGAAAGGGCGCAAAGATCGGCCCGAACGCCATGGTCAATAAAAATGTGGAGGATGGTGAAGAACAATGGTAAATTCCAATGCAAATGCGATCGGTATTATTTTTCCAAATAGTTATGATAATCTGGTGCCGGAGCTTGCGGGTGACCGCCTGATGGCATCGATCCCGTTTGCGGGACGTTACCGGATCATCGACTTCCTGCTTTCCAGTCTCGCAAACTGCGGGATCAGCAATATTGCCATCGTGGTCCGGGAGAATTATCATTCCCTGATGGACCATCTGGGCTCCGGACGAGCGTGGGATCTTCTCAGAAAAAACGGAGGTCTCAGTATTTTTCCGCCCTATGCGGAGAAAAATATGAAGGTCTACAGCGGACGCGTCGAGGCACTTGAGAGCATCCTTCCGTATCTGAAAAGCAAAAAAGAAAAGTATGTGATCATGATGGACGCCAATATCGCGGTGGATTTTGATTTCAACGCAATGTTAGCGGAACATATCGAGAGCGGTGCCGATGTGACGGTTGCCTACACGGAGCAGGAGATTCCGGCGGAACTGATCCGCGCAGGTTCCCACGGGGATATGTATTACACGTTAAAGCTTGATGACGGACGCGTGAGACGGATCTTTATGAATTCTGAAATGTGCGGAAAACAGAACCTCTCCATGAATATTTATATTATGGATAGAGAAGCACTGATCGATAAGATCCATGCGGCATTTGTACGTGGATACTCCTGCTTCGAGCGTGATATCCTTGCACCGTGTCTTGAGAAGTACAATATCCGCGGATATAAATATGATGGATATTACGCGAGGATCTGCGGCTTAAAGAGCTACTTCGATGAGAATATGAAACTTCTCGATGATGAGAATCTGGACGCGCTGTTTACCGGCGGCCAGATCTACACAAAGATCCGTGATGACAACCCGACAAGATATATTAACGGATGTAAGACAAAAAATAACCTTGTGGCTGATGGCTGCGTGATCGAAGGCGATGTGGAGAACTGTGTTCTCTTCCGAGGCGTTAAGATCGCAAAGGGCGCAAAGATCAGAAACAGTGTCCTGATGCAGGATACGGTGGTGAAAGCAGGCGCACGGCTGGATTACGTTGTCACAGACAAGAACGTGACGATTGAGGTTGGCCAGGAGCTGAAAGGAACGGATACACAGCCGTTTTATGTGGCGAAGGGGCATACTGTTTAAAGATAGGAGCAAGCCTGTGAATTCAGGAGAGGTCCTGACTCACATAAGATATGTATAATTAAGAAAGGGAATCTTTCATGAGCATTTTCGCATGCTCAGGAGAGATTCCCTTTTTTGCCATGCAGCAGGAAGAATTTATTAGTGGATGTCCTTCCAGTCCTGTCATATATCGGGTGGAAACTCATATAACGGGGCAGATGAACTTAAGACTGGATCAGATAGACCTCAGACCGCTCAACGCCGTGATCTCTTGTTTCCGAATGTGTGTTGTAAAAAATATCGATATGTTTTCCTTTGACGCCGCCTCCGACGTCCTCAGCGATATACTCGACACCATCGATCAAAAGGTGGCTTCCAAGCGGAATGACCCGCGGGTCAACGGCTACGGTGCGGCTTGCGGTCGCCTGGGTTCCGGTCTTTGTGAGACGGCCGTAGCCCTCGGAGCAGCTTCTGCACGGGCAGTAAGCTGTGGTCTTAAATGTACCTAAGGAAACGAGGGTGGCATTTTTGATGATCTTTGTTGCGGTATTGTACTGGTAAGCTAACGGAAGTGCTGTGCCGTTCACGCTGAGCTTGATCATGTAGGTATCATCCGGGATGGAGGACCAGTCGATCATGATCTCAAAGCCGTGGGCACCGTTTCCGATGCCGCTTTCCTTTAAGTCATTGCGCTCGATATCAGCTTCGGCGGTCTCAGATAAAAGAGACTCGCCTGTATGGGAGTTGGCCACAGTGACGGTGACGGAGACCGGGGTATCCGGGGCAGCGGAGTTCCACGCCCATCCGGAAACCTTATTTCCATCGATGCTGTCCAGGTGGCCAGAGTTTTTCGGGGTACTTGCGAATGCACATACGGTGTTTAAGAGCATCGAAATGACGGTCAGTAAAACACAGATGGTCAATCTAAATTTCTTCATATAACAATCCTTTCTTTTTTTGTTTCATATCTATTACAAATTATATGCAGATGTGTAATAGAAATGTAACAATTTGGAAACAAGTATGTATTATACATAATTTTCCAAATTTGTCAAGTTTTTGGGTATTACTGCCAGGACGCAAACAGTCCCCCCATATGGCAGAAATGTTCTTAATGTGACGCAAAGCCCCCGGGATTCACAGGAAAATCCAGGGGAAAGCCGGGCGGATCCTGTAAAATCCTGGTAGAAAAAGGCGATGAAAAAAATAGTGAAAAAAATGTGAAAATTATCAAAAGCCCTTGACAAACAACACACTAAGTAATATAGTAACAACTGTAAATGTTAGCACTCCTCAATAAAGAGTGCTAATAAAGAAGAGGTGAGAGTTTTGGAACTGGATGAGAGAAAAGAAAAAATTTTAAAAGCGATTATCCAGACGTATCTGGAGACCGGTGAGCCGGTGGGATCCAGAACGATTTCCAAATACTCGGATCTGAAGCTCAGCTCCGCGACGATCCGAAATGAGATGTCTGATCTGGAAGAACTTGGCTACATCATTCAGCCGCATACCTCGGCGGGACGAATTCCTTCCGATAAAGGTTACCGTTTCTATGTTGACCAGATCATCAAGGAAAAAGACAGTCAGGTCGAGCATATGCAGGAACTTATGATCCAGCGGGTAGACCGCGTGGAACTGCTTCTGAAGCAGCTTGCAAAGGTTCTTGCCAACAATACGAACTATGCGACCCTGATCAGCGGACCGAGTTACAACCAGACAAAGTTAAAGTTTATCCAGCTCTCGAAGGTGGAGGAACACAAACTTCTGGTGGTAGTCGTTGTGGAAGGAAATATTATAAGAAACTCCTTTGTTACGATCGATGAGGAACTCAGTGACGAAGAGCTTCTGAATTTAAATATTCTTTTAAACAGCAGCCTGAACGGTCTGACGATCGAGGAGATCAACCTTGGCGTGATCGCAAAAATGAAAGAACAGGCCGGATCCCACAGAAGAGTGGTGGATCTGGTGCTGAATGAAGTCAGTGAAGTGATCCGCTCCCAGGACGAAGATCTCCAGATCTATACCAGCGGGGCAACCAATATTTTCAAATACCCGGAGCTTTCCGATACGGAAAAAGCGAGCCAGCTGATCGGTACTTTGGAACATAAAGAACTTCTCAGGGGACTGATCGATGGGCAGCAGCAGAATAAAACGGATGATCCGGACAATGAAATTCAGGTCTATATCGGAGATGAAACTCCGGTCCAGAGCATGAAAGACTGCAGCATCGTAACCGCAAATTATGCGCTCGGCGATGGGATGCGCGGAACGATCGGTATCGTGGGACCAAAACGAATGGACTACGAAAAAGTCGTATCGACCTTGAGATCGTTAGTTGCGCAGCTGAACGAAACGTTTAAAAATGAAAGGTGAAGAGAGCAGTGAAAGAGAAAGAGTTAGAAAAAGAGAAAACGGAAAAAGCCGTTTCTGAGGAAAAAGAAACCAAAGAGGCAGCCGCTTCCGAAAAAGAAAATAAAGAGACGTCCGAAAAAGAGGAAAAAGCTTCTGAAAAGAAGAAAGATCCGAAGGACGAGAAGATCGATGAGTTAAATGACAAGCTCAAGAGATCCATGGCGGAGTTTGATAACTACCGCAAGAGAACGGACAAGGAAAAGTCCGCAATGTATGAGATCGGTGCGAAGGATGTGATCGAAAAGATCCTTCCGATCGTCGATAACTTTGAAAGAGGTCTTAATTCCATTCCGGAAGACGCGAAAGGATCCGCGTTTGCAGATGGAATGGAAAAGATATATAAGCAATTTGTAAAGACACTCGATGATATGGGCGTTAAGCCGATCGAGGCAGTCGGAAAACCGTTCGACCCGAACTTCCACAACGCAGTGATGCATGTGGAGGATGAGAATCTCGGCGAGAATGTTGTGGCAGTGGAACTCCAGAAGGGCTACACCTACAAAGATTCCATCGTTCGTCACAGCATGGTGCAGGTTGCAAACTAACATTGAAACAATGTGATCATCCGGCAGAGACTGCTGGACGACCACTCATTCCTAATATTCCAAATTTAGAGGAGGAAAATCATTATGAGTAAGATCATTGGTATTGACTTAGGTACAACAAACAGCTGCGTAGCAGTTATGGAAGGCGGTAAACCAACAGTTATCGCCAATACAGAAGGTGTTAGAACAACACCGTCTATCGTTGCTTTTACAAAGACAGGTGAGAGACTTGTGGGTGAGCCGGCAAAGCGTCAGGCAGTTACAAACGCTGACAGAACCATCTCCTCCATCAAGAGACATATGGGTACCGACTACAAGGTAGATATTGACGGCAAGAAGTACACACCGCAGGAGATCTCCGCGATGATTCTTCAGAAGTTAAAAGCAGATGCTGAGAGCTACCTCGGAGAGAAGGTAACAGAGGCAGTTATCACAGTTCCGGCTTACTTCAACGATGCCCAGCGTCAGGCAACAAAGGATGCAGGTAAGATTGCCGGTCTTGATGTAAAGCGTATCATCAACGAGCCGACAGCGGCAGCCCTTGCTTACGGTCTTGACAACGAGAAAGAGCAGAAGATCATGGTATATGACCTCGGCGGCGGTACATTCGATGTTTCCATCATCGAGATCGGTGACGGCGTTATCGAAGTTCTTGCGACGAACGGTGATACACACCTCGGCGGTGATGATTTCGATAACCGTGTCACACAGTGGATGATCGACGAGTTCAAGAAGACAGAGGGCGTAGATCTTTCCGGTGATAAGATGGCACTTCAGAGATTAAAAGAAGCTGCTGAGAAAGCAAAGAAAGAGCTTTCTTCCGCAACAACAACAAACATCAACCTTCCGTTCATCACAGCAACTGCTGAGGGACCGAAGCACTTAGATATGAACCTCACAAGAGCTAAATTCGATGAGCTGACAAGTGATCTCATTGAGAGAACAGCAATTCCGGTACAGAACGCGTTAAGAGACGCTGGTTTAACAGCAGCAGAGCTCTCCAAGGTTCTCCTCGTGGGTGGTTCCACACGTATGCTTTCCGCACAGGAAAAGGTTAAACAGTTAACAGGCAAAGAGCCGAGCAAGAGCTTAAACCCGGATGAGTGCGTAGCCATCGGTGCAGCGATCCAGGGTGGTAAGTTAGCAGGCGATGCCGGTGCAGGTGACATCCTTCTTCTCGATGTAACTCCGCTTTCCCTTTCCATCGAGACAATGGGCGGCGTTGCTACAAAGCTGATCGAGAGAAACACAACGATCCCGACAAAGAAGAGCCAGGTATTCTCCACAGCTGCTGATAACCAGACAGCCGTAGATATCCACGTTGTACAGGGTGAGCGTGAGTTTGCAAGAGACAACAAGACTCTTGGACAGTTCCGTCTTGACGGCATCCTTCCGGCAAGAAGAGGTGTTCCGCAGATCGAAGTTACCTTCGATATCGATGCAAACGGTATCGTAAACGTATCCGCTAAGGACCTTGGCACAGGCAAAGAGCAGCACATCACCATCACATCCGGATCCAACATGTCCAAGGATGATATCGATAAGGCTGTTAAGGAGGCTGCGGCTTACGAGGCTGAGGATAAGAAGAAGAAAGAAGCGATCGATACAAGAAATGAAGCTGATTCCATGGTATTCCAGACAGAGAAGGCAATGGAAGAAGTTGGCGATAAGATCGATGCAAACGATAAGACCGCTGTTGAGGCCGACTTGAATGCCCTCAAGGAAGCGATCAACAAAGCTCCGGCAGAGCAGATGACAGACGCCCAGGTCGAGGAGATCAAGGCAGCGAAAGAGAAACTCATGAACAGCGCGCAGAAGCTCTTCGCAAAGGTTTATGAGCAGGCTCAGGCAGCTCAGGGCGCAGCAGGCGCACAGGGCCAGGCAGGTCCGCAGGCTGGACAGAGCGCAAGCCAGGCTGGATATGGCGATGATGTCGTTGATGGCGACTACAAAGAAGTCTAAATAACAGTTTGATCGAGCGACAATGAGGGCTGGAAAGGACGTTGCAAGATAGCTTGCATAAGTTCTTTTTAGCCGGAATTGCCAGTTGGCGGACGCCAAAGGTCTCTTGTTTTTGTGAAATGAAAACAGGAAGACAGCCCGAGTCAGGCACTATAAATCCGAAAGAACGCCCCATCTTGGGCGTTCTTTCGGTTGCCTTATATCAAGATTTTGATCGGCAACGATCCGGAAATATTGCCGCGGCAGGACTCAGCCGTGACGTCTGAAGAAAGCTTCCGTCGGCAGGTTCCGTAAAAAGGTACGCGTGAAGCGTGGTACCGCTCACTAACAGGAAAGGTAAGAATAAAGAAATGGCAGAGACCAAGCGTGATTATTACGAAGTCCTCGGCGTGCCGAAAAATGCGGACGAAGCGGCGTTAAAGAAAGCATATCGAGTTCTTGCAAAGAAATACCATCCGGACGCAAATCCGGGAGATAAAGAGGCGGAGGCAAAGTTTAAGGAAGCTTCCGAGGCATACAGCGTTTTAAGTGATCCGGAAAAGAGAAGAAAGTATGACCAGTTCGGTCATGCAGCCTTTGAGGGAGGCGCAGGCGGGGCCGGTGGCTACGGCGGATTCGATTTCAACGGAGCCGACATGGGAGATATCTTTGGAGATATTTTCGGAGATTTCTTCGGAGGTGGACGTTCCGCTTACGGAAGAAGCAGCAACGGTCCCATGCGCGGCGCAAATTTAAGAACCGGCGTAAGGATCACATTTGAAGAGGCAATCTTTGGCTGCGAGAAAGAGATCGAGCTCACATTGAAGGATGAGTGTCCGAAATGTCACGGAACAGGCGCAAAGCCTGGTACATCTCCGGTTACCTGCCCGAAATGTAACGGTAAAGGTAAGATCGTCTACACCCAGCAGTCCTTCTTCGGTCAGGTACAGAATGTCCAGACATGTCCGGACTGCCGAGGTACCGGTAAGATCGTCAAGGAGAAGTGCCCGGACTGCTACGGTACCGGATATATCTCCAGCAAGAAGAAGATTCAGGTCAAGATCCCGGCAGGTATCGACAACGGACAGAGCATCCGCATCGCAGGAAAAGGAGAGCCCGGAACGAACGGCGGCGAGAGAGGAGACCTTCTCGTTGAGGTAACCGTATCTAGAAGCCCGGTATTTATGCGCCAGGAGACATCCATCTTCTCCACAGTACCGATCTCCTTCGCAACAGCAGCCCTTGGAGGTCCGATCAAGATCAAGACCGTCGACGGCGAGGTTGAGTACGAGGTAAAACCGGGAACCCAGACCGACACAAAGGTACGTCTCCGCGGCAAGGGTGTTCCGTCACTGAGAAATAAGAACATCCGTGGTGACCATTATGTAACGCTTGTTGTTACAGTTCCGGAGAAGCTTACGGAGGAGCAGAAAGAAGCCCTCAGAAAGTTTGATGATGCGATGAAGGGGGTTGCATCGCCGGAGGGAAAGAAGAAAGGTTTTTTCAATAAGTTAAAAGAAGATTTCAAAAATGAATAATTGAAAATAAAGCGGGAAACGCACGTTTTGCATGCAGAAATGAGCTGTAGCAGGACGTGCGTTTTTTCGTTTGTGAAATAAATATGCTAATATAAGACTATCAACCAGATCTCTTTCCTGGAGATCGCAGCCCGTAATTCCGGGCGTCTGTGGTATCTGACTTCAGTTCTGAAATCATTCCCACGAAATTGCAAAAAAACTTCATATCGTGTACAATGAAAGGAGAAACTATGACGAAAGTAAAGAGAAACTTTAAGGACAGTCTTTTCCGAATGGTATTTCATGGGAAGGAGGAGTTACTGAGTCTGTATAATGCGGTAAATGGAAGCTCGTATACGAATGCAGATGATCTGGAAATCAACACACTGGAAGACGTGGTATACATGGGAATGAAAATTATAAACGTATAACAAAACAGGCAGAACCTATCACTCCGATAAGTCCTGCCTGCTTTCGTTATATGAGAAAAGAAGTTGGCAAACGATTGTTTAGAAATCAAACATTCCAGCCGGTTTTGTATCCGGTTTCTTTGTGTCTGTGTAGGTCTTAGCTGTCTTATAGTCAACATCGTTGATCGGCCATGTCGGCTTCTTGCCTTCGTAGACTTCCTGAACGCCCATAGCTGCGAAGTAGGAAGCACGATGGGCAGCTTCAGATGTGTTGCCGCCGATATGCGGATAGATGATAACATTGTCGAGAGTTAAGAGTGGGTTAGCCGGATCAACCGGTTCCTTCTTGATTGCGTCAAGACCGGCACCTGCGATCACGCCATTCTTGCATGCCTCGTAGAGAGCATCCTCGTCCACACAGCCGCCGCGTGCGGTGTTGATTAAGAATGCTGTCGGTTTCATCATTGCGAGACGCTCTTTATTTACCATGTTCTTGGTAACCGGAGTGTTCGGGCAGTGAAGGGAAACATAGTCGCACTCTTTGAAGATGCGGTCAAGGTCGCGGACAACCTCAACGCCGTCCGGGAACTCAGAAGCTGGTTTGTACGGGTCATATGCGAGAACATTCATCTCGAATGCGAGGCAGCGCTTTGCAACGCGGCTTCCGATGTTGCCGCAGCCGATCAGACCGATGGTCTTGCCGTTTAATGTGTTCTTGCGGACTTTTAATTTTGCCTTGTAGAAGTCATTTACCCATGTCTTATGAAGGACAGTCACGTTACGGCTGCACTCTAAGATGAGTAACATAGCTGTCTCTGCAACGGAGGTGCTGTTTGCGACCGGTGCGTAGAGAGCCTGGACATTGTTGTCGTGGCAGGCCTTTACGTCAAGAGCGTCGAAACCGGCGCCGTGACGAACAATAACCTTTAAGTTCGGGTTTGACTCGATCACTTCACGTGTGATCGGTGTGATACGGACGATCATAGCGTCCGGCTGATATTCCTTGAAATCAGCGAGAACGTCCTCTGTCTCAAATCCGCGGCCGTCGATTACGGTATGACCAGCATCCTCAAGAAGCTTACGGCCTTCGGACATAATTTCCTGTGGGAGTAAAATTTTCCAACCCATGATAATACCTCCTATAATGGAACATTTTTGATAAACTGTTTTTCACTGTCTTTATTATAGCGGAGATTGTTCACAAAATAAAACAATCTGTTTTTGTAAGGTTGAAAAGGAAATGTTGTTGAAAATCGCTGGTACGAAAAGAGACGCTTATATATTATAGCACTTTCTTTTATAAGGCAAATATGCTAATATAAGATTATCAAACAGATCTCTTTCCTGGAGATCCCTGCCCGTGATTCCGGGCGTCTGTGGTATCTGACTTCAGTTCTGAAATCGTTCCCACGAAATTGCAAAAAAACTCTATATCGTGTACAATGAAAGGAGAAACTATGACGAAAGTAAAGAGAAACTTTAAAGACAGCCTTTTCCGACTGGTGTTTCATGGGAAGGAGGAGTTACTGAGCCTGTATAACGCAGTAAACGGAAGTTCGTATACGAATGCGGACGATCTGGAGATTAATACGCTGGAAGATGTGGTGTATATGGGGATGAAAAATGATGTCTCATTCTTGTTTGCACATTATCTGAATTTGTATGAAGCCCAGAGTACCAGTAATCCAAACATGCCATTGAGGGGAACCATATATTTTGGAGATCTGCTAAAGGGATGGATAGAAAGCAACCATCTTGATATGTATTCCGAAAAGCAGATCATGATCCCAAAGCCGAAGTTTCTTGTCTTTTATAACGGTTTAAAGAAGGAACCGGAAAGAAGGATTCTCCGGCTGTCAGATTCATTTGAAGGCGGGCAGGATGAGGAGGCAGCGCTGGAGTGTACTGCGATCATGTTAAATATTAATTATGGATACAATCAGAAATTAATGGAGAAGTGCCAGACATTGCACGATTATTCTTATTTTGTGGAAAATGTGAGACAGGGAGTCCGTGTCGGAAAGACATTGGAGGAAGCTGTAGATGAAGCAATCAGTAAGTCCTTGAAAGAGGGCGTGTTGAAGGATCTTTTAAAGAAAAACAGAGCGGAGGTGCGAAACGTGGTATTGACAGAATATAACGAAGAGCTGCATCTGAAAAATGTGAGGGAATGTGGGTATGAAGAAGGATACGATAATGGATATGATAGTGGATATGGCAGTGGCTTGGACCAGGGACGCATGCAGAACCAGATTGAATTAGTAATAAAAAAAGTACGGAAAGGTCAGTCGCTGGAACGGATTGCGGATGCTCTGGAAACATCGGAAGATCAGCTGAAAGAAATATACGAGGCGGTAGTGAAAGCAGCGCCGGAGTATGATCTTGAGAGAATTAAGGGAGAGTTGAAAATAAATAACCGTTAACTGACTATAAAAAGCTACAGAAAAATTTCTAACAGGTTTCTTCTATGAAGATACAGCAAAAAACAGGCAGAACCTATCATCTTGATAAGTCCTGCCTATTTTCGCTATATGAGAAAAGAAGTTGGCTTTTACGGATCGTATGCGAGAATATTTATCTTGAATGTGAGACAGTGCTTTGTAACGTAGCATCCGGTGTTGTCGCTGCCGATCAGATTGATGGTTCTGCCTTTAATGTGTTCTTGCGCACTTTTAATTTTATCTTGTAGAAATTGTCTGATTTATCGCAACATACCCATGTCTTATGGAGAATAGTCACGTTACGGCTGCACTCTAAGGTGAGCTATATTGCTGCCTCTGCAATGGAGGTACTGTTTGCTGCCGGTTCGTGGAGAACTTGAATGTTGTTGTCAGGGTATGTTTTTACGTCAAGAACGTCGAAATCGGCATCGTGACGAACGATAACTTTTAAGTTCGGGTTTGGCTCAATCACTTTGCGAGTGGTTGATGTGATACGAACGATCATAGCATACGGCTGACTTTCATGGAAATCAGTGAGAACATCAGCGGTCTTGAAAACGCGACCGTAGATAATTATATTATGGCCTGTATCTTCAAGAGGCGTGCGGCTTTCGGACATAATTTCCTGTGACAGTAAATTTTCCAACCCATGTTCCTATAATGAAACGTCTTTGATAAGCTGTTTTTCACTGTCTTTATTATAGTGGGAAGTGTTCGCAAAATAAAACAATCTGTTTTTAGTAAGATTGAAAAGGTAATGTTGTTGAATTGAAAAAATCACTGGTACGTCATTATACAAGTGGGTCAGCTTTATGTGCAAGGTGCACGGTTTCAACTGTAGATGCATACTCAAGGAGAAGTTCAATTAAATATTTCATATATAGCGGCAGATAGCGGCCTTTTGAGTAGGCAATCGCAAGCTGGTGAGGAAGATGAACTCCATTTGAATAAATTGGAAATATATTCATATCTGATGGAATCTCTTTTAAATGGTTAGCAAGATGCATTTGTGTCATGATACATGCAGCAAAACCTTGGGAACATAGTTGAAATCCAAGAGGCGTGTAGGTGCTGTAAGAATAAATTTTAGGTTGAATCCCAGCAATATCAAAACAAGAACGGATTTTATTCCATACAATATTTTTAAAAGCACAGAAGGGAAGCTCAGAAAAATGTGTGATTTCAATTCCTTGAATTCCCTGCTCTTTTAAACTCTCTTTTGTAAGAGGGTAGAATTGATCTAAAAGTTTCTCGGAAACACATAAATATAATTTATCGTTTAGGAGCAGCTTTTGTTCAATTTCAGGATGACTATCTGAATAGGCGATAATTCCCAAATCAAGATCGTTACTGGTTAAAAGAGGCACCAGTTTAGAAGTAACAGCTTCTGTAATTTGAAAATCCACAAGAGGATATCGTTCGTGAAATTTAGGAAGAACAGCTGAAAAACATGTACTTAGGCGCAATGCACTTGAAGAAAAACGGATAGTGCCACGTTCTTCTTTGGACATATCAGAAAGTGTATCTTTTAAATTTTGATGATTAATAATGACCATATCAGCGAATTTTAATACCTCTGTGCCTGCCGAAGTGAGAGATAGTTTTGGCTTTCGATAAAAGAGTGGGGTTCCATAAAAGTTTTCAAGACGCTGAATGTGATTGCTGAGTGTTTGCTGAGATATATATAATCGATTGGCTGTATGTGTCATATTTAAACTTTTTGATAGTTCCGAGAAATAATATAAACTTTCAATATCCATAAAGCCCTCCATATGCTTAATTACAAAATTTATTTGTAGAGAATAAAAAAAAGCTCCGTTGGATTTAGTAGTATAAATATACTACTATAAAGCTAACAAAAAAACAAGAGCGGTTGGCAGAAAATGTTAATCAGAATACAAAAATACAAACAATATTCTGAAAAAACCGATAAGCAGAGTGGAGGTCATCATGAAATATAATTGTAATAAGATGCGTGAATTTGCAAGTGCAATTATGCAAAAAAACGGCTTATCAAAGCAGAAAAGTGATTTATTTGCAGAAAGTCTTATAGCAGCAGACATGCGAGGAATTTCTTCTCATGGTGTCACAAGATTAAAAACATATGCATATCGTTTGGAGGCGGGACTTGTCGATGCACATGCAGAAACAACAATTATAAAAGAAACTCCAGCATTGATCCTGATGGATGCAAACAATGGGCTGGGAGTTCCAGCAGCAATGGATGCAATGAAACTATGTGTTGAGAAAGCAAAAACGATAGGTTGTTGTTTTGCGGCGGTAAAAGGAGGAAATCATTTTGGAATGGGGGAATTTTTTACTGATTATGCAGCACAGAATGGAATGATAGGAATCGCAATGACCAATGGACCGGCAGCATTGGCTCCGATAGGGGGAAAGAAAGCAATTCTTGGGACAAATCCGCTTGCAGTGTCTGTGCCTTCTGAAAAATATAGGACAGTTTCGCTTGATATGGCGACCAGTGTTGTTGCAAGAGGAAAAGTGACACTCGCAAAGAAAAATGGGAAAAAAATTCCAGAAGGATGGGCAATTGATAAAGATGGACATTCGACAACTGATCCTAATAAAGTATCGTGCATGCTTCCGTTTGGCGGAGCCAAGGGGTATGGAATTGGTTTGTTGATCGAACTGATGTGCTGCGGACTAGCAGGAGCTAAAAGTGGATTAACAATGGGATCATTTTATGATTTTAGTGGAAAAAAGCAGGATGTTGGTTATTTTATTGGTGCAATTAATGTTGGTGCAGTTGTTGAAGAACAAAAATTTAAGGAACAGTCAGATGTAATTCTTACATCAATTAAAGAATCACCAAGAGCAGAAGACTGTGATGAAATTTATCTACCAGGTGAGATTGAATTGAATCGTGCAGAACAAGCGCAGAGAGAGGGAATGGAAATTTCAGATGTTGTGGTAAAAGAACTTGAGGAAATCAGTATGAAATATAAGGTTCCATTCAACTAAAATAATAAAGAGTGCTACCTGAAAATATTTTTAGGCAGCTTTTGTTTAAGAAATCGACTTCATCGCCATCGCGTAGGAATAAAATTCCTGTGTGATGGCTTTTTTCATGCCTTCAGCATAGTGGGGCAGGATCAGGTCATTGCGGTAGACCAGGGAGATATCGATTTTTGAGAAAGAGTGGTTCATCCTCAGACAATGGCAGTTCTCTGGCCAAGTGATCGCCCCTTTTTTATGATCAAAAAGGATCATCGGAGACAGGAAAGCGGCTCCCTGGGCAGAACAGGCGAGTTGATAGATGATGTTCTGGTCAGATGCCTCGAGAATTGTCTTAGGCATGATTCCACAACGATCATAGGCGCGTTCTAAAAGAGAACGGATTCGGTTGTCCGAAGCGAGGAGGAGGATTGGAAAGTCTTTGAGATCAGAGACATCAAGACCTTCGATGGCACTTTTATTTAAAAGTTCCTGCCAGTGATTCGGGCAGCATTCCTTCAGAATATTATCGTGGATCAGACAGAAAAGGTATTCGGACGCTAAAGGGATCATATTTAGATTAGATGCAGTTGGAACATCAACACCGATGAAAAGATCGAGCTTTCCAGCCTGAAGAGAGTCAGCCATTTTCAGAGTATAAGACTGACGAAGATCCAGAGAAACATTTGGGTAGGCGTTGTGGTATCGCTCCCAGATTCCCGGAAAGAATACCTGGATCCGCTGCCTTGACATTCCAAGAACAAGATGACCGGAACATTCGGCGGAGAGATCCGCCAGGGATGCCATCATCTGGGATTCATTTCGCAGCATCTGTTTTGAGTAAAAAAGCATAGTCTCCCCGGCAGGTGTGAGCTTCAGATATGGTTTTCGCTGAAACAGCTCCACTCCATATTCCTCTTCTAGGCGCTTGATCGAGCCGGAGAGGGACTGCTGTGTGATATGAAGAGATTCGGATGCTTTTGTAAAATTCATTTCTTCCGCAAGTGCTACAAAGTACTGACATGTTTTAAGGTTCATAGATGCCTCCACAGGAAAATGCTGTTTAAAATTAAAAATATAACTGTTGGAAAACTGTCATAACTGTATGATAGTATAAAAACAACAAGAAATCCAGTATATTTTACAGCAAATTAACGAAAGGAAGTATTTGTGATGGTTAGATTGATGGACTGTACTTTGAGAGACGGTGCAAATGTAGTAGGAAAAGGGTTTGACGCGGAGATCACAAAGATCGTTCTGGATATCCTGACAGAGAGCAATGTTCCGATTATTGAATTCGGAAACGCAGGCGGAATCGGAGCTTATGAGGTTGCGGGATTCACAAACGCCCTGACTGACATGGAGTATCTGGATCTGGTACAGCCGTATCTGGGAAAATCAGAGATCGGCATGTTCTTAAACGCAAAGAGATTCCGCGAACCGAATGTTGAGCTTGCGGCATCCAAGGGAATGAAGTTCTTGCGCTGTGGTGCTGATGCCGGGGATGCGAGAAAGATCTCAGAAGTTCCGGTAAAAACGATCAAGAAATGCGGAATGAAAGCGTACTACTCCGCAATGAAAGCATATCTTCTCACTCCGGAAGAACTGGCGGAGGAAGCGAAGTTCTTGGAGTCCATCGGACTTGACGAATTTACGATCATGGATTCCGCCGGAACTATGATGCCGGATGACGTAAAGAGAGCAACGGAGTGTTGCAAGAACGCGGTTAAGATCCCGGTGGCTTTCCATTGTCACAATAACCTTGGACTTTCCGCAGCAAATGCCATCGCTGCCTATGAGAGCGGAGCAGATATTTTAGACTGCGGTCTTATGGGAATGGCGAGAAGCGCAGGAAACCTTCCGACAGAGGCAGCTGTGGCATTTATGCAGAAATACGGGGAGTTCAAGGATATTGACCTTTACGCGATGTTAAACGGAATCGACCAGAGACTTCTTCCGGCAATGGAAAAGCACTCCTACCATGACGCGATCCCGCCGTACGACCTGATCCTCGGCGTATCCGGAGCGCATTCCAGCTTCGGAAAGACTTTCAAGGCGGTCGCAAAAGATACAGGCGTTGATCTCTATAAACTGATCGTTGAGGTCAGCAAGATCAACAGAAAGAATCCGAGCGAAGATCTCATGAGAGAAGTGGCAGAGAAAATCAAATAAAAAGAGGGAAAAAACGTGAAAGTAGCAATCGTAGGAACATATCCGGCAGGTACATTTGAAAAGTTTAAAAATTATTTTTCTGAAAAGCCGGAAATTGAAGTGGTTGAAGTTGATACACAGGAGAAATTTGATGCACTGACAGAGGCAGACGCCATCGTTCTTCGAATTTTAAAAATGCCGAAGGAAGTAGTCGCAAGGATCAAAGGATTAAAGATGATCATGCGCTGGGGAGCCGGTTTTGATTCTGTTGACATTGAAGAAGCAGGAAAACATGGAATTTATGTCTGCAATACTCCGGGAGCAAACGCGTATGCTGTGGCGGAGCTTACGGTGGCATTGATGTTAGCAGTCGGAAGAAAACTGATCTGCCATGACCGTGCGATTCATCAGGGGGAGTGGAGTAAGAACACATTTTTAAACCTGACGAGAACTTTAAACAATAAGGTAGTCGGCATCATCGGCGGAGGAAATATCGGTCGTCAGGTGGCATCCAGGGTACAGGCCTTCGGATCTACAGTCCAGTATTACGATCCGTTCCGCTTGCCGGAGGAGATGGAAGAAAAACTGCATATGAAATATGTAGGACTTGAGGAACTGATCCGTACAAGCGACGTGATCACCCTTCATGTACCGCTCATGGATTCCACGCGTCATATGATCGGTGAGAAGGAAATCGAAAAAATGAAGGACGGCGCGATCCTAATCAACGTTGCGAGAGGCGGACTTATGGATGATGAGGCTGTTGTGAACGCAGTCAATTCCGGAAAACTTTCAGGTGCCGGAATCGACTGTGTGGAGGAAGAACCGGCAAAACCGGGCAGTTTGATTCTCGAAAATCCGAACATTATCGTGACACCACATGTAGGCGGCGGTTCTGCGGATATCTCAGATGTCATGTTCCCGATGATCACGGAGAATATTGAATTGCTGGAGGAAGAGAAGGCACTGAAGTATGTAGTGAATAAGCAATATATACTGCGTGGGAAAGAAAGTGCTTAATAGCAAAAAAATAGATCAATATCCCAATAACTACAAAGAAAACTTGTTAAGAATATATAAAATCATTGTTGGATATATTTGTCTAATGATGATAATATAAAATCAATAAAAAGACAGACAAAAATCAAGAAAAAAACAGCACAAATAACAACAAAAGAAAAACTTAGGAGGAATCAATATGAAAAAACGTATAGCTTTACTGGCAGCAGCAACACTCGTTATGTCAAGTTTGTCTGGATGCGCTTCAAACAGTACAGCGCCGGATACAACGGCAACAGCAACGACTCAAGCCGAAAAGGAAACAACAGCTTCTGATACACAGGCTACATCGACAGGAGATACAGGTGAATGGTCTAAGACGATCACACTTGCAGATGGAAAGACATATCCGTCTGGTACTGTGACGATTATTGCTCCATTCTCGGCTGGTGGCGGTGTAGATCTTGGTGATCGTTTATTTGCTAAATATGCTCAGAAATGGACAGATGCAACACTGATCGTTGAAAATATTACAGGCGGAAGCGGACTTGTAGGAATCCAGACTGGTTTAGGGCGTGCTACAGACGGATCTGTTATGTGGCATATCGATCCGGGCGCACAGTATGTTTCTACCACGAATTCCAGCTGCCCATTTGATGTCGTAAATGATATGGGACATATCGGCTTCTTTGTAGCAGATGACCGTGTATGGGCTGTGAAGCCGGATGAAACAAGATTTACTACAGCAGAAGAAATGTTTGCATATGCAAAGGATCATCCGGGCGAGATCAGCATTGCGGCATCTGGAACAGGTACTATCGCAGCTCTTGCAACACAGTACATTGCAAATACAGCTGGTGTAGAGTTTAATATCATCGGATATAATGGCTCCTCTGAAGCAAAAGCAGCATTTCTTGGCGGACATTGTGATGTAATGTCGGCAGGTGTCAGCGAGGCAAGAACAATGTTAGATGAAAAACAGTGTAAAGTATTATTCACAATGACAGATGAAAGAATTTATGACGATGTTCCTACAGTAAAAGAGCTTGGATATGATTGTACTTCTCTTTCCACATACCGTGGCTTAGCAATGTCCTCAAAAGTTGATCCTGCAATTGTTGAGTACTGGGATAAAATCATGGAAAAGGTTTGTGAGGATCCGGATTTCATCGCAGAAGCAGATAACATGGGACTTGTAATTCGCTTCCAGAACACGGATGAGGCATTAAAGACCTTCAGCGAATACAACCCGATTTGGTATGATTTAAAAGAATCTCTTGGAATGTAAGAAGCGAAGAAAAGTGGGCGATGCGGATACATTCTGCATCGCCCAATAGTTTTAGATACAGAAAGGGTTGATTAGTATGACGATGAAATTAAAAGAACGCATATCGGCTGTGTTCTTATTCCTTGTGTTTGGATTTGCGTTTGTTTACAGCAGAAAGTTCCCAGATATTCCGAAAATTATTCCGACAGGAATCACAGTCCTTGGATGTATTTTGAGTGTTATGCTGTTTGTGCGTACATTTTATATGCACTACAAGGAAGATGAGAATTTTGATGCTGCAGCACTGGCAGAACAAAAAGAAGGATCAAAGAAGATCGCAATCGCAATTCTGATGCTTGTAGTGTATGTTGGTTTAATTAAAGTAGTGGGATTTTACACGATCTCTTTTGTGTTTATGATGGCGTTTTCATATGTAATTGATACTGAAAAACATAAGTTATGGACATATCCAGTTGTGGCAATTGGGGTGTTAGCGGTTATTTATGGTATCTTTAGTATGTTTTTACAGGTTCCGTTGCCAAAAGGATTTTTGATCTAAGGAGGAGAAAAATATATGTTATCCAATATTCTGATGGGTTTTAGTACCGCGTTTAACCCAATGAACTTACTGCTCCTTATGGGGGGAACTGTTTTAGGAATTTTATTTGGAGCACTTCCGGGTGTATCATCTACAATGGGTGTGGCGGTGCTGATTCCTCTTACTTATGGAATGGATGCGGCAAGTGGATTGATCATGCTGGCCGGTATCTATTGTGGTTCAACATATGGAGGCAGTATTTCTGCATGTCTGCTTAATACACCTGGTACACCGGCTTCAGCAGCTACAACTCTGGACGGTTTTCCAATGACAAGAAAAGGACGTGGTGGTGAGGCGTTGCAGGAGGCGTGCATCGCATCTTTCTGGGGAGGAATTGCAGGAGCGATTGCATTATTCTTTCTGGCACCTCCAATCGCAAATTTCTCATTGAAATTTGGATCTCAGGAAAACGCAATGATGGCCGTATTCGGACTGACGATCATCGTATCTCTTTCAAGCGGTTCTCTTTTAAAAGGATTCCTTTCTGGATTATTAGGTCTTCTTGTTTCAATGGTTGGAATGGATGTTGCGACAGCATATCCAAGATATACCTTTAATATTACGGCCTTATATGGCGGCATTGCAATTATCCCTGCAATTGTTGGTTTATATTCTTTGACACAATTGTTGACTTCATCAGGAGAAAAAACAGGTGTGTTAACAGACGATAATATTAAAAAACTTCACGTACCGAAGATCACACCGAAGGATTTCGTGAGATATCCACTTACCTATATCAAGTCTTCTATCATTGGCGCGTTTGTAGGAATCGTACCAGGAGCTGGCGGAAATATTGCTGGTTATATGGCGTATAATGAGGCAAAGAGAACATCAAAAACACCGGATGACTTCGGGAAAGGATGTCGCGAAGGTGTAGCTGCGACAGAGTCAGCAAATAATGCGGTTTGCGGTGGATCTTTGATCCCAATGCTCACGCTCGGCATTCCTGGAAACTCCGTAGCAGCAGTGCTGATGGGTGGACTTATGATTCAGGGTTTGAATCCGGGATTCAGTTTATTTACAAACTATGCGCATGTAACATATCCGTTCTTAGCAGGTTTCGTACTTGCCCAGTTTGCATTCACAATTGTAGGATTAATTGGTGCAAAACAGTTTGCGCAGGTGGTTAAAGTACCGAAAGGATTTCTATTAGCAGGTATTGGTGTTCTGTGTGTAGTAGGCTCTTATGCGGCAAGCAATAATATTACAGATGTTTATATTATGCTTATTTTTGGTATTGTCGGGTATTTCTTAAAGACAGCTGGATTTGATATTTCTGCAATCGTTCTTGGCTTAATGCTTGGTTCTCTTGCAGAGGCTGGATTTATGCAGGCATTTAACTTATGCCATAAAGCTATAGGTGCAACTTTAATGAGCTTCATAACAAGACCAATCAGCCTTGTTCTTCTGATTGTTTGTGTGGCAAGTTGCTTCTCGCCTTTAATGAGTGCACGAAAGAAGAAAAAGGCTCAGTCATAAAAGGAAGGCTGTGTAAATGCCCCTTTTCACATGGATACTGTTGGTAGGGACATTGAGAAGCTCAATGTCCCTTTTTATTATGAGGTGTGCAAATGGAAGATATTATTATTCGAAATGGACTGATTGTTGATGTCGAGAATGAAAAGATCGCGAAAGGCGATATCTCAGTAAAAGACGGTAAAATTGTAAAAGTTTGTTCTTATATAGAAGAACATGCAACAAGTGAAATTGATGCAGACGGATGCTATGTAACGCCAGGATTAATTGACCATCATACTCATATTTATCCATTGGCAGCAATTGGAACAGCTGGTGAAGCAGTATGCTTTGGATCTGGAGTTACGACTGCAGTGGATGCAGGAAGCACGGGCTGTGACAATTATGAACAGTATCGTGGCTGGATCGGAATGGAAAAGTTATCAATTATGCCGTATATCAATGTTTGCAGTGTGGGTTTATCTACACTTCCAAAGCAGATGGAAGATGTTAAACCAGAGCACATGGATGTGGGAAAACTCAAAGAATTATTTGACAAGTACGGAGATGAACTGCTTGGCTTAAAACTTCGAACAAGCAAAAATATTGTAGGGGAGCTGGGACTTGAACCATTAAAAGCAGCAGTTAAAATTGGAGAAAAAATTAACAGACCGTTGATGGTACATATTACAAATCCACCGGCAGAGATGGAAAAGGTTTTAGAGATTCTTAGACCAGGTGATATCGTGACACACATGTATCAGAATGTTGGTTATACAATTTTAAAAAATGGTCATGTTGCTGACTGCGTATGGAAAGCGAGAGAACGAGGCATTATTTTTGAAGCAGCGGATGCAAGAGCGCACTTCTCATTTGAGGTTTCCGAAAAAGCAATCGCTGAAAAATTCTACCCGGATCTGTTAGGCACTGATGTTACCCGCCTAAGCATGCATTTACGTCCGACAGCATTTAATATGGCAATGCAGATATCAAAATACACGTATCTGGGAATGCCTTTTGAGAAAGTAATTAAGGCTGCGACTTGGAATAATGCAGAAAATATGGGAATTTCGGATCGTGTAGGTAGCCTTAAGGAAGGAAAACAGGCTGATATTGCAGTGTTCCGAGTACATGAAGGTAAAAATGTATTCGGCGACAGACCGTATACAGATGAGACAGCTTCATTTAGAGAAAGCAATAGGGTGTTCGAACCAGTACTTACTGTTAAAAAGGGAGAGATGGTTTATAGAAATGTGACCTTCTAGAGGTCTTTTATCGAAATAGCAAAAAAGAATCCCCTATCAATATATGATACATGACAGGGGATTGGGTGTAGCTGCTAATGCGGCCGAACCTCCGCGATCCCATCAAACACATCCTTCGTGATCTCAATAAAATCATGGGCATACTCTGGAAGAAAACGTTCTTTGTGATAGGCAAGGACCAGCCGGTGGTTGATCAGTGACTTTTTCAGCGCGAGCGGAAACGCATTGGCATCTGGGTGGGCAGCTAAGAGCATCGGAAGACGCATCTGGGTGCAGAAGAATGCCCCGTAATTATGCGGATACAGGGACATGAACAGTTCTGTGGTCTGCGACTCCAGAAAGATATTCGGCTTTACCTTTGCGTCGAGGAAACACTGGTCCAGAGTTTTTCGAAGCTTCATGGAGGAGGCTGGGAGCAGGAACGGAATTTTTGAAAAATGTGCCAGTTCCACGCCGCTTAAGGATCCTTCTTTTAAGGTCTGCCAGGAATCGGGATAGTGGCGCTGCAAAAGCTCGTCGGAACAGACCAGGTAAATATGGTCGGTCAGAAGAGTGGAAGATTCCAGTTTGGGATTATCCTGATACATGACACCGATAAAAATATCAAGTTCCCCATTGTAGAGACGTTCTTCCATTGTGTTGGAGGATTCATTGCAGAGCTCGATCTTGATATTCGGCCATTTCGCGTAGAATCTCGGCAGGATCTCCGGGAGGCAGATCTGTCCGCGGTAGGCTGGGATCCCGAGTTTCAGATTGCCGATGCTTTTTTCGGAGATGTCGGCGAGACGGTTCTGGAATTCATGTTCCTCGGCAAGAATTTTTACGGCGACAGCGTAGAGCTGCTCCCCTGCATAGGTAAGGGCGAGCTTTGGCTTTCTGTGGAAGAGAGGGACACCGTAATACTGTTCCAGACGCTGGATATGCTGGCTTAGGTTCTGTTGGGAAATATAGAGCTTCTGAGCTGTGTTGGTGACGTGAAGCTCTTTGGCAAGTTCAACGAAATAGTACAAGCTGAGTAAATTCATAAAAAGATCCCTTCTATCTTTTGCAGGACGTAACGATTCAGTGCCTTCACAGCTGCGAGCAAAAATCCATTTTAAAACGTTTTATGCTCCGCTTTGGTCCGTGCTGGACGTGTGCCACTGGCCCACAGCGCCTGCGCAGGCCTCCTGAACAGTTACTGTAAAACAACGCTTTGCGAAAATGACGGATTATCCACCAGTATTTTCATTATATATAACGTTTATCAGGATGTAAAGTGGATAACAAAAAAATATTGTGAAAAGCAAACAAATACATTGTTTGTAATTGTCGTAGTGCTGCGATACAATATGGTCAGAAAGAGATGAGAGAGCAAAAGAAGCGATCTCAACCACATAAAAATCCAAGGAAAAGGAGATTACAAAATGGCAGTAGGCAAGAGAATCTATTTAAAGAGACACATGCCGGACAAAGAGGTTATGATGCAGTTTAAGAACATTCCGGCGTCCAACACATGTGATGTAATGGGAAGAAACGCGGCGATGAATCCGAGAATCCGCCTTGTAAGCCAGCCGAAAGAGCAGATGGCAGTCGGACCGGCACTCACTGTTAAGGCAAGAGGCGGCGACAACCTTGCTCTTCACGCAGCATTAAACATTGCTCAGGAAGGCGACTTTATCGTAGTGTCCAACGAGGAAGATGATACACGTTCCCTTATGGGCGAGATTATGATGGCTTATCTTCGTTATGACAGAAAGATCGCCGGTATCGTTCTTGATGGACCGATCCGTGACATCGATGAGATCGGAAAATGGGATTTCCCGGTATACTGCACAGGCACAACACCGGGTGGCCCGTACAAAGAGGGACCGGGTGAAGTAAATGTACCGGTATCCTGCGGTGGAGTCAGCGTAAACCCGGGAGACATCATCCTGGCTGATCCGGATGGCGTTATCGTTATCCCGAGAAAAGATGCTCCGCAGATCTTAGAGGACGCGAAGAAGTTCCAGGCGGCAGATGAGAGCAAGCTCGCAGCTGCAAAGAACGGCACAGCAAAGAGAGAATGGGTTGAGAAGACTCTCGCGGCAAAAGAGTTCGAGATCATCGACGACGTTTACGAGCCGTAATCCAGATCATATACGGACAGTTCGCCATGCGCGGAGCTGGAACTGCCATCTTTCCGGGCGGTCAGATGTCCGGGAAGAATTCAGCACCAATCATTTCATAATGAAGACCCCTATACTTTATGTTTGTTATACCCCAAACCTTATTTTGCGAAAAGCAGACCAGGGACAGGAAGCTCAACCTGTCCCTGATCTGCTTTTTGCATTTTTCACACAGGTGTCTGAAAACACGAGATTAAATGTGAAAGGCCAATCATAAAAATAAAGAAAACAATAGTTACATAACAATGATTTTTTGTTAAAATAGAAGAAATACATTGTTTGTATTTGGAAAAGAACAGAGATACAATATGGACATAAAGAGATTGGCCCAATCAAAAGAAAAAAATATTTTTACGGGGGTACATATGACAGTTGCGTCTCTATTTAGCGACATGATCCTCATTGGCGTGTTCATGCTCGCAGGATTTTTTGTAAGAGAAATCGTGAAACCTATCCAGAAGCTGTTCCTTCCGGCTTCCCTGATCGGAGGACTTCTGGCACTGATCCTTGGTCAGCAGATGCTTGGCCTTGTTGAAATTCCGGAGTCTTTCTCAAAATTCTCCAACGTCCTGATTGCTCCGATCATGGCGGCTCTGTTATTCGGCGTTACGATCAACAAAAAGAAAGTTGTCGGATACATGGATTACATCTGCGTTGAGCAGGGAATCTACGGTATGCAGATGGCAGTCGGCGCTGCTCTTGGAGCACTGCTCGCGGTGCTTTGGCCGGGTCTTCCGAAGGGATGGGGCACCATGGGTGTGTTCGCGTTCCAGGGGGGTCACGGAAACGCAGGTGCGGCAGGACAGACATATGAGAATCTCGGTATTCCGGAAAATCTGTCAGTCGGAATGGTCCTTGCTACATTTGGTCTGATCATGGCTATGTTAGTCGGCATGGTTGTTGTAAACATCGGTGTAAGAAAAGGCTGGACAAAATTCGTTAAGGATGCGCAGAAACAGCCTGACTGGTACTATGGCGGAGTCCTCCCGGAGGAAAAGAGAAGTTCCATTGGCAGCACCGTGACAAGCTCCATCGGTATCAACCACCTTGCACTTCAGGGCGGCTGGCTTCTCGCGGCGGTTTACGCAGGTCGTCTTCTGATCAAGGCCGTCGGTCTTGTATGGCCGGGTGTCAGCGTTCTTCCGACTGTTATTCAGGGCATCCTCGGCGGAGCAATTATCTGGAACCTTGCGAAGGCAGTCAAACTTGACCGATATATTGATGTAAAGACCATCAAACATGTCAGCGGATTTTTACTTGAGGTCGTTGTCCTCACGGCGATGGCAACGCTTGATATCGAACTCATCAGTACATACATCGTGCCGATCGTGATCTACACAGCGATCTGCTGTGCGCTGACACTTGCGATGTCTCTTGGCTTCTGCAAGCTGTTCTGCAAAGAAGAATGGTTTGAAAAAGCATTGATGGCATTCGGAGTAGGTACAGGAAACACGGCGACAGGTCTTGCACTTGTCCGTGCCGTTGACCCGGATTCCAACTCCAGCGCACCGGATAACCACGGTATCTACAGCGCGGTTATGTGCTGGAAGGAAGCTTTTGCAGGTCTCATTCCGATGTGGACCATGTCCGGAATCGGAATGACCGTAGGTGTCGGCGGAGTGATGTGCGCGATCTGCATCATCGTAGGCTGCATCTTATTTGTTCGTCCGAGCAGAAAAACAGCATAAAATCGGAAACCTTTGCGGGGCAGAGCGGGAACGCTCTGCCCTGTTCTGTTTCCGCATTTTCCCACCTTGCAAACCCCGGAAAACTATGTTATGATATCATGTGATTTCGTCTGCGTCCATGTTGGATGCGGGCATATGTGCGGTGAGTCTGGAATCAAAGATCGGAATGATGGGCGAAGAACGTGAAAGAGCAGCGGGAAGTTCTGATCCTGGACAGGCAAAAGAACATAGAAGGAGAAATGATATATGAAATGGAAGAAATTTACGCTTGAGACGACCACGGACGCAGTGGATTATCTCGGAAGCATGTTTGATGATATCGGAATCGAGGGAATGGAGATCGAGGATAATGTACCGCTTACCGAAAGCGAGACGAAGGGAATGTTCATCGATATTCTCCCGGAGCTTCCGCCGGATGACGGTACCGCGAGAGTTAGCTTCTATTTAGACGAGGACGAGGATACGGAAGAAAAGTTGAAGGCTGTCCGTGAGGGACTCGAGGAGATCCGCCAGTTCGTGAATATCGGTACCGCGAAGATCACAGAGTCTGAGACGGACGATAAGGACTGGATCAACAACTGGAAACAGTACTTCAAACCGTTTACGGTTGATCATATCCTGATCAAGCCGACGTGGGAGGAGATCCCGGAAGAACATAAAGACAAGCTCCTGATCCAGATCGATCCGGGAACTGCGTTTGGAACCGGAAAACATGAGACGACACAGCTCTGTATCCGCCAGCTCGAAAAGTATGTAAAGCCGGGCGTGAAGGTCCTTGACCTCGGAACAGGAAGCGGAATTCTCGGAATCGCCGCGTTAAAGCTTGGTGCAGAGTATGTATTTGGAACGGATCTCGATGAGAACGCCATCACCGCAGTTCATGAAAATCTTGCAGCCAACGATATCCCGGAGGAGAAGTTCGGTGTGATCCAGGGAAATATCATCGACGATAAGGCGACACAGGATGCGGCGGGATATGAGTGCTACGACATTGTTGTGGCAAACATTCTTGCCGACATTATCATCATGATCCAGAAACAGGTCCCGTTCCACTTAAAGAAAGGCGGAATCTTCATCAGCTCCGGTATTATTGATATGAAGGAACAGGCTGTCCGCGAAGCACTTGAGGCGAACGAAGCCTTCGAGATCATCGAAGTGACAAGACAGGGCGAATGGGTATCCTTCACAGCGAGGAAGAAATAGTGTACCATTTTTTTACGGAAACAGAATTTTTTACAGAGTCGGAGGCCGTGATCACCGGTCCCGATGTGAATCACATTAAGAACGTACTGCGGATGAAACCGGGTGAAAAGCTCCTGTTAAGTGACGGTAAGGGCACAAATTGCCTCTGCGAGATCACGGAACTTTTCCCGGATAAAGTCCTTGCGAAGATCCTGCCGGAGGAAGTGGACGATACGGAGCTTCCGGTAAAAGTGACCTTGTATCAGGGACTTCCGAAAGCAGACAAAATGGAGTTTATCATCCAGAAATGTGTAGAACTTGGTGTCACAAAGATCGTTCCGGTGGACACAGACCGCGCGGTGGTGAAGCTTGACGCGAAAAAAGAGGAAGCGAAGAGAAAACGCTGGTACGGGATCTCCGAGAGTGCGGCGAAACAGTCAAAGCGCATGATCGTTCCGGAAGTCGGAAATGTCATGAAATTTAAGGCGGCCATTGAGGCGGCAGCGCTGGATGATCTGGCGATCATTCCATACGAAGATTCCGAGAGTCTTCCGGGAGCAGGCGGAATGGCACTCACGAGAGAACTGATCGGAAGCTTAAAACCGGGGCAGAGTCTGTCTGTTTTTATCGGACCGGAGGGTGGATTTTCCGACGGGGAAGTGGAACTTGCGATGCAGTCTGGGGTGAAGCCGGTGACGCTTGGAAAGAGAATTCTCAGAACAGAGACAGCCGGAATGTTTGTGATGGCGGCTGTGGGGCTGCTACTGGAATAAATGGTAAATTAAAAAAGCAAAAGAAGACCGGTATATGAATGTGGAGAATGTTTTGCCGGTCCAGACTGGGAGTAAATAAAACTCATGGAAAAGAGAGAAGTTTATTTTGATAACTCCGCGACCACGCGCGCTTTTGACGAAGTGCGCGATATCGTCGCAAAAACAATGACGATCGATTACGGAAATACCTCTTCGAGACATATGAAGGGGGTAGAGGCAGAAAATTACATTAAGACTGCCCGTGAGGAGATCGCGAAGACTTTAAAAGTGAAGGATAAGGAGATTCTCTTCACTTCCGGCGGAACCGAGTCCAACAATCTGGCGCTGATCGGAACAGCGCTTGCAAATAAACGCGCCGGAAACCACATTATCACCTCCTGCGTGGAACATGCGTCGATCTACAATACGACAGCGTTTCTCGAGGAGCTTGGATTCCGTGTGACCTATCTTCCGGTAGATCATAACGGACATGTATCCTTAGACGCGCTCCGGGAAGCGATCTGCGATGATACGATCCTGGTTTCAATTATGTATGTGAATAACGAGATCGGCGCCGTAGAGCCTATTGAGGAGATCGCGAAGATCATCAAAGAGAAAAAGCCGTCCGTTTACTTCCATGTGGACGCGATCCAGGCTTACGGAAAATATGTGATCCGACCGAAGAAACAGGGGATCGATCTTTTATCTGCCAGCGGGCATAAGATCCACGGTCCGAAGGGAACCGGCTTCCTCTATATTGATGAGAAGGTAAAGATCAAACCGATCATCTACGGAGGCGGGCAGCAGAAAGGCATGCGTTCCGGTACGGAGAATGTTCCGGGATGTGCAGGTCTCGGACTTGCAGCAAAGATGGTTTATACAGATCATGATGCAAAGATCGATAAGCTCTATGCGATCAAGGACCATATGATAAAAGGTCTTCAGACGATGGACGGCGTTACAGTCCATGGTCTTACCGGACGGGACAGCGCTCCGCAGATCGTTGCGGCAGGCTTTGAAGGTGTAAGAGCAGAGGTTCTGCTCCATGCGCTGGAGGATAAGGGAATCTATGTTTCTTCCGGCTCCGCATGCTCCTCCAACCATCCGGGTGTGTCAGGAACCCTAAAGGGGATCGGCGTGAAGGATTCCCTGCTGGATTCCACGCTTCGCTTCTCCTTCGGTGCATTTAATACCGAGGAGGAAGTGGATTACTGTCTGGAAGTACTGAATGAACTTGTGCCGATGCTCAGAAGATATCGGAGGGCATAAAGATCATATACAACCTTTGACGGGAAAAACGAAGAATTCCCGGTCAGTCACTAAGAAAATGTCCTGAAAAGCGGCAAAGGTTAAAAAAATGCCGGCTGTGAAACATTCAGGATCCTATGGAGGATATTCCGTGAAATACAGATCATTTTTAATCAAGTACGCAGAGATCGGCGTAAAGGGAAAAAATCGTTACCTCTTTGAGGATGCCCTTGTAAAACAGATCCACCACCGCTTAAAGAATCTGGAAGGAAAATTCGAGGTCACAAAGGAGGCGGGAAGAATCTATGCGGAGGCCAGCGAGGACTTTGATTACGATGAAGTGATCGATGCTCTTCAGCATGTATTCGGAATCGTCGGTATCTGCCCGATGGTTCAGATCGAAGACAACGGTTATGAGGATCTGAAGGCACAGGTCGTAAAATATATTGATGATGCCTATGAGAATAAGAATTTTACCTTTAAGGTCGTTGCAAGACGTGCAAACAAGCAGTATCCGGTAGTTTCCGACCAGATCAACCGTGACCTCGGTGAGGTGATCTTAAACGCGTTCCCGGAGACAAAGGTCAATGTCCACACACCGGATGTGCTGCTCCGTGTGGAGGTGCGCCATAAGATCAATATCTTCTCCGAGACGATTCCGGGACCGGGCGGAATGCCGATTGGAACAGCGGGACGCGCCATGTTATTATTATCCGGCGGAATCGACAGCCCGGTTGCAGGCTGGATGATCGCAAAGCGCGGCGTGACCATCGACGCGACCTATTTCCATGCACCGCCATACACGAGCGAGCGCGCAAAGCAGAAGGTCGTTGATCTCGCAAAGCTTGTTGCGAAATACACAGGCCCGATCCGCTTGAATATCATCAACTTTACCGATATCCAGCTCTATATCTACGATCAGTGCCCGCATGACGAGCTTACGATCATCATGCGCCGTTATATGATGAAGATCGCAGAGACGATCGCGAAGGAGAATGATTGTCTGGCACTTGTCACCGGCGAGAGCATCGGTCAGGTCGCATCCCAGACGATGCAGTCCTTGGCTGTCACAAATGAAGTCTGCGAGCTTCCGGTCATGAGACCGCTCATCGCCTTCGATAAGCAGGATATCGTTGATATCTCCTTAAAGATCGGCACCTACGAGACATCTGTTCTTCCGTACGAGGACTGCTGCACGATCTTCGTTGCAAAGCATCCGGTTACAAAGCCGAGCTTAAAAAAGATCAAAAATTCAGAGAAAAAGCTGGATGAAAAGATCGACGAGCTGATGAAGACAGCTCTGGAGACAAGAGAGGTGATCCGCTGCATCTAAAATGCGGTTTGGGATTCCCAGTTGGACTGAAATGTGCCGCAGCATGGAAAATGATGTTATGCGGTGCGGAAAAAACTGGCGGAAAAGGAAACTATGAGAAGCACGCTTTGCGAGCTTCTCAAGTTATCGCGGCATCTACACTCCGTTTCGGTCGTTGCTAAACAAGCGCCACCGGCGCTTAGCAACGCCAAGGTCTCATGCAAGCATGGACTTTGGCTCGTTGCACGCGTAAAAAACTGCCGGAATTTAGTTTCCGGCAGTTTTTAAAAACACTTTCTTATGCTTCAATGATATACGGAGCAAGTACAGTAAGGATCTCTTCTGTATTTCCGCCATCGTGGATATTTAAATCGATCGGCTTGGAAAGGTCCAGACTGAAGATACCCATGATGGATTTTGCGTCGATGACGTATCTGCCGGAAACAAGGTCGAAATCGGTATCAAACTTGGTAAGGTCATTTACAAAAGATTTCACTTTATCGATGGAGTTTAAAGAAATTTTAACGGTTTTCATGTCAGTGTTCCTCCCAATATTCGAATATTTTTTGATTCTGGTAATAAAAAAACCTATCTTCATACTAAATGGACATGCATGAAAAGTCAAGAGGTATCTTGAATAAAAAACAAGCTTTGCACATGATATGATTCTGAAATTTTGAGGACGGAAACATGGCATGGCAGAGAAATCACCCCAGTAATTACAAGGAGATTGAATATGAGAAAAGCAGCGCTGCATAATCTTGGCTGCAAAGTAAATGCATACGAAACAGAGGCCATGGAACAGCTTCTGGAGGCTGCAGGCTATGAGATCGTGAGCTTTGAGGAGAAAGCGGATGTCTATGTCATCAACACCTGTTCCGTGACAAATGTTGCAGATAAAAAATCCCGCCAGATGCTGCACCGCGCGAAGGCGAAGAATCCGGACGCGGTGGTAGTTGCGGCAGGATGCTATGTCCAGGCGGCGGCGGACAAACTGAGAGAGGATGCCGCTGTTGATCTGATCATCGGAAACAACCGCAAGGCGGACCTTGTCCCGCTTCTGGAGGCATGGTTTGCCGGAAAAGAGATCCGGGAGTCCATCACGGACCTTGCGGGATCCAACGAGTACGAGAAACTTCACATCAACAAACAGGCGGAGCACACCCGCGCCTTCATCAAGGTTCAGGACGGCTGCAACCAGTTCTGCAGCTACTGCATCATTCCGTATACGAGAGGCCGCGTCAGAAGCCGCCGGCCGGAGGATGTGGAGGAGGAAGTAAAGATCCTGGCAGAGGAAGGTTACAAGGAGATCGTTCTCACCGGAATCCACCTGACCTCCTACGGCATCGATTTCAAGGATGAGGGAATCGACTTTCTGACACTGATTAAGAGACTTCATGAGATCGACGGAATCGAGCGGATCCGTTTTGGTTCCTTAGAGCCCCGTGTCATCACAGAAGAGTTCGCGTCGGAGCTTTCCAGGCTTCCGAAGATCTGTCCGCATTTCCACCTGTCCCTGCAGAGCGGATGCGACGATACCCTGAAGCGCATGAACCGCCATTACACCTGCGAGGAATATGCGGACCGCTGTGAGATCTTAAGAAAACACTTCAGGAATCCGGCGATCACGACGGATGTTATCGTCGGATTTCCGGCAGAGACGGATGCGGACTTTGAGACAACAAGGAGATTCCTCGAAAAAGTTCACTTTTACGAGATGCATGTGTTCCCGTATTCCAGACGTGCCGGAACCCGCGCGGACCGGATGCCTGACCAGGTGCCGGAGCCGGTGAAGAAAGAGCGCAGCGCCGTTCTCTTAAAACTCGAGAAGAAGATGTCCGGGGAGTACAGAAGTTCCTTCGCGGGAACAGAACAGGAGATCCTTCTGGAGGAACCGGTGACCATCAATGACGAGATTTACATGACCGGGTATACAAAGGAATATGTAAAGGCAGCGATCCGTCTCGACGGACGTGATCCGAAAGCGCTGAAAAATACGTTCGTTTCGGGCATTCTTGGAGATTTTCTGACAGAGGAGATTCTGCTTCTGAACGAAAAATAAGTATTTTTGGCACCCAAAATGCCGTGAAACAGTGTTGAAAGTCCCGATTTTTCTGGCTGAAAATGAAAAACAGCGTTAAATTGGGCGAGTAAGTTTTATATTGCACAAAATATGAAAGTAGAGTAGAATAAGGATAGCAACAAAAGGGGTGGCTTTGCGCGAAAAGCGCGGGACAGCCGTCGAAGGACGTGGGGATATTTATGGGCGATATCAGTAATACACAATATTTTAAAGCGGTACAGGAAGATAAAAAACTGGAGGTTGGTGAGGTCCTCCGTGAGGTTTACGAGGCGCTCACGGAAAAGGGATACAACCCGATCAACCAGATCGTCGGCTATATCATGTCTGGTGATCCGACCTACATTACAAGCTACAAGAGCGCAAGAAGCCTGATCATGAAGGTGGAACGTGATGAGATCCTGGAAGAACTGATGGAGAATTATATCGATACGAGACTCCGCTAGTTTCCGGGAAAGATAAGAAAGAATATGCAGACAGCCGGGAATCACCGGCTGGTTTTGCTATGAGGAAAAACAGATAGGATAATATACGTTATGAGAATACTCGGACTGGATTTCGGTTCAAAGACCGTGGGAGTCGCAGTCAGCGACGGACTTCTTCTGACGGCACAGGGTGTCGAGACCATCGAGCGCAAGGACGAGAATAAACTGCGCAAGACATGCGCCCGGATCGAGGAGCTGATCGCGGAGTACGAGATCACGGAGATCGTGCTGGGACTTCCGAAAAATATGAACAATACAGAAGGAGAGCGCGTCGAAAAGACGAAAGCTTTCGGAGAAATGCTGGAGCGCCGTACCGGACTTCCGGTGCATTACTGGGATGAACGTCTCACGACCGTTGCTGCGGAACAGATCCTGATGGAGAGCGGAGTGCGCCGCGAGAACAGAAAAGCGGTGATCGATAAAGTCGCTGCGGGGCTGATCTTACAGGGTTATCTGGACTGCCTGAAAACGAAGGAAAAAGAATAATACGAAACGATACCTGAGAACTTTTCGTTACTGTACATGTAACCGCTGCCGTGCATCCGGAAGAAGCTGCCGGTGGAAGGTTCTGTAAGTGAAGGTCTTGAAAAGTTACACATTTTTCAGAGACAGGAGAATATGTATGGAAGAGAGAAAAATCACATTGGTCGACGATGACCAGACACTGGAATTCTATGTTGTGGAGGAGACAAAATTAAACGGGGCAAACTATCTTCTTGTCACAGACGCGGAAGATGACGACGAGGAAGGCGACTGCTATATCTTAAAGGATATGTCCGGCGCAGACGAGTCTGATGCTCTCTATGAGTTCGTGGAAGATGAGGACGAGCTGGAAGGTCTCATGAAGATCTTCGCGGAGCTTCTTGACGACGTGGATCTCGAGAAACAGTAGAGCACGTACAAAAAGCAGAAAACAAACATTCAATACACAGATACAGACAAACAATCGTATTGACAGTCAGGAAACTTGCCCGTCTGGATGACGGGAAATAGGCGGGTCCTGGTGCTTGGAAAAGAAACTGATCGAATGCAGGACCGGTTGCTGTCTGCGCAGAACGCTGGCAGCAGGAAGGTTTTCGGAGGACAGATGTTGGGGGACAATGAAAATGAACGACGAAACGGTAAAAGGACTGCTGCGCAAGGCAGGACTCAAAGTAACAAATCAGCGTATGATGGTACTTGATATTATTGCGTCCCATCCAGCGGAACATCTGACTGCGGAAGAAATTTATGATTTAGCGAAAGTAAACAGCCCGGAGATCGGACTGGCTACGATATACAGGACCGTACAGGTCCTTTTAGACCTGCATGTAATCGACAAAGTCACATTTGATGACGGTTTTACCCGGTATGAGCTGAACGGTGAAGAAAGCGCGTCGGGACACCGCCACCACCATGCCATCTGTACCGGCTGCGGAAAGGTGTATTCCCTGGAATCAGACCTTTTGGACAGTCTGGAAGAGGAGGTTATGGAGAAACTGGGCTTTCTCGTGACAAACCACGAGGTAAAGCTCTATGGACTTTGCAGTGAATGCAGGACGAAGAATGAAAATAAGAAAGAGGTTATGAATCGTGAAGAACGTGAAGAATGATACAGCAGACTGCAAAGTCAAAATTATCCCTCTCGGGGGACTGGAACAGATCGGAATGAACATGACAGCCATCGAGTACGGCGACAGCATCATCATTATGGACTGCGGACTTGCATTCCCCAGTGATGACATGCTTGGAATCGATCTTGTCATTCCGGATGTGACCTATCTAAAAGATAATTATGAGAAAGTAAAAGGATTCGTTATTACCCACGGTCATGAGGACCATATCGGAGCGCTTCCGTACGTGTTAAAAATGGTGAACGCGCCGGTCTATGCGACAAAGCTGACCATGGGCTTAATTGACCATAAACTCGAAGAGAACAACATGCTGCGCAGCGTAAAGCGCAAGGTCGTAAAGCACGGACAGTCCATCAATCTCGGCTGTTTCCGCGTAGAATTTATCAAGATGAACCACTCCATTGAGGACGCGGCTGCCCTTGCGGTATTCACACCTGCGGGAATCATCTTAAATACCGGTGATTTCAAGATCGACTACACTCCGGTATTCGGCGATGTGACAGACCTCCAGAGATTGGCAGAGCTCGGAAAGAAAGGTGTTCTTGCCCTTCTCTGCGACTCCACAAACGCGATTCGTCCTGGATTTACCATGTCCGAGAGAACCGTCGGAAAGACCTTTGATGCGATCTTTGCGGAGCATCAGCAGAACCGTATCATTGTTGCGACATTCGCTTCCAACGTGGACCGTGTCCAGCAGGTCATCAACTCCGCATGCAAGTACGGCAGAAAAGTCGTTGTGGAAGGCCGCAGCATGGTCAACGTCATCGGAACTGCCCAGGAGCTCGGATATATCAATATCCCGGATGGAACGCTCGTGGATATTGAACAGTTAAAGAATTATAAGGAGGAGGATACCGTCCTCATTACAACAGGAAGCCAGGGTGAGTCCATGGCAGCCCTTTCCAGAATGGCATCCTCCATGCACCGAAAGGTCTCCATCACTCCGCGCGATGTGGTCGTTTTAAGCTCCACACCGATTCCGGGAAATGAGAAGGCTGTTTCCAGAGTGATCAACGAGCTCTCTATGAAGGGCGCGAAGGTCATCTCTCAGGATACCCATGTATCCGGACACGCCTGCCAGGAGGAGATCAAGCTGATCTACGCGTTAGTACGCCCGAAATTTGCGATCCCGATCCACGGCGAATACCGCCACAGAATGGCACAGAAGGAGCTTGCGATCTCTCTTGGAATCCCGAAGGAGAATGTTGTGATGCTCCACACAGGAGACGTGCTTGAGATCGGTGAGAGCGGAGCGGACGTTATCGATCATGTACAGTCCGGCGGTGTTCTCGTTGACGGACTCGGCGTCGGAGATGTCGGAAACATTGTACTCCGCGATCGTCAGAATCTTGCCCAGAACGGCATCATCATCGTTGTCCTGACGCTGGAGAAGCATTCCAATATGCTGCTCTCCGGACCGGATATCGTATCCCGAGGATTTGTCTATGTGCGTGAATCCGAGGATCTGATGGAAGAGGCTCAGGCAATCGTGGATCAGGCTGTGGCAGACTGCTTAGAGCGTCACGTGTCTGATTGGGGCAAGATCAAGAACATCATCCGTGACAGCTTAAGCGACTTCTTATGGAAACGAATCAAGAGAAACCCGATGATCCTTCCGATCATCATGGAAGTTTAAATGAACCCAGTTAGCCGTGCACCGAGCTGGGCTGAAAATTGTGTTGCAAGCTTGCTTGCATAAGCAATTTTTGGCACAGCTCAGTATAGGGGGGAACGCCCCCGACTTCTTGTTTTCATGCACATGAAAACAAGAAGATACACGGCGGAGCTACCTGCAAGGGAAATGATATGAGCAAGATAACGAGAGAAATCAACAAAATCAGCCTGTTTGTCATCAGCACATCCGGAAGGATCATCCTGTACGGTCTCGCTGCGGTACTCATTGTTACGGGGGCGAGAAGCGCCTACTCCTTCGGACATGGGATCTTCTACGCGCCGGCAATGGAAGCAGAGCCTGGAACAGAAAAGAGTATCAAACTGGACGGGGATGAGTCGGTGGAAGAGGTCGGAAAGATCTTAAAGAAAGCCGGTCTGATCCGCGATGCCCGCACATTTACGATCCAGGCAAAATGCTATGGATATGAAGTGAACGCGGGAACCTACGAGTTAAACACCTCGAAGGATTCCAAGGAGCTGATCAATATTTTAAAGGAAAATCCGGACGATACCGCGAAGGAAGACACAAAATCATGATCACGGAGAACAGACTTACGACTTATATAAATTCCCTGGCCCAGGGAGACGGACCGCTTATTGAGACGATCGCTGAGAATGCTGTGAAGAACAGGGTTCCGATCATCCGCAGGGAGACAGCATCGCTCTTAAAGACGATGGTGACGCTGGTGGCTCCGAACAGGATCCTTGAAGTTGGAACTGCGGTCGGATACTCGGCACTTTTGATGGCATCGGTGATGCCAAAAGAGTGCCGGATCACGACCATTGAAAAATATGAAAAGAGGATCCCGGAGGCGAAGGAAAACTTCCGCCTTGCTGGGATGGAAGAAAAAATCACGCTGCTGGAGGGCGATGCCGGGGAAATCCTTGCGGGTCTTTCCGGCTCCTTTGATTTTATCTTCATGGACGCGGCAAAGGGCCAGTACATCAACTGGCTGCCGGATATCCTGCGCCTTCTGCGGGATGGCGGACTTTTAATGTCTGACAATGTCCTCCAGGACGGAACGATCATGGAATCGCGTTACGCGGTGGAGCGCCGTGACCGGACGATCCACGAGCGGATGCGGGAGTATTTATATACGTTAAAACATATGGATGAATTCGAGACTTCGATCCTGCCGGTGGGCGACGGGGTCGCGCTCAGTGTGAAAAAAGGAAGCGGTCCGGCAAAATAGAGGCGGACTTGTTTCATGCGGTCAGCGCAGCGGGTGTGCAGACCGGTTGAACATTTGGAAAGGATGAATTATGAGAAAAACAGAACTTCTGATTCCGGCAGGAAGCCTTGATGTCTTAAAGACAGCCGTTATCTACGGCGCTGATGCTGTATATCTCGGCGGTGAGGCATTCGGCCTCCGCGCCAAGGCGAAAAACTTTACGAACGAAGAGATCATGGAGGGCATCAAATTTGCCCATGACCACGGCGTAAAGGTGTATATCACAGCGAATATTCTCGCGCACAACGACGACCTTGCAGGTGTTGAGGAGTATTTTGAGGAGTTAAAGACGATCCGTCCGGACGCTCTCATTATCTCAGACCCGGGTGTTTTCACCATCGCAAAGCGGGTACTCCCGGATATGGAGATCCATATCAGCACCCAGGCGAACAATACAAACTATGGAACATATCTCTTCTGGCATGAGCTCGGCGCAAAGCGTGTGGTTTCCGCCAGAGAGTTATCTTTAAAGGAGATCAAGGAGATCCGGGAGCATATCCCGGAAGACATGGAGATCGAGAGCTTCATCCACGGCGCGATGTGCATTTCCTACTCCGGAAGATGCCTGCTCAGCAACTTCTTTACGGGCCGCGACGCGAACCAGGGTGCCTGTACCCATCCGTGCCGCTGGAAATACTCCGTTGTGGAGGAGACGAGACCGGGCGAGTATATGCCGGTATACGAGAATGAGCGAGGAACCTATATTTTCAACTCCAAGGATCTCTGCATGATCGAGCATGTGCCGGAGATGATCGACGCCGGAATCGACAGTTTTAAGATCGAAGGCCGCATGAAGACGGCGCTTTATGTGGCAACAGTTGCCAGGACCTACCGCAAAGCCATCGATGACTATCTGGAGAATCCGGAGAAATATAAAGCGAACATGGAGTGGTACAAGGAAGAGATCGGAAAGTGCACTTACCGTGAGTTTACCACAGGTTTTTACTTTGGAAAACCGACGTCCGAGACCCAGATCTACGACAGCAACACGTATGTAAAGAACTATATCTATCTCGGAACTGCGGAAGAGCGCGATGCGAGAGGATTCGCGAAGATCGAGCAGAAGAATAAGTTCTCCGTCGGTGAGACCATCGAGATCATGAAACCGGACGGAAGAAATATTTCCGCCCTTGTCCGCGGCATCTACACCGAGGAGGGCGAGAGCCAGGAGAGTGCACCGCATCCGAAACAGGTCCTCTATATCGACCTGGAGGGGGAAGTGGAGCAGTACGATATTCTGCGTAAGAAAGAGGCAGAGTAAGAGATTACCAGATGGCGATTTCCCGAGCAAAAATGTTCACAGCACGCAGAACTAGCACGCAGAACTGGCTGGGATCCTGCGGGGGTGGAGGGAAACATTTTCAGAGTTGACAGAATTGCAGATAATAATGTGAAAGACTGGAAAGGAGGCATAATTGTGGCAGTAGTTTTTTGCATCATTGGAATATTATGCCTCATTTATTACGGCGTGATCGTGATCTACTCCGGCGCGGGAACTTCGTTCTCGGCGATCTGGATCATACTGGCGCTGGGATTTTTTGCCGCGGCCGCGGTGATGAAGTTTTACCCGAGATTCCGCGACAAGATTCCGGTGCAGCTGGAAGTGGCGGTGATCACGTTTTTTTCAGCCATCGCCTTTATTTTTGTCGTGGTGGAACTCATGATGGGTTTCAGCGCTATCTCCTTCCAGAAGGAGAGTGTGAACTACGTGATCGTCCTCGGCGCCCAGGTGCGCGGAAACAAGATCAGCCGCACCCTGGAGCGGCGCCTGGATAAGGCGGTGGAGTACGCGGCCTATCATCCGAACACGGTGTTCGTTCTTTCCGGCGGACAGGGCGATGATGAGGATGTGACAGAGGCATCCGCTATGTACCGATATATGAAGAGCCGTGGGGTGCCGGATTACCAGCTCCTCTTAGAGGAATCGTCCCGCAGCACTTACGAAAATATGGTATACAGTAAGATTCTGATTACGGAAAGAGAACGTCTCCGCCGGGCAACGCTGCGCGCGGCCATGGCGGAATACGGTTACCTTCTTCCGCCGGATGAGGAAATCACGATCCGCGTGGGCATCCTCACCAGCAATTTCCACGAACTCCGGGCAAAAGGAATCGCAAGACACGTCGGAATCCCGAATGTCAGCGGAATTTCCGCGAAGTCGGATCCGGTGCTTTTTGCACATTTTTGTGTCAGAGAGTGTTTTGCGATATTAAAAGATAAATTTGTGGGAAATATGTAAATAAGGGCATCAAGGTCAGGAATCCGACGCAAGCTTGCCTGCAGGAGAGGGCATGACCTTGAGACCCGCCAAAAACATGAGTAAGCAGCCATTTTTTCGCAGAAAAAATGAGCGGATTACGAATGTTTTTGAGGGTGCTATGTGCCGGTGGCACATGATCAGCACCGACCGGAGCGGAGCGCAGACGTGGAAGCACGAAGTGCGGAGCGATCCGGTTACAACTATAGCCTAAAGCACAACAGAAAGGACATTCAGATATGGAGAGCCAGATTGAATCAGTCAAAGCCCTTGACGCGTACCGGCTTCGGCAGGTAAAACATATCCCGGAACTGAATTCCGACGGTATGATCTTAGAGCATAAAAAAACAGGCGCAAATATTTTCCTCATGAGCAACGAGGACAATAATAAAGTATTCTGCATCGGTTTCCGGACGCCGCCGTCAGACAGCACCGGCGTTCCGCATATCATCGAGCATACCGTGCTCTGCGGATCTGATAAATTCCCGGTGAAGGATCCATTTGTGGAGCTCGTCAAGGGATCCTTAAACACCTTTTTAAACGCCATGACTTACCCGGATAAGACCGTTTATCCGATCGCAAGCTGTAACGACACTGATTTCCAGAACCTCATGGACGTTTACATGGACGCGGTCTTCCACCCGAATATCGGAAAAGAGAAGAAAATCTTCATGCAGGAAGGCTGGCACTACGAGCTGGAAGATCCGGAAGGCGAGCTCACCTACAACGGCGTTGTATACAACGAGATGAAGGGCGTGTTCTCCTCCCCGGAGAGTGTCCTGGACAGCTATATCCATACGGCAATGTTCCCGGATACCTGCTACGGCGTGGAGTCCGGCGGAGATCCGGAAGACATTGTAAAGCTGAACTACGAGGATTACCTCGCGTTCTATCATAAATATTATCATCCGTCCAACAGCTATATCTACCTCTACGGCGATATGGACATGACGGAGAAATTAAGATGGCTGGATGAGGAGTACCTCGGAAAGTACGACAGAAAAGAGATCGATTCTGAGATCCAGATCCAGAAGAAATTCAAGGAACCCATCGAGAGGGAGATCTTCTACTCCGTATCCGAGTCCGAGAGCCTTGACCACGCGACCTACCTTTCCATCAATACCCAGGCGGGAAATGAACTCTCCCCGAAGGAGTACGTGGCATTCCAGATCCTGGAGTATGTGCTCTTAGATGCCCCGGGCGCGCCGCTTAAGAAAGCGCTTCTGGATGCCGGGATTGGCGATGACATCATGGGCGGCTACGAGTATGGGATCTTACAGCCGTATTTCTCCGTGATCGCGAAGAACGCGGAGAGAGAGCAGAAGGACGAGTTCGTAAAGATCGTAAAGGCGGAGTTAAAGAAGCTCGCGGACGGCGGCATCGACAAAAAGTGCCTGAAAGCCGGAATCAACAACTATGAATTCCAGTACCGCGAGGCGGATTATGGCTCCACGCCGAAGGGACTCATGTACGGTCTCCAGTGCCTGGACAGCTGGCTCTACGGCGGCGATCCGATGATGCACTTAGAGTATGAGGACACCTTCGCGGCGTTGAAGAAAGGCGCGGACAGCGGATATTTTGAGGGACTGATCAGGACATACCTTCTTGACAACCCGTACGAGGCTGTTGTGATCGCGAGCCCGAAGAAGAACCTCGCCGCACGGATCGAGGAGCAGACGGCGAAAAAGTTAAAAGAATATAAGGACAGTCTCTCCAAAGAGGAGATCGAGACTCTGGTACGCCAGACGAAGGAATTAAAGGAATACCAGGATACCCCGTCACCGAAGGAAGATCTCGAGAAGATCCCGATGCTCACGAGAGAGGGGATCGGAAGGGAACCGGCGAAACTGATCTTCGAGGAGACGAAGCTGGACGGCATCACAGTGGTCCGCCACAACATGTTCACATCAGGGATCGGTTATCTGAAGGTCCTCTTCAACACGGACCGGATTCCGATGGAGGATCTGCCGTATCTCGGACTCTTAAAATCTGTCCTTGGATATGTGGATACGAAAAATTACAGCTACAGCGATTTAAGCAGCGAGATCTTTTTAAACAGCGGTGGAATTTCCTTCTCCGTGACATCTTACCCGGATCTCACAAAGGCAGGAAGCTTCACAGGTGTCTTTGTCTGCAGCGCGAGAGTGCTCTACGAGAAGCTTGACTTCGGCTTCGAGATCCTGGAGGAGATCCTTAACCGCTCTGTTCTCGATGATGAGAAGCGGTTAAACGAGATCCTAAGCGAGGGAAAATCAAAGTCCCAGATGAAACTCATGGGATCTGGCCACACGGCGGCAGTCGCGAGAGCCACATCCTACTTCTCTGACACCTCCTACTATAACGATATGACAGGCGGGATTGGATACTTTAAGTTCCTGGAGGACTGTGCGAAGAACTTTGACGAGAAGAAGAGCGAGATCATCGCAGGTCTGAAGCGTGTGATGGAAGCTCTTTTTACAAGGGAGAACATGACCGTCAGCTACACGGCGGACGACGAGGGATTCTCTTACCTCGGGAATGCTATGAAGAAGCTCTCTGAGAAGCTTCCGGCGGGCAGCGGAAAAATCTATCCGTTTACGGCACCGAAGGAGAATTTAAACGAGGGATTCACTTCCTCCTCAAAGGTCAACTATGTGGCACACTGTGGAACCTTCACGGGAAGCGGATATTCCTACACAGGCGCGCTTCGGATCCTGAAGGTGATGCTGAGCTACGATTACCTCTGGATCAACATCCGCGTGAAGGGCGGCGCTTACGGCTGTATGAGCGGCATTGGACGTTCCGGCGAGGGATATTTTGTCTCTTATCGCGATCCGGAAGTGAAGAAGAGCGATGATATCTATCTCGGCATTCCGGCTTATCTGGAGAACTTCGAGGCGGATGAGCGCACCATGACAAAATATGTCATCGGAACCATCAGCGATATCGACACACCGCTGACTCCGTCCTTACAGGGAAGCCGCGGACTCTCCGCATGGTATTCCGGAGTGACGGACGAGATGCTGAAGAAGGAGCGCGAGGAGATCTTAAACGCGACTGTGGAAGACATCCGCGCCCTTGCACCGATCACGAAGGCGATCCTTGAGACTGGCGCGGTATGCGTGGTCGGAAATGAGGATAAGATCAAGGCAGACAGCGAGATATTTAAGGAGATCAAGCCGCTGTTTGCATAATACCAAGGGAAAAAAGGCCGGAACTTCGACGCAGGCTTGCCTGCAGGAGAAGTTTTGACCTTTTGGCCCGCCAAAAGCATGAGTAAGTAGCCATTTTTCGAAGAAAAATGAGCGGATTACGAATGCTTTTGAAGGTGCTATGTGCCGGTGGCACATGTCCAGCACCGACCGGAGCGAAGCGTAGATGCGGGAGCAATTCGGTATGGGAGAGATACATATAAAAGAATTAAGGAGATTTCATGAAAAAGGGATATAAATCTGGTTTTGTGACATTGATCGGACGCCCGAACGTTGGTAAGTCCACGCTGATGAACCACCTGATCGGACAGAAGATCGCGATCACATCGGAAAAACCGCAGACCACGAGAAACAGGATCCAGACCGTGTATACAGATGAGCACGGTCAGATCATCTTCCTGGACACACCTGGTATCCACAAGGCAAAAAACAAGCTTGGTGAGTACATGGTGAATGTAGCGGAGCACACGCTGCGCGAAGTGGATGTGATCTTATGGCTCGTGGAGCCGGGAACCTACATCGGTTCCGGCGAGCAGCATATCTTAAAGGTGCTGCAGACGGTAAAGACGCCGGTGATCCTCGTCATCAACAAAATCGATACGGTGAAGAAAGAGGACATCTTAAAGACTATCGAGACCTATAAGGACGCGTATCACTTTAAAGAGGTGATCCCGGTATCCGCGATGAAGAAGACAAACACGGATACCCTGATTCACACGATCTTCCAGTATCTGCCGGAAGGACCGCAGTATTACGATGAGGACACTGTCACAGACCAGCCGATGCGCCAGATCGCCGCGGAGCTGATCCGCGAGAAGGCACTCCGCATGATGTCTGACGAGATCCCCCACGGAATCGCAGTCACCATCGAGCGCATGACAGAGCGCGATAACGGCATGTTTGATATCGACGCGACGATCATCTGCGAACGTGAGTCCCATAAGGGAATCGTCATCGGAAAAGGCGGCCAGATGTTAAAACGCATCGGTACCTCCGCCAGGATCGAGATCGAAAACCTTATGGACACGAAGGTCAACTTAAAGCTCTGGGTCAAGGTCCGCAAGGAATGGAGAGATTCCGAGCTCTACATGAAGAACTACGGTTATAATTCGAAAGACATTTAAGATATGAGAGAACAGGTGATTCTGACCGGGATGGTCATCAAATCCGCCCCGGCGGGCGAATACGACAGAAGACTTGTGATCCTGACCTGTGAACGGGGAAAGATCACGGCTTTCGCCAGAGGCGCAAGAAGACCGGGAAGCACGCTGATGGCGGCATCCGCGCCTTTTGTATTCGGCACGTTTGCCCTCTATGAGGGCCGGGATGCCTACTCTCTCGTCTCTGTGGATGTACAGAACTACTTCCGGGAGATCACGGAGGATATGGAGGCGGCGTGTTACGGCTCCTATTTTCTGGAGTTTGCGGACTACTACGGGAGAGAAAATCTGGAGGCAGTGGAGACCTTAAAGCTTCTCTATCAGTCCCTCAGGGCGCTCTTGAAAAGCGCGATCCCCAATCGCCTTGTGCGGGCAGTCTTCGAACTGAAACTCATGGAGATCAACGGTGAGTATATGGAAAAGCCTCTGGGAAGACTGGAAGATTCCACGATCTATACATGGGAGTACGTCCTTGCGTCGCCGGTGGAAAAGCTCTATACCTTTACGGTTACAGAGAAAGTTCTGGAAGAATTTACGAAGTGCGTAGCGGAAAATAAGCGGCGATTCGTAGATAAAACCTTCCATTCACTTGACATTTTGGATGTTCTTGTATATAAATAGGGTAATCCTTAAAAATAGCGGACATCTGTGCGGCTTATTCGTACAGTCGGAGATACCGGAATATCCGTGCGTAACGATGAAGGTACTGGAGCGTTACGGATTTTTAGGGATAAGGAGGAATTCATGAAAAAAGGACAGACGGCAGCAGCCATTCTCCTTCTTTCGCTTGCCTTAAATGGCTGCGGCGGAGGAAACGGAACGACCGCATTTGCCCCGACGGAGTCCAGCCTTTATGTCACAAAGGAAGGCACCGTCACAAGCGCGGATGTGGAGTCCTACGAGAATGATTACTACAGTGCTGATGAATTAAAAGCTTACGCAGAAGAAATGCTGGGCGTGTTTGAGAGTGGAAATCAGTCCGGAAGCAGCGAAAAAAAGGCTGAGATCGCGGAATGCACCGTGAAAGACGGAACCGCAAAGCTTCTCATCACATTTCCGGATGCGGAGGAATATCTTCGCTTCGCGGAGGAATATCCGGATACTGAGAGTGGGATCCGGATTGAGAGCCTGGATGTCGTTTCCGTTCCGGATGGGGTGGAAAAGGGCTATATCGTCGGATCCACGTTCTACAAGGCGGGAGACGAGAATACCGAGGTCTCCGCTGTGGATATAACAAAACAGAAAAAGCTCTATGTGGTATGTGTGAAGGGCAGCGCAAAGATCCAGACAGACGGACAGGTCCGGTATGTGTCTGAGGGTGTGACCCTTAACGGAAGTATGGCCGAGACACCGGAAGGTGAGACGTCCTATATTATATTTAAATAGTGAAAAACTGTTCAGCTGGTCTGCGCGTTTTCCTGCGCCGGCCGTAAGAAAACACTGTTTGAAGGGCTGGACAGTTACAATAGAAGAATTACTCTGCCGCGCAGACCAGCACGGACAGAAAGAGATCAAGAGGAGAGTCACAATGGAAAAGACAATGGAAAAAATTGTAGCACTTGCGAAATCCAGAGGCTTTGTATATCCGGGTTCCGAGATTTACGGAGGTCTTGCAAACACATGGGATTACGGCAATCTGGGCGTAGAGCTTAAGAATAACGTAAAGCGCGCATGGTGGAAGAAATTCGTTCAGGAGAATCCGTACAACGTAGGTGTTGACTGCGCGATCTTAATGAACTCCCAGACATGGGTAGCATCCGGACATATCGGCGGTTTCTCCGATCCGTTAATGGACTGTAAGGCATGTAAAGAGCGTTTCCGTGCCGACAAGCTCATCGAGGACTACATGGCAGAGAAAGGCGTTGAGCCGGAGACTCCGATCGACGGCTGGAGCCAGGAGCAGATGAAGAAGTATATCGATGATAACCAGATCCCGTGTCCAAGCTGCGGAAAGCATGACTTTACTGATATCCGTCAGTTCAACTTAATGTTCAAGACATTCCAGGGCGTTACCGAGGATGCAAAGAACACGGTTTACTTGAGACCGGAGACAGCACAGGGTATCTTCGTAAACTTCAAGAACGTACAGAGAACATCCAGAAAGAAAGTTCCGTTCGGTATCGGACAGATCGGTAAGTCCTTCCGTAACGAGATTACACCGGGTAACTTCACATTCCGTACCAGAGAGTTCGAGCAGATGGAGTTAGAGTTCTTCTGCAAACCGGGTACAGACCTTGACTGGTTCGCATACTGGAAACAGTACTGTATCAAGTGGCTGCAGGATCTCGGCATCAAGCCGGACGAGATGCGCGCCCGCGACCATTCTCCGGAAGAGCTTTGCTTCTACAGTAAGGCAACCACAGACCTTGAGTTCTTATTCCCGTTCGGCTGGGGAGAGCTTTGGGGAATCGCAGACAGAACCGATTATGACCTGACGCAGCATCAGAATGTATCCGGTCAGGATATGTCTTACTTTGATGATGAAGTAAATGAGAAATACATTCCGTATGTAATCGAGCCGTCTCTTGGTGCAGACCGTGTGACACTTGCATTCCTCTGCTCCGCATACGACGAAGAAGAATTAGAGGGCGGAGATGTGCGTACCGTTATGCACTTCCATCCGGCGATTGCACCGGTGAAGGTTGGTATCCTTCCGTTATCCAAGAAGTTAAACGAGGGTGCAGAGAAGGTATATGCAGAGCTTTCCAAGTACTATAACTGTGAGTTCGATGACAGAGGAAATATCGGTAAACGTTATAGAAGACAGGATGAGATCGGTACGCCATTCTGCGTAACCTATGACTTTGATTCTGAGACAGACGGAGCTGTAACCGTTCGTGACAGAGATACCATGGAGCAGGTTCGTATCCCGATCGCAGAGTTAAAGAGCTATTTTGAGGAAAAATTAAGCTTCTAATTACTGGAAAAATCAGTGATTAGGACAGGATGAGGCGGCTGGATCTTATGTCAGACCGCCTCTTTCTTCTATAAAATAGAAAAATGCGATAGTTTGAGTATAAAACTGTCCGTGCAGGAAAGACATAAAGGAAAGAAAAACAAGATGGAAAAGAAGAGAATCATCCTGGCATCCGGTTCCCCAAGACGGAAAGAACTGCTTCTGCAGATCGGAATCGTCCCGGAGATCATCGTGAGCCACGTGGAGGAGAAGATCACATCGGATGAGCCCTCGGTGGTAGTTATGAGCCTTGCGGAGCAGAAAGCCGTTGATGTTGCGGAAGATATGCCGGAAGGCGCGGTAGTCTTAGGATCTGATACGGTCGTTGCGGCAGATGGAAAGATCCTCGGAAAACCGAAGAGCCATGAAGAGGCATATGAGATGATAAAAAGACTCGCGGGACGCAGCCATCAGGTCTATACGGGCGTGTGCATCGTGAAAAAAGGAACTGCGGGAGAGGAAGATACCGTTGTTTCTTTCTACGATGAGACGGACGTGAACGTGTCCACGATGACAGAGGCGGAGATCCGTGAGTACGCGGATTCCGAGGAGCCCATGGACAAGGCGGGATCTTATGCGGTCCAGGGATTTTTTGCGAGATATATTGAGGGATTAAAGGGATCCTACGCGAATGTGATGGGACTTCCGGTGCATTTAGTGTACCAGAAATTGAAAGAACTTGGCGCTGTGTAGAAGTGGAGACAGAAATATGGGAAAATGGAACCGATGGGGACGGACGCTTGCGGCGGTCGTCCTCGCGGCAGCAGTCGTCTGCGGATGCGGCGTGAAGGAAACGCTGCTTTCTGGCAGAAAAAGTGAAAGAGAGTACGGGAAAGCCGAGACCATGGTGATCGTCACCACGGAGCGGCTCCGTTATGAAGAATTATATACAGACAAGATCTGGGATACGGTGGTGGACGAGTCTGGAACTACCTTCGAGGAGACATTGCTGTCCCAGATCCATGATTTCTTAAAGGAATTAAAGACCATGAGCCGCATGGCGGACGAGGAAAAAGTCACGCTCTCCGGAAAAGAGCGGGAACTGGCAAAACAGGCAGCGGCTCAGTACATGAAAGAACTGAAAAACGCCGGGGAGAGTTCCGAAATCGACAAAGATGTGGTAGAATCTTTATATGAAGACTACTGGAAGACCGAAAAACTGGTGGAGACGCTGACGGGCAGCGTCAACCTGGAAGTCAGCGACAGCGAGGCGAAGGTCATCACCGTGGATGAGATCGTGCTCTCCGATAAGGACAAGGCGGATGAGGCGTTAAAGAAAGTCCAGATGGAAGGAACCGACTTTATGACCGTTGCAAAGGAGGTCTCCGAGGATCAGGAGATCGAGAAGAAAATCTCCAGAGGCTTGAGACCGGAGGCTTACGAAAAGGCTGCTTACGCCCTGGCCACAGGGGAGATCAGCGATGTGATCGAGGCGGATGGAAAATATTATATCCTGCGCTGCGTCAACGACTACGATGAAGCTGCCACAAAGGTCCGGAAGGAAGAGATGGTCCGGGAGAAGAGGAATGAGGTGTTTTACGAGACCTACTCGGAGTACGCGGCGAAGGTCCATCTCGCGAAGGATGACAGCCTGTGGAAGAATCTCTCGATAACAGATGGAGAGAGGACATCGGCGGACTTTTTCGAGATATTTGAAACAATATGTAAAGGTACAGACAGTTAACAGCTTAAAAATATTCACCAGGTCCGCACAGCTGTAATGACATAAGAGTATATTTTAAGTTACTGTACACGGGTAGGAATTTTCTGAACTGAAAATTCCGTACAATACAGTGGTGGTAGTGGATTTTGCCGATTCGGAATGCGAAGCATCGGCAAAATCAGTTACTGTTTGCGCAAAGCGTGAACAGTAACTATTTTAAGCAGGACAGATATGGAACAGGTGAAAAGTTCCAGACATAATCAGGGAAATAACATGCGGAGGTAAATAATGGTTGCATTAAAGATCGAAGAGCAGAAAGCGTTTACGGCAGGGCTTTTCATCGGGGAGATCTTTGATAAATTTCTGGTGCGGGAAGCGGAGATCGTGACCTACAACCAGTTCACGATCGACGGAAAGGTCCGTCAGGGCTATTTTTCCGAAGAGGAACTGGAAGAAAACAGGATCGAAGAGTACTCTTCGTGGAAGACCTTAAAGCCGGTCTGCTACTCCTTAATCAAGGGAAAACGGCTTCCGGAGAGCTTCCGCATTGTATTTCAAATGCCTCCATCCGCCAGGGACCGGTTCGTGGCCGGGAAAGTCCCGGGAATCTATCCGGATCAGGTCGGCGGGCTTTACATCAATATCCAGTATGAGAACCACGAGATGATCTGCGTTACGGGGACGTCCATGAAGCAGTTTACCTTGGACAGGACGTTAGAGAACGAGTGGGATGAGAATGTAAAGAAGTTCTTAAAAAAGAACGGGGTAGTCTTTAGTTAGGCACCCGCCCCTGCGGGCAGCAGGGAACGGGATGAGAAACTTGGGGAAAGGGGTTACTTATCATGAAAAAATTTGCAGAGCTTCAGTATGTCCGTCCGGACATGGAAAAAATCTTCGCGCGCGTATCGGGGGATATCGCAGTGTTGAAGGAAGCAAAGAACTACGAGGAATTTCGGAATGCCTATATGGATTATGTGGAAGCCGACACGGAGCTTGAGACATCAAAGACTGTCGCCCATATTCGGAATACGATCAATCTTTTAGATGAATTCTATGAGGCGGAGATGGTATATTTCAACAGCCAGATGCCGAAATATGAAATCCTGAAAAAAGAGATGGGCGAGGTGATCGTGGCATCTCCGTTTAAGGCTGAGATGGAAAAAGAATTCGGCGCGATCCTGATCCAGAACATGGAGGCCCAGAAACAGCTTTCTGACGAATCCATTGTGGATGATCAGGTGAAAGAGGCGGAGCTTGTCAGCCGCTTTATGAAAACGCAGGCAGCTGCTACCGTGGAATTTAAGGGAGAGCAGATCGGAAACTACGGACTCTTAAAGATCATGCAGAGCACAGACCGTGCGGAGAGAAAAGAGGCGTTTGAGGCATGGGCAAAGCTCTATGAGGGAATTGCACCGACGTTAGAGGAGGTTTATGACGGTCTTGTAAAGGTCCGTGCCGGTATGGCAAAGAAGCTTGGATTTAAGAGCTTTATTCCGATGGGATATCTGCGCCGCCGTCGTTTTGACTATACGGAAAAGGAGCTGGAGGTATTCCGGAAACAGGTCCGCGAGGTCGTGGTTCCGGCAGCGGCAAAGCTGTACGAGCGTCAGAAGGAAGCTCTTGGGATCGATACACTCTATTATTATGACGAATCCATCGCTTCTCCGTCCGGAAATCCGGTTCCGATCGGAGATAAGGAATATCTTGTCGGCGAAGCCCAGAAGATGTACCGTGAGCTTTCCAAGGAGAGCGGAGAGTTCTTTGATTTCATGATGGAGTACGAGCTTTTCGATCTGGACTCCAAGCACGGAAAACGCGCCGGCGGATACTGTACGATACTTCCGCAGTATCATGCACCGTTTATTTTTTCAAACTTTAACGGAACCGACGCAGATGTCAATGTTCTGACCCATGAGGCCGGTCACGCGTTTGCAGGATTTACAGCGGCAAAATACCAGAAGACCCCGGAATTATGTCATTCCACCAGTGAGATCAATGAGATCCATTCCATGAGCATGGAACTCTGGACTTATCCGTGGATGGAGAATTTCTTTGGAGATAAGGCGGAGGAATACCGCAAAGAGCATCTGGCAGACGCTCTTATGAAGATCCCGTATATGCTCTGCGTAGACGAATATCAGCATAAGGTATTTGAAAATCCGGAAATGACCACAATGGAGCGGAGAGCAGTCTGGAGCGGTCTGGAGAAGATCTACATGCCCTGGAGAAATTATGCAGGAAATGAGTTCCTCGAGAGTGGAGCATTCTGGATCAAACAGCAGCATATCTTCCTGTATCCGTTCTACTATGTAGATTACGCGATGGCACAGATGGGCGCCTTTGAGTTCTACACAAAGATGAAGGAAGACCGGAAGGCAGCCTGGGCAGATTATTATAAGCTCTGCGCAGCGGGCGGATCCATGGGATACTTCGACCTTCTGAAATACAGCGGACTTCACAAGGTGCTGGAGGATGGTTCTGTGAAGATCATCCTGAAGGGCGTGTTTGAGGAGTTAGGGCTGTAAGAGTACTGTTGGGAGAAAACAGAATTGTTTTCTTACGGTCAGCGCAGCAAGTGCGCAGACCTACTGAACAGTTACATGAAATCTAAAATGAGGCAGTGGGACATATTCTTTTTAGAGTAGTTCTGCTGCCTCTTTTATACACAGATAATGAGCCTAAATGCGCGTATACATGAGACATGGCATTTATTGAGCAAAGTTCGCTGTTTTTCGGAAACCTTCCAGAGAACGGAAAAAATTGTAACAATTACTCATTAGTTTTCAGAAAAAAGTAAGGAAAAAAAGGTCGAAATATGATACGATAGGGGTATTAGGAATAAGTCTAAAAGGAGGAAAAATCATGGAGCAGATCAATATCCTGGTAGTGGATGATGAAAAAGAGATCGCGGACCTTGTAGAGATCTATCTGGTCAGCGATGGATATAAAGTATTTAAGGCAAATAACGCGAAAGAGGGGCTGGAGATCCTGGATCAGGAGGAGATCCATCTGGTACTCTTAGACATTATGATGCCGGGAATGGACGGTCTTGAGATGTGCAGGAAGATCCGCGAGACCAACAACATTCCGATCATCATGCTGAGCGCAAAATCCACGGATCTCGACAAGATCCTGGGTCTGGGAACCGGCGCGGACGATTATGTGGTAAAGCCGTTCAACCCGCTGGAGCTCACGGCCCGCGTGAAATCCCAGCTCCGCCGCTACACCCAGTTAAACCCTAACAGCAGCACCGGAAAAGCGGCAAAGAACGAGATCTCGATCCGTGGCCTCTCCATCAATAAAGATAACCACAAGGTCGTTGTCTACGGAGAGGAGATCAAGCTGACGCCCATCGAGTTCGATATCCTGTACCTTCTGGCATCGAATCCCGGCCGGGTGTTCAGCACCGACGAGATCTTTGAGAAGGTATGGAACGAGAAAGTATACGAGGCAAACAACACCGTCATGGTACATATCCGGAGACTCCGCGGAAAAATGAAAGAGGACACGAGACAGGATAAGATCATCACAACGGTCTGGGGGGTAGGATACAAAATTGAAAAATGATTGGAGCAGAAGCTTTTACAGGCAGATCGCGGTGAACATCTGTTACAGTGCCCTGATCGCATGTCTGGTGGACGCGTTCCTCATCATGAATATGAACTTCCTTCTGGCGTACCTGGACCAGACCAGATACGCGAATCTGTTGATCCTGCAGATCTTTAAGATGGGTACGATCACCACGATCCTCTATGTGATCGTTGGAATCGGGATCTTTGCGCTGGCGTTTCTCATGATCGAGAAGAAAAATATGAAGTATATAGGGAAGATCGCGGTGGCGATCCAGAATATCTCCGAGGGTGACTTAAACACCCAGATCGAGGTGGTGGGGGACAACGAGTTCTCCGCCATGGCATCGAACCTGAACCGGATGGAAGCGGATATCCGGAAGCTCATGGATAAGGAACGAGAGTCGGAGCGGACGAAGAATGAGCTGATCACGAACGTGGCCCACGACTTAAGGACACCGTTGACTTCCATTATCGGTTATCTGGAACTCCTGTCTTCCGGACCGGCCATCAGCCTGGATATGCAGAAAAAGTATATCGATATCGCCTATGTGAAGGCAAAGCGTCTGGAAAAACTCATTGAGGACCTGTTCGGATTCACGAAGATGAATTACGGAAAGATATCCATGAATGTTGGAAAGGTGGATATCGTAAAGCTCTTAGGGCAGCTTTTGGAGGAATTTTATCCGAGCTTCGCGGACAAGGACCTGACTTATGAGCTCAAGAGCAATGTCCCGTCCCAGATCATCACGGCGGACGGAAACCTTCTGGCGAGACTTTTTGATAATCTGATCAACAACGCCATCAAGTACGGTGCCGAGGGAAAGAAGGTCCTGATCCAGGTATTCGCGAAGGACGATATCGTCACGGTGTCTGTCACGAACTATGGCTATGTGATCCCGGCGGAGGAACTGCCGTTGATCTTCAACAAGTTCTACCGGGTAGAGCAGTCGAGGTCCTCAAAGACAGGCGGAACGGGGCTTGGTCTTGCCATCGCAAAGAATATCGTGGACATGCACGGCGGAACGATCTCCGTGGCCAGCGACCTGAACGGAACGGTGTTCACGGTGAAGCTGAAGGTGGATTTTGATGTGAATAAAGAAAATTTTGGTATGATCCAGTAAAGAGAGATAACAGCTGTTCAGCAAAAACGCATAGTTCCTGCTCTGACGGCAGAAAAACAGCTGAAAATACGTTACAGTTCAGCCATTACATCTTCTTGTTTTCATATTCATGAAAACAAGAAGCCTGGTGGTTCCACCATATGCTGATTTGGATGAAAAAGTGCTTATGCAAGCAAGCTTGCAACACACTTTCTCATTCAAATCAGCGCATGGCTGAACTGTAACGAAAATACTGAACAGGGATACCCGTTGATCAATGATAGGAAGAATGTATGAGAAATAAAAAGAAACAGCTGCTGTTTGGCTGTCTTGCGGCCCTGGTCCTGTCCGCGGGGGCATTCCCGGCCTTTGCCCAGGACCAGGACAGCTTCAGCACAAACATGGAGTCCAGCTCGCAGAATTCTGTGCCGGTGGCGGTGGACATCACGGCAGTTTACGGAAGAAATGCGAAGCCCGGAAGCTTTGTGCCCATAAAGGTCAGCATCTACGGCCAGACGGAGGCACCGTTTTCCGGCACACTTACTGTCTCTACTTTGGAGAGTGATAACGATGAAGGCACGGAGGAATACGAGTATTCGTACCAAGTAGAGGTGGGACCGGCGGAGACGAAGACGATGGAGTTCTATGTCCCCTTAGGACAGAAGAGCGGGACGATCCACCTGACATTAAAAGACGGGAAGAAGAAGACCATGGGGGAGACCTCCATGGAATTTGACGTTTCTAAGGACGAAAACCGTCTGTTTGCAGGTGTCCTGGAGAACAAGTCAGGAAGTCTCTCATGGATTGACGGGATTGGGCTGAATTATGGAATGCTCACCACACGGGTCGTTGAGATCCCAGGGGAAGACTTCCCGGAAGATTCCCGGGGATTTTCCATGTTTAATGTGCTCCTCATAAACGGATATGACTGCCGGACACTGAATGATGTCCAGAAAGAAGCCGTCCTCACATGGGTGGAAAATGGCGGAACACTGCTTATCGGAACGGGAAGAGACAGGGATAAGACCCTGGATATCCTGGGAGAGGCAGAGCCGAAGGTCAGCTTAAGGGATCCGGAGGTTCTCTTGGTCGGCATGGGAACGGAATACACGAAAAACAGTCCTGAGGACTCGGAAGTCCGCGTGACCTACACGGAACCTGTGATCTCCGGGGCCAAAGAGCGGATGGTGACGGATGGAACGCCGCTTCTTAAGACCATGAAGTACGGAAAGGGGACCATCGGTGTCTACGGGGTAAGCCTGTCGGATCTCTCCGGCTTTGCGAAAAAGAACCCGTCCTTCGCGTCGTATTTTCTCAGTGAGATCTTTAACGAGGATGAACTGAATACGATCTATTATTATTCCCAGGGCGGCGATGCTGATTACTGGAACGCCTACAATCTTGTCAGCGGGGGAAACGGGGAACGGATCCCCAATCTTGCGGTCTACGGGATCATCGTTGTGGGATATCTGGTGATCGTGGGACCCGGGCTGTATATTCTTTTAAAGAAGCGTGGGATCAACCGGTACTACGGGACTGCAGTGCTTGTTTTTTCCGCAGCCTCCTGTGTCGTGATCTGGGGAATGGGTTTTAAGACGAGATTCACCAGTGAATTCTGCACGACAGCGACGATCCTGGACGCATCCGGGGACAGCGCGGAGGAGATGACCTTCTTAAACGTCCGGACTCCGGACAGCAGCGGATTTACCGTGGATCTTCCGACGGATTACAGGGTCACACCCCTTACGAGGAGCGCCCGCTACGACATGAACCAGCTGGAAGACTACCCGAAAAAGCGCCAGGCATCCATCGGGATCCGGAAAGAGGCAGACCAGACCGTGCTTTGGAGTCGGAAGTCCAAGGCCTTCGATTCCAGATTTTTCCTTCTGGAGCGGCAGAAAGACCTGGGGGCTGGAAATGTGGAGGCGGACTTTGCTGTGTCGGACGGGACAATCACGGGGCATGTGGAGAACAAGCTCCCTGTGACGCTTGAGAACGCGGCAGTCTATCTCTATGGCCAGGTGCTGATCATTGGAAACATGGAACCGGGACAGTATCTGGAATTCAACCGGGAGCCGTTAAAGGTATGGCCGTTGGGCATGACATGGATGCTTTCGGACACCCTGACCGGAACGCCGGACCGTCAGGAAGACTCCGATGAGGAGTACATTAAAAATGTCCAGAAATCCAACCTCAGCGGATACTTTACGGATCGTTACTACTCGTCCTACAATGGCGAGGTGCGCTTCGGCGCGTTCCTCCCGGAAGGTTATGAGGGAAACGACGATCTCTTCGGAAAAAACTGGGACGGAAGGACCTTCTACACCCAGAAGATCGACTGCGCCATGGGAACAGATGGCGAGGTCTACCGCTGCGGTCAGATCCGGGAACCATCCGTGACCTCCGGTATAGGGGCAAATTATGGAAATTCCATGATCCTCTACGGGACAGACCCGGTGGTGGTGGAATATGACCCGGGAACGGACATTGTGATCGAGAAATTCTCATTTCTTCCGGTGTCCGACGACTTTTTCCAGGGCAACCAGTATTCCTATATCCGCCCATTCTCCGGGGAGACGAGTTTTTACAACGAAAAGACAGGAAGCTATGACCCGGTGGATATCCGGAAACAGGATTTCTCAAGGGAAGAGCTGGCAGATTATATCGCTGCCGACGGAAAGATCACGGTCCGCTACACAGCCGGAAGCAATGCGGAAATCGGAGTGAGCCAGACACTTCCACTCCTGATGGTGACGGGGAGGGAAAGCTGATGTTGAAGATACAGGGACTGAAAAAAAAATTCGGAAATTTTGAGGCTCTCTCCGGGCTTGATATGGAAGTGGAGGAGGGGGCGCTCTATGGCTTTGTCGGACCGAACGGAGCCGGAAAGACCACGGCGATCCGCATTATCACGGGACTCCTGAAAGCAGATGAGGGAACCGTCATGATCGGCGGAAAGGACGCGTTCCTCTACAGCGGGCAGGTGAAAAATGAGTTCGGCTATGTGCCGGATGAATTCGGACTTTACGACAACTTAAAAGTCTGGGAATACATGGACTTTTTCGCCTCCTGCTACGGACTCTCCGGCCTTGTGGCGAGAGAGCGGTGCACAAAGCTTCTGGAACAGGTAAAACTCGCGGGAAAAGAGGAATTCTTTGTGGACAGCCTGTCCAGGGGAATGAAACAGAGACTCTGCCTGGCGCGGGCCATGATCCACGATCCGAAGCTCCTTGTTTTAGACGAGCCCACGTCCGGCATGGATCCGAGAGCCAGGATCGAGTTTAAGGAGCTTTTAAAGGAACTCTGCGCTGAGGGAAAAACCATCGTGGTCAGCTCCCACATCCTCTCAGAGCTGGCCCAGATGTGTACGGATATCGGGATCATCGATGCCGGAAAGGTCGTCCTATCGGGAAACATGGGGGAGATCTTAAAGAAGGTGAATGACTCTAACCCGATCCGGATCCAGGTTGTGGAGAATGTCTGGGAAGCGGTGAAGTTTCTCCGAACGGAGCCGGAGGTCCAGACCATCACGGTGGAGGGAAACGATATCGTCGTGGGATTCCACGGCGGAAAAGACGCTGAGGCGATGCTGCTTGCAAAACTTGTGGCCCACAATATTGGAATCTGCGGATTCTGGAGAGAGCCTGGTGACCTTGAGAGCATCTTCATGCAGATCACGGATCATGATATGGAAAAGGTGGTGATGACGAGTGAAGAATAATCCGGTCTATAAGAGGGAAATGCTGGTACGTTCGAGAAGCTTCCGGATTCCGCTCATCATCATGATCTTCAACGGGATCCTGGCTGTGGTGGCACTCTTAAACATGTACCAGAGCATCGCCCAGGTGAAGGTCAGCGGCTCGGTGCGCTATGAAAATTTTCTCCAGCTCTACGCCTTTGTGGCAGCGCTGGAATTTATGCTTCTGATGTTTATCATGCCTGCTCTGACCTCCGCCAGCATCAGCGGGGAGCGGGAGCGGCACACATTGGAACTCATGTTTACCACGAAGATCCGTCCTGTGGAGATCGTTGTCGGGAAGCTCATGTCCGCATTCTCCCAGCTTATGATCTTAGTGGTATCGAGTCTGCCGATCCTGATGCTGACCTTTATCTATGGAAGTATCAGCTCAGGGGATCTCATGATCCTTCTTGTGAGCTATGTGGTGGGGGCGCTGTACTGTGGAAGCCTCGGAATCTTCGCGTCCTCCCTCATGAAGCGGTCCACATTCTCCAATGTGATCACTTACGGGATCATGTTAGTTGTTGTCGTTGGAACATACATGCTGAATGTGTTCCTCCTCAATATCTCCGAGACAGAGATCAGCACGATGGCGCTCAATTCCGGGGAGACGATCCCGAAGGCGAGCTCCGGAGCGTCGGTATACCTTCTTCTCCTGAATCCGGCAATCATGTTCGCGGAGCTTTTGGAGAATCAGGTGGCAGGTGGCGGCGGAAACTTTACGATCACACATCTCCTCGGTGACAACGGCGGAAATTTTATCACAAACCACTGGGTATTCTGCAGTCTGGTGATCCAGGCGGTGCTCTCTGTGCTTTTTACCTGGGGAGCGGTATTTTTCTTAAAGCCGGAGAGATCGAAAAAAACAGGTTCCTTTGGAAAGCCCACAGGAACAGGACGGAGGTCATAGACAATGTTTTATATCGGATGCCATCTTTCCTCGGCGAAGGGATTCCTTGCCATGGGAAAGGACGCGGAAAAGATCGGCGCGACGACGTTTCAGTTTTTTACAAGAAATCCCAGGGGCGGAAGCGCGAAGCCGTTAGACCATGAGGACATCGCAGCGTTCCTGAAACTAAAAGAGGAGCTGGGGCTGGGGACTCTGGTGGCCCATGCGCCATACACACTGAACGGCTGCTCAGCGGATGAAAAGATCCGGGATTTCGCGAAGCGGACCATGGCGGATGACTTGGAGCGCATGGAGGCGGTTCCCGGAAACCTCTACAATTTCCATCCGGGAAGCCATGTGAAGCAGGGTGTGGAGGTTGGAATCACCTATATCGCGGAGATGTTGAATGAGATCCTGAAGCCGGAGCTTCACACCACGGTGCTCCTGGAGACCATGGCGGGAAAGGGCAGCGAGGTCGGAAGAAGTTTTGAGGAACTTCGGGAAATTCTTGACAGAGTTGAACTTTCTGATAAGATGGGTGTATGTATGGATACCTGTCATGTATGGGATGCCGGATATGACATCGTGAATGATCTCGACGGAGTGCTGGCGGAATTTGACCGTGTTGTGGGGCTTGAACGCCTGAAAGCGGTCCATTTAAATGACAGCATGAATGTCCGGGGAGCCGGGAAGGACCGCCACGCCCGGATCGGGGAAGGTGAAATTGGCGCGGAGGCAATTGTGCGGGTGATCAACCATCCGGCGCTGAGGAATCTGCCGTTCTGCCTGGAGACGCCGAATGAGTTTCCGGGGTATGCAGCGGAGATCAGGTTCTTGAAAGATCATAGGATCGGATAATTTTCAGAAAAATCCGGACCGGCGGGTATAGGCGGCGAAAACCGCTGTCCAGGAATCCGACCGGTGAGTGATAAAAGGAGGAAACGGGATATGGGTATTTTAAAAGTTGGTGCCGGCGCGTTAAAGAGTGTGCTGGAAGACCAGTGGCGCGAGTATTTTTACTGCCCGTCCATGGAGGCGGACGTTCTTGTAAAGAAAGGTGAGAACCGGAAATCAAAGAGAAGCTATAACACAAAGGGCAGCGACAACCTGATCTCCAACGGCTCCATCATCGCAGTCAACGAGGGACAGTGCATGATGATCGTTGACCAGGGCGCTATCGTCGAGGTATGTGCGGAGGCCGGTGAGTTCGTTTATGATACCTCCGCAGAGCCGAGTATTTTCTACGGAAACCTTGGAAAGAGCATCGGGGACAGCTTTAAGCAGTTTGGAAAGCGTTTCACCATGGGCGGCGACACGGCGAGGGACCAGAGAGTCTACTTCTTCAACACGAAGGAGATCGTCGGAAACAAGTACGGCACAGCGAACGCAGTCCCGTTCCGTGTTGTAGACCAGAATATCGGCCTCGACGTGGACATCGCGATCCGCTGCCACGGCGAATATTCCTACAGAATGGTGGATCCGATCCTCTTCTATAAGAACATCTGTGGAAATATCGAGGAAGATTACACGAGAGATAAGATCGATTCCCAGCTCCGCAGCGAGCTTCTGACAGCTCTGCAGCCGGCCTTCGCGAAAATCTCCGGGATGGGAGTCCGCTACAGTGCGCTTCCGGGTCATACGGTGGAGCTTGCGAACGCGCTCCGCGAGATCCTCTCCGACAGCTGGGACGATGTATACGGAATTACTGTGAGCAAGATCGGTGTGAGCTCCGTGAAGGCCTCTGAGGAAGATGAGGCGATGATCAAGGAACTCCAGAGAAATGCCACATTCAGAAACCCGGGAATGGCGGCGGCGCATTTAGTCAGCGCACAGGCTGAGTCGATGCAGAGCGCGGCAAAGAATACCTCCACAGGACCGATGATGGCATTTGCGGGAATGAATATGGCAGCCCAGAACGGCGGATTCAACACCCAGGGGTTGTTTAACATGGCAGCCGGACAGGGACAGCAGGGAAATCCTGCTATGGCAGACCAGGCACAGCAGGCATCCGGCGGTCCGGCGAAGATGGCACCGTTATCCGGATGGACCTGTTCCTGCGGACAGGAAGGAAATACCGGAAACTTCTGCTCCAACTGCGGAAAGAAGAAACCGGAGGAGAGCGGATCCTGGACCTGCAGCTGCGGACAGGAGAATACAGGCAATTTCTGCTCCAACTGCGGAAAGAAACGCCCGGATGCCGTTTGGACCTGCTCCTGCGGACAGGAAAATAAAGGAAACTTCTGTGCGAACTGCGGAAAACCGAGACAGTAAAAAATGTAAGCTTCCTGGCTGCCTTTTAGGGCAGATGGGAAGCTTAAGCCAGATACAGGGGGAAAGAAAATGGCACTTGTAAGTTATAAATGCCCCAACTGCGGCGGCTCGGTGGTCTTTGATCCGAAGAAGCAGAAGTTCTGCTGTGAGTTCTGCATGTCGGAATTTACGAAAGAAGAGATGGAAGCCGCGGCGTTAAAATCTACGGAGACCAGCGGCACGCAGGAGGAAAGCAGTGCGGCAGATACAGCACAGAATAATAACGCGGGCAGCACGAATCAGAACGAGGATGCCCTGGTCTATATCTGCCCGAGCTGCGGCGCGGAGGTCGTGACGGACGCAACGACGGCGGCAACATTCTGTTACTACTGTCACAACCCGGTAGTGCTTTCAGGAAAGCTTTCCGGCGAATTCCTGCCGGACTATGTGATCCCCTTTGCCATGGACAAGAAGAAAGCAACGGGGATATTCCTTGACTGGATCAAGAAGAAAAAATATATCCCGGACGACTTCTTCTCGAAGGACCAGATCGAGAAGTTTTCTGGTGTGTACTTCCCGTACCTGATGTACAGCTGCAGGGTCGACGGAAGGATCCAGGCGGAAGGCGAGAAGAACCGGACCTGGGTGACGGGAAATATCCGCTACACGGAGCATAAAAAATACCGGATGGAGCGCGCGGGACAGCTTGATGTAAAGAATGTCACGAGAAACGCGCTTAAGAAGAATAACAGCGCTCTCGTGGAAGGCGTCCTGCCTTTTGACATGGAAAAACTCCAGCCCTTTGATATGGGATACCTCTCCGGTTTTCAGGCGGAGAAGCGGGACATGGAGAAAGAGTCCCTGACCCCGGAGGTGGAGAGCGAGGTAAAACAGTACACGGTGGAGCAGCTGAAAGCTGATGTTATGGGGCAGTATTCCGCAGTGCGGGTGGACCAGAGCGACACAAATATCCGGGACGCGAGATGGCACTACGCCCTGCTTCCGGTGTGGATCCTGACCTACCGGGATAAGGCGGGAAAAGACGAGCTCTACTACTTTGCCATGAACGGGCAGACAGGGAAGATCTGCGGAAAGCTCCCGGTGGCGAAGGGAAAACTTGTGAAACTGTTCCTGGAGATTTTTGTGCCGGTTGCGGCGATTCTGATGATCGGGGGGTGGTTCCTGTAATGAAAACAAAGCAGATAAATGGAAAAATAACGGGAAACAGCCTGGAGAGCAGAAGAAAGTCAGGCATAGTGGAAAAAGTTTCTCATGCGGCAAAGACGTTAGTGAAAACAGCCTTAGCAGCAGGTGCTCTTGGAGTTTTTTTGACGGGAACAGCCCTTGCTGCATCCGGTGAGGACGCTTATCAGATAGCAGAGGGAACGGAGAGCTACGCGGATGTCTATGACATGGCAGATCTGTTTACAGATGAGGAAGAGAAACAGCTTTCCGGGCAGGCACAGGTCCTTTCAGATACGATGAAGATGGAAGCAGTCATCGTCACCACCGAGGAGAATTCCGACTCCGCCCAGGTGTTCGCGGACGGATTTTACATGGAAGGCGGTTTCGGAACCGGTTCCGACCACTCGGGAATCCTGTTTCTCATCGATATGGATAACAGGGAACTCTACATATCTACAAACGGACAGATGATCCGTTACATGACGGACAGCCGCATCAATGATGTTCTGGACGATGTTTATAATTACGCGGCAGATGCCGATTACTACGGGGCAGCGGCGGCGTTTCTGACGGATACGGAAAAGTGCTATTCCAACGGGATTTCAAGAGATCAGTACAACTATGACACGGAGACGGGAAAGATCAGCCGTTATCACCATATCGAATGGTATGAGATCCTGATCGCCCTCGGCGTGGCGGCGGTCTGCGGGGGTACTGCGGTGGCATCGGTACTTCGAAGCTACGGTCTTCACGGGGAAGATAAGCGGATGGCCGCAAACTTTAAACTCTCTTACCGGAGAGACAGCCGGTTCACCATGGGGAATGTCCTGGCAGATGCATTGCTGACATCCTATATCACCCAGCAGGTGATCCAGACACAAAAGAATAACAGACCGGGGTCAGGCGGAGGAAGCTTTTCCGGCGGCGGAAGATCATCCACCCACAGCTATGGAGGAAGCAGCCATGGCGGCGGAGGAAGGAAGTTTTAAGTTATGGAGATCAAAAAGATCGGAATTGTCGGACAGGGCGCTCTCGGCGTCATGTACGGAAATTATCTGAAAAAACGGATGGGAAATGAGAATGTCTTTTTTATCGCGGATGAGGGGCGCGTAAACCGCTACCGGAGCGCGGATATGGTCTGCAACGGGGAAGCCTGTGGATTTTCCTACCGGTCTCCGGCGGAGGCGGTGACGGCGGATCTCATTATCTTTGCGGTGAAGTTCATGGGAATGGAGAGCGCGCTTGAGACCGTGAAGCCGTTTGTCGGGGAGCATACCCTGTTCTTGTCGGTACTCAATGGAATTTCCAGCGAGGAGATGATCGAGAAAGCCTACGGCGCGGATCATGTGCTCTACGCCTGCGTGCAGGGCATGGACGCAGGAAAGGACGGAAATGAGGTCACCTACAAAAATATGGGTTATATCACCATCGGAAATAAGGACAGGAGCCATGATGAGAAGCTGAAGGCGGTGACGGAGCTTTTTGACCGGACGGTGCTGGCCTACAAGGTTCCGGATGATATTCTTCGGGAACAGTGGAACAAGCTCATGTTAAACACCGGTGTGAATCAGGTGACAGCGGTCTACGGTGCGCCATACAGCCTGATCCAGAAAGAGGGAGAGGCGCGTACCATGATGATCGAGGCCATGCGGGAGGTTCTCCGTGTGGCGGACACCCAGGACATTGATCTTACGGAGGCGGACATCGATTACTGGCTGGAGCTTCTTGCGACCTTAAACCCGGAGGGACATACCTCCATGTGCCAGGATGTTCTGGCAGGACGCCCGACAGAGGTGGACCTGTTCGCGGGAACGATGCTTAAGATCGCAAAGAAAGAGGGATTTTCTCTTCCTGTGAATACGTTTTTATATGAGAAGCTGAAGGAATTAGAAGGCGCTCCGGATTGAGCGCGGTGAGTCAATGCTATCATTCAGACAAAGGAGAACAAGAAACACATGACGATCATGGTAATAGACGGTCAGGGCGGAAAGATGGGCAAAGGCCTGGTGGAACAGTTAAAGAAGCTTTGCCCGGAAGATGAGATCCTGGCGATCGGAACGAACAGCATTGCCACAGCAGCAATGCTGAAGGCGGGGGCGGATGCCGGCGCCACAGGGGAAAACCCGGCGGTAGTCACAAGCCGCACCGCCGACATTATCGTCGGCCCCATGGGAATCGTCATTGCCGATTCCCTCATGGGTGAGGTTACGCCCAAAATGGCCGTCGCTATCGGTCAGAGCCCAGCCAAAAAAGTTCTGATCCCCGTAAACCGCTGCCAGCACTTTGTCGTGGGCTGCAGGGATATTTCTATGGGGGAGTATGTGAAGCTTGCGGTGGAGGAAGTTTTGAAGATCCGCCGTGGGGAGATATAGGTTTCATGGCATAATTCTCTGCCTGTCCGCATACACTGGGATGTATGTGGGAAGGAGAGTGTGCCATGAGGAAAAAAGAGCATTCGGGATCGGCAGCAGTGATCGGGGCACAGCTGGTGATCCTTTTTATTTTGACGGTTTCCCTGTGCGTTCAGAGCAGAAAAGCGGCGGCGGAGAATACATATGCGGTGATGGAGAAGAGCGGTGAAGGCAGTCGGGCTGGGGAGCCTGAAAAAGCCGGGGAAGCGGGGGACAGCCAAAAGAAAAAATATATCCACTGGGTGGAATTTAATGTTCCGGCGGACGTGATGGAGAAGGCGTTCCGGCTGGACATGGGGACGGTGCAGGAAGAGGTGCATTTTAATTGGGTGGAGCTGCTGGCATATCTCGGGGCGAAATATGGCGGAGATTTTGAGCGGTTCCGGCAGGCGGATCTGGACGCGGTGGTGGAGAAACTGAAGTCCGGGGCGGCAATGGAGGAAATCACAAAGGACATGAAGTATTATGCTTATTACCGGGAGGCATATGGGGCGGTCCTGGATGGCATGGTGGGGTATTTTGAGCAGGAGAGCGGCAATAATAAGGTCTGGCTCAGAAAATATGGTCTGAAGGTGTTCTCACCGATCGCGAAAAACTTTCCCTACAGCGATTTTGACGATTTCGGCGCGTCCCGGTCCTACGGATTTAAGAGGAAGCACCTGGGCCATGACATGATGGGACAGGTGGGGACGCCGGTGATCGCGGTGGAATCCGGGTATGTGGAGGCTCTGGGCTGGAACCAGTACGGCGGCTGGCGGATCGGAATACGGAGTTTTGATAAAAAGAGGTATTACTATTACGCCCATCTGCGCCAGAACTACCCGTATCAGTCGAATTTAAAAGAGGGCAGTATCGTGACGGCGGGCGATGTGATCGGATATCTCGGCAGGACCGGGTACAGCACCACGGAGAATACAAACAATATCACGACACCGCACCTTCACTTCGGGATCCAGCTCATTTTTGATGAGTCACAGAAAGAAGGAAATAACGAGATCTGGATCAACTGCTACGAGATTGTGAAATTCCTGCGGATGAACCAGAGTGAGACGGTGAAGGTGGAAGGGACGAAAGAGTGGACGAGAGTCTATAATATGAAGGACCCCGGAATTCCAGAGAGCTCAGAACGAACAGAAAATTTAGAACAGCCGGAGGAGAGTGAAGCTCCAACGACTGACTAAAGGCGGGAAACATGGATAGAATTTCAGAAATCTCCCCATAATAACCCAGGTAAGAAAGTTCCGGTACCACTTTCCGGAACTTTTTTCTTAATAAAGAAACGAAAGGGTGAGATTCATGAAAGATCAGGTCTTTGGCGTCCTGCAGAGGATCGGGAGGTCGTTTATGCTGCCGATCGCACTGCTGCCCGTGGCGGGACTATTGCTTGGCATCGGCGGTTCCTTCTCGAATACCACGATGCTTGAAACGTACGGGCTCACGCGGATCATGGGACCGGGAACCTTCTGGAACGCATTGTTCACGGTGATGAGTCAGGCGGGGGATATCGTGTTCGCGAACCTTCCGATCCTGTTTGCCATGGGCATCGCCATCGGCATGGCAAAAAAGGAGAAGGAAGTGGCTGCGCTGGCGGCGGTCATCTCCTTTCTCGTCATGCATGCGGCCATCGGTGCGATGATCGCGGTAAACGGTGGGACGGATGCCTTAAAAGAGGGGGCCGGTGCCATGGTGGCGGGGATCCAGTCCCTGCAGATGGGGGTGTTCGGCGGAATCCTGGTGGGACTTGGGACCGCATGGCTCCACAACCGGTATTACAGGATCGAGCTCCCACAGGTGCTGTCCTTCTTCGGCGGGACAAGATTCGTCCCCATCGTGAGCGCTCTGTTCTATGTCCTCGTGGGCATTCTCATGTACTTTATCTGGCCGCCGGTCCAGGCGGCGATCTCAGGAGTCGGCGGCTTCGTGCTCCGCTCCGGGTATCCTGGAACATGGTTTTACGGCTTTATGGAGCGTGCCCTGATCCCCTTCGGCCTGCACCATGTGTTTTATATCCCGTTCTGGCAGACCGCAGTGGGCGGCACCATGGAGATCGGCGGAAAAATCGTGGAAGGTGCTCAGAACATTTTCTTTGCGGAGCTTGCGGATCCCAAAACGACAAGATTTTCCGTGGAAGCCACAAGATTTATGGCAGGAAAGTTCCCGCTTATGATCTTCGGACTTCCGGGAGCGGCCCTGGCCATGTACCAGGCGGCGCTGCCGGAAAAGAAAAAGGAGGTCTCGGGACTTCTCCTCTCTGCAGCACTGACCTCCATGCTCACGGGGATCACAGAGCCGCTGGAGTTTACATTCCTCTTTACCGCGCCGCTTCTCTACGGGATCCACTGCGTGTTCGCAGGACTGGCGTACATGCTGATGCACATGCTCGACGTTGGAGTCGGAATGACATTCTCCGGTGGGCTCATCGATCTGTTTCTGTTTGGAATCCTTCAAGGAAACAAAAAGACCGGGTGGCTCTGGATCGTTGTGGTCGGAGTCTTCTATTTTCTCATGTACTGTGCGGTGTTCCTGGTTCTGATCCGGAAACTTGACTATAAGACGCCGGGGCGGGAAGTGGGGGCTGCGGCGAAGCTCTATACGAGAAGCGATGTGGAGCAGAGGAAGGAAGAGAGAAAAGGAACTGGTCCCGGACAGGCCGGCAGGGAAAAATCTGCGGGGAAGACGGGAACACGTTCCGGGGAGATCCTTAAGGGGCTTGGCGGGCCGGACAATATCACGGATGTGGACTGCTGTGCGACGAGACTTCGGTGCACCGTAAAGGATGAGAAAAAAGTAGACGAGTCCGTATTAAAAGCGACCGGGGCGTCAGGTGTCATTAGAAAAGGAAAAGGTGTTCAGATCATCTATGGTCCGCAGGTGTCGGTCATCAAATCGGATCTGGAAGAGTATCTGGAAAAGTACGGGGATGAAAGTGAGGAAGGTGATAGTCATGAACTTATAAAAAGTCCCATGACAGGAACCGTAATCCCGCTTTCGGAAGTCCCGGATGAAGCATTTGCCGGAAAAATGATGGGAGACGGTGCGGCGGTAATTCCGGATGATGAATATGTGTACGCACCGGCGGATGGGACAGTAACATTTGTATTCCCGACAAAGCATGCAATCGGATTCCAGACTGATGGTGGACATGAGATGTTGATCCATGTTGGAATCGATATAGTATCGTTATCAGGAGATAGCTTTGAGGCTTTTGTGCACGATGGGGATCATGTACGGACCGGGGATAAGCTTTTGAAGGCAGATATTCAGGAAATTAAAGATAAAGTTCCATCTTTGGCATCCCCGGTTCTTTTCACAGATCTTCCGGACTGCCTGGAAGTTCATATTTTAAAGCGCGGAAAGATCCGGAGCGGGGAACCTTTTTTAGAGCTGCATAATAAAGAAAAATAGGAAGTGGGTTGATTATGGAGACATTTCAGTATACAATTACAGACGAGATCGGAATTCACGCGAGACCGGCGGGAGAGCTTGCGAAGCTTGCAAAGGAATTCCAGTCGAAGATCACGATAAAGACAGAGACAAAACAGGCAGATGCCGAAAGGCTCATGGCGGTGATGGCCCTCGGGATCCGTCACGGTCAGACGATCACCGTGGAGACCGTCGGTCCGGACGAAAAAGAGGCGGCAGAGGCGGTACAGGACTTTTTTCAGGCAAAACTGTAAGGCGGATATATGAGTATGGAGATCATAAAAGGAAAATCAATCTTAAATAAGGTAGCGATCGGGCCGATCCTCTACCACAGAAAGACGGAAAGCCAGGTAAAGCGCCGGACGGTGGAGGATACCGAGGCGGAGGTAAAACGGTACGAGATGGCTGTGGCGTGCGCGGAGGACGAATTAAAGACACTCCATGAGAAAGCCTGCGAACAGGTAGGAGAGACGGGGGCGGCGGTGTTTGAGGTCCATATGATGATGCTGGAGGACGCGGACTACCGTGATTCTGTGCTGAACATTATAAGAAACCAGAAGACGAATGCGGAGTACGCGGCGGCGGTGACCGGTGACAACTTTTATCGTCTCTTCGCGGATATGTCGGATGAATATTTCCGCGCACGGGCGGCGGATGTGAAGGATATCACGAACCGCCTTGTAAAGATACTCTCCGGTGACGCGGTGGAGTCGGGCTTCCTAACCCAGCCAGTGATCCTGATGGCGGAGGACCTGGCCCCCAGTGAGACAGTACAGTTGGAAAAGAACATGCTGCTTGGATTTATCACCGAGCAGGGTTCCCCGAACTCCCACACGGCGATCCTGGCCCGCAGCATGAACATCCCGGCTCTTGTGTCCGTGGATGTCAAGGAAGCTTGGGACGGAAAGATGGCGGTCATCGACGGCGAGACGGGAATGCTCTATGTGGATCCGGACGAGGAGATGCTGGCTGCCATGGAGAAGAAGAAGCAGGCGGAGGAAGAAAAAGAGCGCCTGCTGCAGGAATTAAAGGACAAAGAGGATGTCACCCTGGACGGAACGAAGGTGAAGCTCTACGCCAATATCGGGGATGTTTCCGATGTTGCGGAGGTCTTAAAGAGCAACGCGGCGGGCATCGGCCTGTTCCGGAGTGAGTTTTTATATCTTGAGAAGAAGACATACCCGACGGAGGAAGAGCAGTTTGCAGCATACCGTCAGGTGGCGGAGATGATGGCGGGAAAAGAGGTCATTATCCGCACTCTGGACATCGGCGCCGACAAGCAGGCGGACTACTTTAAATTGAAGAAGGAAGAAAACCCGGCGATGGGCTACCGCGCGATCCGGATCTGCCTCACAAGACCAGAAATCTTCCGCACCCAGCTTCGGGCGATCTATCGCGCCAGCGCATTCGGAAAGATTTCCATCATGTTCCCAATGATCGCATCCCTTTGGGAAGTCCAGAAGGCGAAGGAGATCGCGGCCTCTGTCCGTGATGAACTAAAGGAACAGGGCGTTCCATTCGGCAATGTGGCCATCGGCATCATGATCGAGACCCCGGCGGCGGCGATCATCAGCGAGGATCTGGCAAAAGAGGTGGATTTCTTCAGTATCGGAACCAATGACCTTGTCCAGTACACGTTAGCCATCGACAGACAAAACGAGAAATTGGATGAATTCTACGATCCGAAACATCCGGCGGTGCTGCGGCTGATCCGCTTTGTGGCGGAGAGTGGCCATAAGTACGGCTGTATGGTTGGAATCTGCGGTGAACTTGGCGCGGAGACGGATCTCACGGAAGATTTTTTGAAGATGGGAATCGATGAACTGTCGGTGTCCCCGTCCTTCCTGTTAAAAGTGCGGGAGAAGATCAGACAGACGGATCTTACAAAATAAAATCGAGCGCATCCTGCGCATAGAGGAGTCATAAATGCAGACAGAAAAAAATATGGCAGGTCCATACGAGATCATCGTACTGGACCTGGACGGCACGCTGACAAACCGGGACAAGGTGGTCACACCGCGGACGAAGGCGGCACTTATGAAGGCGCAGGAGCGCGGAAAAAAGGTGGTTCTCGCGTCGGGACGCCCGACCCAGGGCGTGATGCCGCTTGCGAAAGAGCTGCGCCTGGACGAGTACAGCGGGTATATTCTCTCCTTCAACGGCGGACGGATCATCAACTGCAAGACCGGGGAGACCGTGTTTGCGAGATCTCTGCCGGTTTCTGCCAATAAGAAGATCATCGGGCTTGCAGAGGAACATCAGGTGGACATCGTCACATATGAGGGCAGCAGGATCATTTCCTCAAATCCGGAGTCCCCGTACGGAAAGCTGGAGAGCCGGATCAACGGGATGGAGCTCTGGAAGCCGGAGGACATGAAGGAATATGTAAACTTTGAGGTCCCGAAATTTCTTATGATGGAGGACGGCGATTACCTTGCGATGGTGGAGCCGAAGGTGAAGGCGGCCATGGGAAAAAATTTCAGCGTTTACCGCTCAGATCCGTTCTTTCTTGAGGTCCTGCCGAAGGGAATCGATAAGGCTCAGAGTCTGGAGCGCCTGCTGGAAGTCCTGGGACTCACGAAAGAGCAGATGATCGCCTGCGGGGACGGTTACAATGACCTCACGATGATCAAGTATGCGGGCCTCGGTGTTGCCATGGAAAATGCGGTCCTGCCGGTGCGGAGTGCGGCGGATTATATCACGGCGTCCAACAATGATGACGGTGTTGGGCTGGTTGTGGAGAAATTTATGTTGGCATAGAAAATGGCTGCTTATATTCCAACGGGATATGGCAGCCATAACTCTTTTTGCTTTTTTGCACAGAAATACTGGACTTTTTGAATCTAACGTGCTAAACTGTGATTAGTGCGTTGAACGAAATGATCCATAAAGATGCAGCAAAAATATTGTTCTGAGCTTGCTGCAAATATGAAGCAGAAGGGGTAACAGTAAACATGAATAAGAAAATCAAGACAGACGCAGTTGATCACCTTTTTGAGGCGATTCTGACATTGAAGACGCCGGAAGAGTGCTATGCCTTTTTCGAGGACGTCTGCACGGTGAATGAACTATTGTCCTTATCTCAGCGTTATGAGGTTGCGAAGATGCTGAGGGAAAAACGGACATATCTCGATATCGCGGAGAGCACAGGTGCTTCCACCGCAACGATCAGCCGTGTAAACCGGTCTTTAAATTACGGAAGTGACGGATACGATATGGTATTCAAGCGCCTTGGATTCGAGAAACTCGATGATGAGAACGGCGCGGAGAAATAAGAGAAAGTATTTTTAATATGTAAAAAAAGGCCTTCTGACAGAAGCAAAATGGGGATTGCTTCTGAAGGAAGGTCTTTTTGAATTATTTCTTTTTCTTCGGCGGATTCTCGGCCCGAAGCTCATCCGCCAGCCGTTCGATCATCTGCTTCTTCAGGAACACATCAAACGCCAGCTCACAGATAAACGCGAAGAGCTGCAGCGATTCCTCGTTCTCCGGGTCCGCGGCACCTTCCGCAGCAGGGGGAAACGTCTCTTTCGCCTTCTCAAATTTCTCTTTCACATCATCCTTCAGCCGATCCATCTGATCATGTTCCATGGAGAAGATCTTTGTGTAGATCTCTGCCAGGGAGGATTCCGATGTGCCGAAATGGTTCTCCGTAATATAGGAAAGAACCGTCTCGATATCCGTGAAGCTCAGCAGATTTTTAAAATAATAGATAAATACCAGAAGCAGGATATGTTCCTGGGTATATTTTTTCCGTACCGGGGATGGAAGCAGGTTGTTTTTCGCATAGTTGTTGATCATAGTCTTTGTCAGAACCTTGTCTTCCGGGTAGCGCTTTAACTCACCGAGGTGCTTCTCCATAAAGGTCGTCACCTGATCCATATAGAGGTCGATCTGCGGGATCTCATCCACATGAATGTGGTCGAGGCTGTCCAGGTGGGCAAGCAGCTCATTCAGTCGTTCTTCATTCGTTCTCATGGTGAAACTCCTTTCATCCATCTATTATATAGTATTAAAAACTATATGACAAGGGGCAAAGATGATTTTAAACAAAAAGCGCATCATCCGGGGACGATATCCCGGATGGTGCGCTTTCGACTGTTTATACTTTTATACTGAAAAGAGTTATCTGCTATGCTCCTGCAGCAGTCCCTGTTCCGCATAATACCGTTCAGCTCCCGGATGAAGCTCGATCGGAAGATCCTCGTACATGAATCCCGTCTGTGAGGCATAGGAGAGGGCGGGATGGAGATCCTTTAAGCGGTCACGGTTCTCGTAGAGGATCGAGGTGATCTCATAGACGAGATCGTCGCTCATGTTCTCGCTGACGCAGAGGAGACATTTGATCCCAAAGGTCGCAACATTCTCGTCCTGACCGTTGTAGGTACCGGCGGGGATCTCCTCCATATAATAGAATGGATTGGAGCGGATGATGGAGCGGAGCTCAGAATCCGTGTATTTTAAAAGATGGCACGGAACCGCGTCCGCCAGCTTTGCGAGTCCGGAAATTGGCACACCGGTAAACCCGTGAATTGCGTCGAGGGTCCTGTTTTTAACCTCCTCAGCGCCCGAGCCGAGGCCGCAGTTGACAAGGGTAGAATTCTGTTCTGTGACACCGAGAACACTCAGGGAAACCTTTGCGGCGAGCTCCGTGGTGGAATCATGAGGACCGACCCCAAGTTTATTCCCCTTCAGATCATGCACGTAAAAAATACCGGAATCATCCCGGGCCATCCAGTTCGAGATGCTTGGATAGAGGGCTGCGATGACCTTGAGTCCTTTAAACGGGGCATCTTTGAATTCCCCGCTTCCGTTTACTGCGGCAAAGGCCACATCACCGCTGACGAGTCCGAGATCGATGCTTCCCTGTTCGAGGGAACGGACATTCCCGGCGGAGCCCGTGGAAGCGCTGACATTCAGTTTGAGGGTGGAGTCAGAATCCTCAACGACCCCGGAGATCGCTTTTCCGACCGGGTACATGGTCCCGCCGCTGTCGGCAGTTCCGATCGTCAGGATTTTTAATGAATCTGATGCTGCCCCTGTCTGGCCCTGCGGGGGCGCGGAAGCCTTTCCGCATCCGCCAAGCGCGAGACCGGTGCAGAGGAGGAACAAAGAAATTATGTGTGAAAATTTATGCATGAAGATATCCTATTCCTTGTGTGTTCAGGCTGTAAAACCGGAAAAAGCTCCGGACAGCTTTTGTAACTTTACATCTTTAGAGTATAACATAAAATCTGTGGCAGATACAATGTATTTTAGAAAAACAAACAAAAACCGGTCGGAGAGGGGGGATCTCCGACCGGAAAAGAGGGTTATACAAATGAGAAACCAATAAATATTGTAAGGCTCTGTCAACTCCGGAACAGACTTCCGAAGATGGAGAGGAAGATCGGGTTGTAGATATCGTCGATGATAACGGCAAAGGATGGATATAAAACCCAGGCGATAGTGTGCCAGCCGTACTGGTCCATGATCGCTTTCTCGTTTGCGACGGCGTTGGAACCGGAACCGCAGCCCCAGCCGATGTTTCCGGCTGTCATGACAGCTGCACCGTAATCGCGTCCAAAGAGGTTGAAGGATACAAAGATTCCAAAGAGTGCCATGAAGATGCCCTGTGCTACGAGGATGATGCCCATCTGTCCTGCAAGGGGAGCAAGCTTCGTGAAGTCGGTGGTCATAAGTACGAGGGCAAGGTAGAGCTCTAAGAACATGTGTTCAATAGCGTCAACCTCCGGTACATAGAACTTGATTCCGGTTGCTTCCATGACGTTTCTCGCAATGGCACCGGCGAAGAGGCAGCCGATGAATTTCGGCATCTCGATCATCGGGATGTTATCGAGCAGGCAGTAGATCGGCATTCCGAGTGCTGCGAGAAGAAGACACATCGCGAACATCATGATCATTTTCGTGTTGTTAAGCTCCGGAACTCTTCCGGTTGCATGTGCTTCCGGTTTGTCGTTCGGATCAGACTTTAAGCCGTGCTTTGCGATCAGGAAGGCTGCAACCGGACCGCCGATCAGGGAACCCATGATATTTCCCATGGTACCTGCCGCGACACCAACAACGGTGGCATCCGGCGCGCCCCATTCCTCAAAGATCGGGCCGAACGCAGACGCGGTGCCGACACCGCCGGACATCGCCGCGGAAGAACACTGGAGCGCTAAGAGCGGGTGCATTCCGATGAGCTGGCTCAGTGCGTATCCTAAGAGGTCCTGACAGGTGATCAGAAGACATGCTGCAAATGCGATGAGGATACAGAGCTTTCCGCCTGCGTGCTTTAACATCTTCGCGCTGAAGCCGAAGCCTACGCAGAGGAAGAATAAGTTCTGGCAGAGATCCTTCATGATCGTCGCGTCGAAGGAGATTCCGACGATTCCGGCACCCTTGATGCAGGATACGATGATCGAGAAGATCAGACCGGAAATAACAGGCGCCGGGATCGCGTATTTTCTGAGCGCCTCAGAACGGGCAACGATGGCCCTGCCAAGGAAGATCACGATGGCCGCGAAACCGAGAGTACACAGGTACTCAAACTTGAAAGAGGCGACTGCTCCGTCGGCTGCCGGTTTGTAGGTGCCGAAATAACTGATGATACTTTCCATAAGAGTTCCTCCAATCCTTTTTTAGTAGGTGTGTTCCGATAGACTCCCGAAAATAAAACAGTGAATGGAACTGTTTTATTTCCCCACAGAGGAATCTGCCGGAGGTGTTTGGGAAGGTAAAATCTTTATGAAAAAAGAATAAAATATTTTCAAATAAAATGCAATTTTAATAAGTATTAACCAATAATTGTAACTTAAGTAACAAAAATACAGTAAAAAACTTACAAAAACGGATACAGAGAGAATATAAAGCTATACGGAAAATTAGCGGGAAAGGACTTGACATCTTTGAGCGTCCCGCGCAGCCGGTATCTTTGCGCAAAAAATCCGCCCGGAAGAGTGGGAATCTCTCCGGGCGGATATAAGAGGGGTATGTTTCAAGATCAAAAACTGTATATGGGATACGACTTGCGATCAGCCTTTGAATAAGCCACCAAAGATGGAAAGGAAGATCGGGTTATAGATATCATCGATGATAACAGCGAAGGACGGGTAAAGAACCCATGCGATGTTATGCCATCCGTACTGATCCATAACAGCCTTTTCGTTCGCTACTGCGTTCGGACCGGAACCGCAGCCCCAACCGATGTTGCCGGCTGTCATAACGGCTGCGCCGTAGTCACGGCCAAAGAGGTTGAAGGAAACGAAGATACCGAACAGAGCCATGAGGATCGCCTGTGCTACGAGGATGATACCCATCTGGCCTGCAACCGGGGCAAGCTTTGTGAAGTCTGTTGTCATAAGAACAAGTGCAAGGTAAAGCTCCAGGAACATATGCTCGATGGCGTCAACCTCCGGAACATAGAACTTGATGTTTGCAGCTTCCATGACGTTTCTTGCGATGGCACCTGCGAAGAGGCAGCCGATGAATTTCGGCATCTCAATCATCGGGATATTGTCGAGTAAGCAGTAAATCGGCATGCCGAGAGCTGCGAGAAGTAAGCACATTGCGAACATCATGATCATCTTTGTGTTGTCAAGCTCCGGTGCCTTGCCGGTTGCCTTTGCTTCCGGCTTATCGTTCGGGTCAGCCTTTAAACCGTGCTTTGCGATCAGGAAAGCCGCAACCGGACCACCGATGAGGGAGCCCATAACGTTACCAAGAGTACCTGCCGCAACACCGATCGTTGTAGCATCCTGTGCACCCCAGCCCTCGAAGATCGGACCAAAGGCAGATGCGGTACCAACACCACCGGACATCGCTGAGGAAGAACACTGAAGAGCGAGGAGCGGATTTAAGTTGATCAGGTGAGCGATCGCAACACCGAGAACATCCTGACAGGTGATCAGGAGGCAGGCAGCAAATGCGATCATGACGCAGAGCTTTCCGCCTGCATGTCTTAACATCTTTGCGCTGAAGCCGAAGCCTACGCAGAGGAAGAAGAGGTTCTGACAGAGGTCTTTCATGACCTTTGCGTCAAAACTGATACTGACTGTGCCGGTCATCTTGATCGCGGAAATCAGGAGTGAAAAGATGATACCGGAAACAACCGGAGCAGGAATCGCATATTTTCTTAATGCCGCGGAATGTGCGACGATTGCGCGTCCGAGGAAGATTACGATTGCTGCAAAGCCGAGAGTACATAAATACTCAAATTTAAAATTTGCGATTGCGCCATCGGCAGCTGGTGTGTAGGTGCCGAAATAGCTGATGATATTTTCCATAAAATATCCTCCTATCCTTTTTTTGCCTTACACATTCCGCTCTTCTTTTCCTGTCCCGGGAATCCGGAAACAGCTCACAGATGAAAAGAAAAGCGCTCCATCTGTTTATACCCCGTTTACATTGATGAAAATGTGTAAAAACTTTATAAAAAGAATAAAAGATTTTGTGCATGGTGTCAATTTAAGTAAGTAAGTAACAGGTTTTGTAAATATCGTAACTGCCGCCGGAGGGCAAATCATTTTTGCCCGAATCCATATTTGATCGAAGGGCGGCCGCCGGTCTTGTAATCGATCGTGCTGATGATCTCGCCTGTGTCTACCATATAGTTCATGTATCTGCGGATCGTGATGCGGGAGAGGTGGATCTGCTCGGCGATCTGCTCGCTGGTAAAGAAGCCATTCCGGTTGTTCTGCAGATATTCCCGGATCATGGCAAGGGTTGTCTCGTTCAATCCCTTTGCGAGTGACGGCTTTGCGTCTGCCCTCTGGTCATTCACGGAAAAGAGACGGTCGATATCGTGCTGGCCGAGTCCCCCGTGGCTGTGCTCCAGATACTTCTTTGTCTCGGTAAAACGGTCAAGAGCTGTCTTAAAACGCGTATATTCGAAGGGTTTCACGAGATAGTCGGTGATCCCGCGATTTAACAGGGAGCGGACGATATCCGTATCGTTCGCGGAGGTGACCATAATGACGGATGGTGTGAGGCCGGCATTGTGGAGGGCATCGAGAAATTCACCGCCGTTCATGACAGGAGTATAGTAATCGAGAATGATCAGGTCAGTGGGATTCGTCTTCAGGTAGGGGAGCGCCTCCGACCCGTTTTTAAAGATCCGGTCCACCCGGAATTCCGGAGTGACCTCGACATACTGTTTATTGATGGAGGCGACCATCGGATCGTCCTCGATGATGATTACATGATACATGGTGTATGCTTCCTTTCCGTAAATGTGATGGTAAAGCAGGTGCCCTCTCCCGGTTCTGTCTCGATGGAGATCTCGCCGTTCCCGCTGTCTACAAGCTGTTTGATCAGGAAAAGTCCGGTCCCGCGGTTTGTGCCCTTGGACGAGACGCCCTTTTCATAGATCCTGTCGATCAGATCCGGATGGATCCCGCGCCCGGTGTCCTCACAGGTGATGATATTGCAGCCCGGGTCACAGTAGATCCCGAGTGTGATCTCCCGGATCTCAGGACTGCCTGCGGAAAGCTCCTCGATGGCATTTTCGAGAAGATTTCCGACGATCGTGATATAGTTTTCGACCGGAAGAAGGAGATCCTTTTCCAGACAGCGGCTGTCCGGGGAGACGGTGAGCAGGATGCCGAGCTCCGCGGCATGCATCATTTTTCCGATCACAAGGGCGCAGATCTTTGATACGCGCAGACAGTCCGCAGTCTGGCGGATCGACTGGCTGGAGACAAGGTTGCTGTTGATAATGAAGTTGATGGCCTCCTCCGTCTGACCGGTCTGGAGGTAGCCCAGGATCACGTGGAGCTTATTTAAAAATTCGTGGTTGAAGGCGCGCAGTGTGTCAAGCATCGCCTTTGCTCCGGTGAGCTCGTCCATGACCGTCTCCATCTCCGTCTGGTCATTGATGATCGTGAGGATCACCGGATGCTCCGTCTGGGTGTCTGCCGGAATCTCACTGACCAGAAGTCTTCGGTTCTCACAGGTGCAGGCACGGTGGTAGGACGGTGTGCCGGACGCGAGGACCCGGTCTGCCTGGGATTCCGGGAAGAAATCCCTGAAAGTGCGTCCTTCCATAAGAGGTTCAGTCCGTTCCTGTCCGGAAGTCCCATCGTCCGGGGAGACAGAAGGCGGATCCTCCGGTTTTTCAGGCAGGACATGAAAGAGATTTTCTGCCGCCTGATTTGCGTAGACCACGGAACCGGTGGAATCCGTGGCGACAAGCCCCTCCTCCAGTGCATTCAGCACGGTATCCTGACGCAGATACAGGTCGAGAAGCTCCGTCGGATGATGTCCCATCAGGGAATCCCGGAGAAGGGAGACGAGTCCGTGAGCCAGAAGAATGCTGACGAGCAGCATGATCATTGCTGCTAATAAATAGGTAGGAAAGACTTCGTGGATCTGCTCTGAGATATAGGTGTTGAAGACCGACGCTATAACGAATCCGATGATCGCTCCGTCGCTGTTCCGGATCGAATGGAAAGCCCGCCGCTGGGAACCGTTTGTACCGTAGCCGATGGTGATATAGGGCTGGCTTCCTTTTAATATTGCCTCCTCCTCGCCGCCGACGAAGGTTTCCCCCGTCTCCTTCCGGTTTGTGTGGTAGAACCGCAGCCCGGTCGTATTATAAATGGCTATAACATTGAGATCGGGAAAATTTTCAGACAGGGAATCCAGAGCTTCATTGGCGGATCCGTCCGGATAACCGTTTTCCAGCATGGAGACAACATTGTCCATGGAGGCGACATAGGCGGCGAGGGCGCTGATGTTTTTATCGATCTCCTGACGCTGACGTGTAATCGTCGAAAAAAGGGTTATACTTAAGGAGAGGAGCAGCAGGCAGACGGACACTGCCATAAAGCTGAAAAACAACTGGCTCTCCAGGGATAGTTTTCGAAATTTCTGCATCATGAAACGTGTCCTCCATAGTGGAATACAGGGTATTGATATTTATGCCTTAGTATAAAAAAAAAAAGAAGGAGTTTCAAGAGGAAAGATGACGAAAAAAAGAGGGATTCCCGGCTTTTGCCGAAAAAAGGAGAAAATCTTCGATTCATATTGGGAAAAGTTTGTAAAAAGGACTTGCTATTTCTGGCAGAATTATGTACAATAAAACCAAGGTTGATTAATATTTAACAATCATAACTGTTTGGCGTTTCAGAGTATCCTTTATGTTCCGTGAAACGTGCGGACATGCTGAATGGTTATGAAACGACCACACATCATTTTCTAGGAGGAAAAGAAAAATGGCAGTTAAAGTTGCGATTAATGGTTTTGGCCGTATTGGCCGTCTTGCATTCAGACAGATGTTTGGCGCAGAAGGATTCGAGATCGTTGCGATCAACGACTTAACTTCTCCGGAGATGCTCGCACACCTTTTAAAATATGATTCCACACAGGGCAGATATGCTCTTGCGGATACAGTATCCTACGGTGAGGATTCTATCACTGTTGATGGCAAAGAGATCAAGATCTACGCGAAAGCAAACGCAGCTGAGCTTCCGTGGGGCGAGATCGGTGTAGACGTTGTTCTTGAGTGCACAGGCTTCTACACATCCAAAGCAAAAGCACAGGCTCATATCGATGCAGGCGCTAAGCACGTTATCATTTCCGCTCCGGCAGGAAACGATCTTCCGACGATCGTTTACAACGTAAACCACGAGACATTAAGCAAAGATGACCACATCATCTCCGCTGCTTCCTGTACAACAAACTGCCTCGCTCCGATGGCAAAGGCATTAAACGACTCTTACCCGATCCAGTCCGGTATCATGTGCACGATCCACGCTTACACAGGCGACCAGATGACACTTGACGGACCGCAGAGAAAGGGCGATAAGAGAAGAAGCCGTGCAGCAGCGATCAACATTGTTCCGAACAGCACAGGCGCTGCAAAGGCAATCGGCCTTGTAATTCCGGAATTAAACGGCAAGCTCATCGGTTCTGCTCAGCGTGTTCCTACACCGACAGGTTCCACAACGATCTTAACAGCTGTTGTTAAGGGCCAGCCGACAAAGGAATCCATCAACGCAGCAATGAAAGCAGCTTCCAACGAGTCCTTCGGCTACAACACAGATGAGATCGTTTCCAGCGATATCGTTGGTATGAGATACGGTTCTCTCTTCGATGCAACACAGACAATGGTTCTCCCGATCGACGAGAACACATCTGAGGTTCAGGTTGTATCCTGGTACGACAACGAGAACTCCTACACAAGCCAGATGGTTCGTACAATTAAGCACTTCGGAAAACTGTTAAATGCTTAATCGGTCCACAGAAATTGTGACAAATTAGACTCACTGAGGGGTCCGGTCTGTTGAGGACCGGATCCCTTTTTTATGTAACAGGAAATTACGAGGAATTCCCTGTTGCATAAAAAGGCACTGACGTGCCAAAGATGCGCACTCGCGCGAAAGCCCGCCTCCCGCGAAAGACTCCGGCGGCTGCCGTGGGGCGGAAGACAGGCAGATGTCTGTCAGAAAATATCAAGGAGGAATTCCGACATGTCTTTAAATAAGAAAACAGTTGATGATATCAACGTAAAAGGTAAAAGAGTTTTAGTCCGCTGCGATTTCAATGTACCGCTTAAGAACGGCGAGATCACAGATGAGACACGTATCAACGCGGCTCTCCCGACGATCCAGAAGCTGATCAACGATGGCGGCAAGGTAATTCTTTGCTCCCACCTCGGAAAAGTTAAAAACGGACCGAACGAGGGAGAATCCCTTGCACCGGTTGCAAAGAGCCTTTCCGCAAAGCTTGGCAAGGAAGTTGTATTCGTTTCTGATTACAATGTAACCGGCGAAGCTGCAACAAAGGCAGTGGATGCTATGAAAGAAGGGGACGTAGTCCTTATTCAGAATACACGTTTCCGCGGCGCTGAGGAGACAAAGAACGGCGAGAAGTTCAGCAAAGAGCTCGCGGATCTCGCAGACGATTATGTATGCGACGCGTTCGGTTCCTCCCACAGAGCACACGCTTCCGTAGCAGGTGTTACAAAATTCATCTCCGCAAAGGGCGGCTCCAACGTAGTCGGATACCTGATGGAGAAAGAGATCGCGTTCCTTGGAAACGCGGTTGAGAATCCGGTTCGTCCGTTCGTAGCAATCCTCGGCGGCGCAAAGGTTGCTGATAAGTTAAATGTGATCTCCAACCTGCTTGAGAAGTGTGATACCCTCATCATCGGCGGCGGTATGGCTTATACCTTCTTAAAGGCACAGGGCAAGGAGATCGGTAAGTCCTTAGTTGACGATACAAAGATCGACTATTGCAAGGAGATGATGGAGAAGGCAGAAAAGCTTGGAAAGAAGCTTCTCCTTCCGGTTGATACAACTGTTGTTGCTGAGTTCCCGAACCCGATCGATGCACCGGTTGAGGTTGAGTACGTTTCCGTGGATGCGATCCCGGCAGACAAAGAGGGCGTTGATATCGGACCGGAGACCTGCAAGCTCTACACAGAAGCTGTAAAGAACGCAAAGACGGTTGTATGGAACGGACCGATGGGTGTATTCGAGAACCCGACTCTCGCTGCAGGTACGATCGCGGTTGCGAAAGCACTTGCTGAGACAGATGCTACAACGATCATCGGCGGCGGTGATTCCGCGGCAGCAGTCAACCAGCTCGGCTTCGGTGACAAGATGAGCCATATCTCCACAGGCGGCGGCGCATCCTTAGAGTTCCTGGAAGGAAAAGAGCTTCCGGGCGTTGCCGCAGCGGATGACAAATAATGAATGAAACCAGTACACCGTGCTCCGGAACAGGCGTGGAAGGGCGCTGCAAGCTCGCTTGCACAAGCCCTTTCAGGTCTGTTCCGGTATAGGGGGCACGCCCCCGGCTTCTTGTTTTTATGAAATAAAAACAAGAAGATGCACGGTGGGGAGCAAATGTACGCATTTACTTTCCTGGCTGTAAATATTATAGTGTCCGAGATTCCAGATCCGGGACGGCGATCCCGTCCCGGATTTTGTGATATAAAATTGGTATATATGGGGGTAGAGAACCATGGCAAGAAAGAAAATTATCGCTGGAAACTGGAAAATGAACATGACTCCGTCCGAGGCAGTGGCACTCGTTGAGACATTAAAGCCGCTTGTTAAGACGGAGGAAGCGGACGTTGTATTCTGCGTACCGGCTATCGACATCATTCCTGTCGTAAAGGCATGCGAGGGAACAAACATTGAGGTTGGTGCTGAGAATATGTATTTCGAGGAGAAGGGCGCATACACAGGCGAGATCTCCCCGAACATGCTGACAGATGCCGGCGTAAAATATGTGATCATCGGACATTCCGAGAGAAGAGAGTACTTTGCTGAGACAGATGAGACTGTCAATAAGAAAGTCTTAAAGGCATTCGAGCATGGACTGACCCCGATCATCTGCTGCGGTGAGACTCTTACTCAGAGAGAACAGGGAATCACTCTGGATTGGATCCGCAAACAGGTGAAGATCGCGTTCCAGAACGTGACAGCAGATCAGGCAAAGACTGCTGTGATCGCTTACGAGCCGATCTGGGCGATCGGAACCGGAAAGACAGCTACCACAGAGCAGGCTGAGGAAGTCTGCGGAGCGATCCGTGCGTGCATCGGCGAGATCTACGACGAGGCAACAAAGGAAGCGATCCGCATCCAGTACGGTGGATCTGTAAACGCTGGAAATGCTGCAGAGCTCTTTGCGCAGGCGGATATCGACGGAGGACTTGTCGGCGGCGCGTCCTTAAAGGCTGATTTCGGAAAGATCGTAAATTACAAATAAGGTAACTATTCAGTACCTTCATAGTTACGTGCAAAAATCCATTCCAGATCAGCTTCGCTGATGGGATTTTTGCCTTCCAGCCTATGTTTTCTTACGGTCAGCGCAGCAAGTGCGTAGACCTACTGAACAGTTACCAAATAAGTATCATATATGCAGGAAGAGATTCCCGGCTGTATGAATATGCAGTTTAAATAAAATTGCAAGGGAAATAACAGGAAAAATTTTGAGCGCTGTGTCATGGAAAATAGGATGTGACACAGCGCCTTTTATTTACGCGAACAACGAGCCAAAGTCCGCGCTTGCGCGAGACCTTGGCGACTGTCGCGATAACAAGGAGAAACTCGCGAAGCGTGTTTTCACTTGTTTACGATTTACAATAGTGACAATCTGTCATTTTTTGCGTCCACCCTATTGACTGGAAAGAATGGAAATGTTACGATATTTAGATGTTCAAAATATTTTAGACAAAAATGATTTGATTTTACAGGAATCCGGCTGCGTCGGATCAGAGAATGAAAGAGGAAATACCTATATGAAGAAGATTGGAATCGTAACAGACAGTCACAGCAGTATCAGCCAGGAAGAGGCGGAAAAACTTGGAATTTTTGTCCTGCCGATGCCGTTTTACATCGATGGGGAGTGTTTTTACGAGAGCGTGACCCTGTCCCGCGAACTGTTTTTTGAGAAGCTGGCGGCCGGAGCGGATATTACGACGTCCCAGCCATCACCGACTGCAGTGATGGAAATCTGGGACAAGGCGCTGGAGCAGTTTGAAAAGATCCTTTATATGCCGATCAGCAGCGGTCTCAGCGGTTCCTACGAGACGGCGATGATGTTGGCGAAGGATGAAGCGTATGAGGGGCGTGTCCTCGTTGTAGATGACGGGCAGGTTGCGGCTCCGCTCCATCAGATGGTATTGGATACGCTGGATATGATCGAAAAAGGATATGAGGCGGAACAGATCCGTGATCTCCTCGAAAGGGCGGGAGACCGGATGATGATCTATATCGCGCTCCAGACGCTGGAGTGCTTAAAGAAAGGCGGAAGAGTGACACCGGCGGCAGCGGCGTTGGGATCTGTGTTTAATATCAAGCCGATCCTGAAGTTGCAGACAGGAAAGCTGGACTCCTTTAAGAAATGTCACGGGATCGTAAAAGCAAAGAAGGCGGCCATCGAGGCCATGCAGGCGGAGATCCGGGATAATTTTCAGGATGCGTTAAATGACGGTGCCCTCCACCTTCTGGCGTCCTCCAGCGGAACAGACGAGGAGAATGCGGCATGGGTCGAGGAGATCAAGGAGGCATTCCCGGGCGTTCCGCTTCTCTACGATAATCTGTCCCTCGGCGTATCCTGCCATATCGGACCGGGCGGAATGGGAATCGGGTGCGCGGTGGCACCGGATTATAAGAGAGTGTAATGCCGGGGATATGGTTCTTTTGCAGAATGTGCGCCGGGTAGAAGCTGATCGTGGAATTCGATAAGAGTTTCAGATAGAAGTTGTAAGCTCACGAAAAACGCATGAGTAAATAAATTGTGAACATGCCCCTTTTCTGGTAAAATTAAAAGAAAAGGGGCGTTGGTATATGCAGGAATTATTAGATTGGCTGGAATACATAGAAGATGAT
>NZ_JAVYJB010000009.1:0-162378 GCF_032490495.1 Pilosibacter fragilis | reverse complement strand
CGTGATTGTCAATAAAAATGGGGTATTCATTGATACTCACGTCAGGTACAGAACAATATCTGATAACCTGTCGAAACAAGAATATAAATTTTTACTGACAACTACCTTGACAATCAGCGTAACCTGTCGAAACAAGAATATAAATTTTTACTGACAACTACCTTGACAATCAGCGTTTCCAATTCCTTTCCAGTAATCTCACGCATGGTACTTCCGGAACGATAATAATATTTTCCACGAAAACTTATTAAAGATGGATATTTATCAACAATTATCTGCAAATACTCAAGTTCGCCTTTATATAACAAATTCACATCTGCAATGATTCCCATTGTGTCCGTAATTTTATTAGGAATTCGCTCTAATAAATCTCTTGCATTATCAATACCTACAACATTACCATTGTCATCCGTACCTATGTATATTGTTCCACCGTAGGCATTGGCATATCCACAAATCCATTTTAAATACTCATCCTGCCATGATTCCTTCCACTCTATGGATTGATGTTCTTTTTCCTTCATATATCCACCAACTTTCCAAATTACTGCTTGTCCACTTCCGTAAAGAAGTATTCCAATGTATCCACAAACATATTATGCTCAAACAATTCCTTAATTTGCTCCCGATTCATCCATGCAACCTGCGCCACTTCATCTGTTGTGGCATTGCCTAAATCAACCTCTCCATCGTAATCAAACAGCCAAACATCAACAATTTTATTAGCCACTTTTCCAAACTCGATTTTCTTAATGTCTGACAAAACAACTTGACCTTTTTCTGGCAATAAATCTATTCCAACCTCTTCTTTGGCTTCTCTAAGCGCTCCTTGCAGACTGTCCTCTCCTTTTACTACAGAACCATCCACACATTCCCACATCAAAGGATGTGTTGGTCTGTTTGCAGAACGCTGCGAGATAAGGTACTCGCCCTTGGAATTACGAATCCAGACATGCACCACCAAATGGTAGCCGTCTATCGGTAACTGTTCTCCTCTGATATGGTCTTTTCCCAGAAGCTCTCGGTTCTCATTATACAAATCCCATATTTCTGCATCCGGCACATACTCCACAATATCCCCAAAGTCTGCATGTAAAGTTTTACAAATTTTACTAAGAATTGTAAGGCTTACCTCTTCATCACGTCGAAGCTTTGTCATTGTGTTAGGGGCAATTTCTGCCTTTTTACGCAAATCCGATTTACTCATTTTTTTATCTATTAATAATTTCCATAATTTATTGTATGATACTGCCATAACAATGTCTCCATTCACCTTCAATAATTATCAATTTCCTATCTGCAATCCATTATCTGTTTCATTAACTCTGAATAGTCTATTAAATTCATTCTACTTTTTATCGTCTGTTGAAATCTACGAGCATCCTTTGAGAAATATGAGTTAGTTACCATTATTCCTGCTGTAACCCTGTCCGCTTCAACAGTTCCATATAGTTGTCTAACAAGTCCAACATTCACAGGATGCCTAGGCGCTTTCTTTTTACATTCAGCATAAATCACCAAATCGCCTAACACTGAATTATTAAGAACAATCAAATCCTTACCACCATCTCTTGTCTGTTTCGTAAGTTGCACATTATATCCTTTTCTTTCAAACAATTCACAAACCAGTTCCTCAAACTGTCTAGGAGTAATTTCTTGAAGTATTTCTGGTCTTAATGCAACTTTATCCACAAGCGAATGCGTTACTACCTTTATATCATTTTTTATTTCGTCTGGTACTCTAATAATTTTTCGTTCTGGAACAACTATCTCTGGATGTTGTAGAGATACACCACCTTTATATGTATATATTTGATGTATATCCTTTTCGAAATCAAGAAAATATTCGTTAAGCCCCTCGCCCTTTAGTTTTGTATGAAGCTTTTCAGCTATCGTTCTAGGCGTTAAATTTTGCTTATCAAGTTCTTTAAAAATACCTTCTACAATACTGTCACTCGAGATACGGGCACCAAGATAATCACTAATAAACAATAATATCTGTTTATCTGTTAATGGCTTTAACCTTATTTCATAATCAAAATTTATATCAAACTTATTTTCTCTAGCAGTGCATATATAACACCCTCTAGCATTTTTAATGTTCTCTACCATTTGTTGTTTATATCTATATATTTCGTCCAAACCATCCACTAAACAAACAACATCTGTAAAATCAGATGAATGTTTCCATATTTTATTTCCCATCTGTGAAAAAACCATCGTTTCATACCAGATTTTTCTTCCTTGTTCCTCTAATATCTTTCCAATTATATTTAACAAAAAAGTTTTACCACTTCCTGCCGCACCTGTTATCAAGATTTTGCCATATGGTTTCATCCTGACAACATCTAAAAGTTCCTGTAACTCGTCCCTTCTTATAATCTCCATACGCAGCTTTCCTTTCGTTACCCAACCGACTTATCCAGCATCTCTATAATCTTTTCTTTCTCGCCACTACCATTAGTCATAAATCTCAGTAATGGAATTTCATACAACTCCATAATATGATTTTTCAACAAATCTCTTGAAGCCTGAACAGTATCCTCTTTATGGTATTCATATCCGTCAACCTCAATCGCCAACACAGGCTTTTTACCAATTCTGTTATAAACCAGAAAATCTAAATGTGTTGCTGGATTCATTGCATACTGACATTCCTGCTCATTTAATAGTTCTGGATTCTTAATCAACATATTCAACGGAAAATGACAAACAACATCCAAGCTTGAATACTTGTTAGCGGAGATAATGTCCTCTATCAATGAATACATCAGATTTTCCGAATCATATTCTGATACTTTTTTGTGCTTCTGCAAGTATGCCCTTCTTTCCTCAGTATACTGCTTGTAAAGGTAATCAAAAATCGAATAAATCTTGCTTTCAGTAACTTCAAAATTATTATATTGAATATAATCAATCAAATCTGTTATATTACGCTCTTTTGATTGCTCATTTCCAGTTACAACCAACATCAATTTCTTTTTGGCTCTTGATACAGCAACATTGATTAAATATGGATCATCTGCAAAATCAGATATTTCATCATCCACGGTAGATATAATAATATTCTCTTTCTCCTTGCCCTGGAACTTATGCACTGTAGCAGCATCAATATCTGTAATCTCCTTGCTTAAAGCTTCTACCTGATTTTTGTACGGTGCAATAATTCCGGTTTCTTCCGGATTTGAAACATATTTTGGTATAATCTCATTTTTAATAACATCTATCTGGCGCTGGCTATAATGGTTACGCTCATGATTTCCCACTACCGTTTTTACTACCGATAAAACATCCTCTTCACCATTATCCGTTGTCATAATAATCAATTCACCACGATAGAATTTCTGGTTACAGAAATTGATTATTTTGGGGTGACACCTATAATGTTCCCGCAACAATGTTTGTGTTACATTTGGCATAACATCCAAAATGGATTGCAGAAAACTGTTTGTATACTGATATCCTTCACTCACATTAAAGCTGTCAAATATAACTTTTGCTTTAGCTTTTATATCACCTGTAACAACATTGGGAAGTTGCTTGGTATCCCCTACAATAACAACATTCCTTGCACAGGACAATGCCAACGCACCAGTTGCAATATCTACCTGTGATGCCTCATCCATGATAAGGTAATCATACACCACATCTGAATTCAGGCTGTTTCTTGATGAAAATGTTGTACTTAATATAACCGGATACTCAGCCAATACATCGTATGGTTCCTTCCACAAATTATCTTCACTAAAAGTTTTCCTACTACTGTTACCTTCATATTTCCTTGCCAGTTTGTCTTTTAGGACAACCATTGACTGATCGCATAAATCCTCAAGCAAATTCTTATTAACACTATTTAAATACTTTTCAATATCTGCAATTTTCCCAGACAACTCCGCCTGCTTCGCACGATAATACATTGCTTGAAAGGTTGTAATTATCTTTGAAATATCCTGCTTATAAATGCTCCAATCGGTTACTCTATATTTAAATAAGGCTTTTATCTTAAACCAAAATCCTATTGCCGTTTTCTCTTCTGAAATCAACTGGCACTCCTGCCACAATACCATCCATTGCTTTGAAGATAGTTTTTTCTTGAACTTAATACTATCTGTATGAACATCTGATTCTTTAACATATTGATTGAAATATTCCTGTTCAGTAACCAACCGTGAAAGTTCCTGCCTTAAACACGCCAGTTTTTCCTGCTTATCAAAAACACTTTTTAACTGACTGGATTGCTCTTCTATTTCCTTCTGCAAAACACTTTGATCTTCTCCCGTTTTCCACGACGAAAAATCGGGATAAGCGGCATCCTGATGCTCAACAAATAATTTCTTATTTTTAGAACTTCCTAACGTCGCAGCAATAAAACCCAAATTGTATTTTGGAGAAGATAATTTTTCATATACGTTTTCCGTTGCCGAATTATTATTGGATACTATCTGTACCGTTTTCCCTTGCATTAATATATTGGCAATAATATTCAATATCGTTTGTGTCTTCCCCGTTCCTGGAGGTCCCTGTATAACACTAATCTGATTCTCCATGGCATTTTTTACAGCCTTATACTGACTGTTATTGCATCCAAATGGGAAAATTGGAATGTATTCGCGTCCTGTTCTTTTTCCTTGCAATGATGATGGATTCAAATACTTTGCTAAAGCTACATCACTACCCACAAAAGAAATCTTGGCAAACTTCTTAGACAATAATTTTTCACCAGTCTCTTCATTCTTAAGATTACTCAAACCTGCAATTTGCTTTATATATTCAAATACATTTGATGACTGACTATGGGCAAGACATGACTCTATAATATGCAAGTCGTTCCGACGATAATCTCTTTCACTACCATCGCCAAAACAAATGTGCCAATAAGACTCACTTCCGCTTCTAAATACATATATTGCATTAACAGCAAAGAACTCTCGTCCTTCTCTGCTAATCCGATACATGTTAGGATTCAAAACCTCCGGATCAGTCAACTTTTCCACATTCAAATATGCATACGAGTATGTTTTTCCATTATTGAATTTTACATCCCATTTTTGGGTATTTCTATTATAACCACATGACATTATTTCGGATGTCTTTATTTCACCCTTGATAATGACCATATAATATCGTGTATTCATCTATTCCTCACTACTTCTTATCCGCACGCTGATTGCCCTTGAATTCCTTCTCCACATAGCAATGTTCATGTTTGCCAACCAACTTATCGCCTTCAAAATCCAGTTCGATAATATATGGCATCCAATCTATAATTCGCAGAAATTCTTCGCACCCGAAACTATTGTCATAAGAATTCAATATCGTACTAAGGGCAGTACCATGGGTTCCTATAACACTCTCTTTATCTGTATTATCTGCTAAAATCTCGTTCAACGCCTCTATATTACGATTTTAAACCATAGCAATGGATTCTCCACCATCTTCATGATAATCATGGTCAGCCCAGCGTTTCTGAAACATTCCGTAGTTGTTTCCATCAGGACCTTTTTCTCGCTCCCTCAATCTCTCATCTGTTATAATCTCTTTTGTAAAAAAATCTGCTGCCTCTGCAATAGTATCCATACTACGTTTATATGGACTACAATAAAACGCATCTTTTTTCTTGTTACTCAAAAATTCTAACACAACTACTGAATCTTTCTTCCCTTCTTCCGTCAAAGGTCTTGTTCTGTCTTCTTCCCAATCATGCTCCGGTTGTGCGTGACGTACAAAATAAACTCTTGTCATTTGATCAGCTCCATTTCATCTTCCATTTTCACAAATCCATGTCTTTCATACAAAGGTCGTCCCATATCCGTCGCTTCCAACGCAATCTGTAATACGCCCTGTTCCTTCGCTTGCTCCATTTCTTACAGGACTACAATTCGTTACCAATACTTTCATTTTGACCTCCGTTTTCATGTACCATATTTTTATATGATATCACAGAATCACTACATCATCAATAACAATCGCAACTTCTTGCGATTGTTTCCTAGTTTGCAATATATATTTCGGGTGCGTAAAGTGAATCGTGGATATGCAGAGGAATCTTCTTCCTCTGTCCCTATTCCTCATCTTATCTTCCATCTTTCCTTTATCAACATCTCTACCAACACTTTCATCATAAATCCTCTGAAATTCCTCATAAAGTTCATCTCCATCCAGTTTTATCCCCAACCTTTTCATCACATCTGAAAACATCCTTATGCTTCCACTCACATCAGCAATATCAAATCCGAATACATCTGCCTTAACAGAATCACTGACATTCTCAAAACCACCAAGCTCTGATATTCTCCTGACAATCCAGCCAACTTCGTCCACAGGCTCTTTTTCTTCATGTTCACCAATTCACTTTTACTTGTCACATTAATTATACTTTCGTCCATTCTTGTCATATTCACATCAGACAAATTAAGAATCTCTGGTATTCCTATTCCCCCTAAATCAGTCTGTTGTTTTCTCGCACTATCAGCTTGCTCTTTCTGTCTGCCTATTTCATTCTGATTATTGTCTGGATTTATTACCACAACATTCGTCTCCGGCTCAACAGCCACATCTTTCTCTGACACTGCCTCATCTTCCATCCCCGGTATCTCAACATCCCTGTCTGCAACGATTTCTTCTTTCTCCGACACTGCATAATAAGCCGTATACAAATCTTCTTTCACAATTCCATCAGCAAGCTGTATTTGCTTCTTAATATTCCTTTTCTCCTGCTTCAATTCGTCCAGTTCTTCCTGCACTCCCACATGCCATATCTGATACTCATGATACTGCTCCTCGTTCTCAATATTCCGTTTCCGGCTCGAGCTTTCTCTGTATACTTTGCTCCACCAACCACAAAACGCTTCTGCTCTACAATCCTTAATCTGTATAGCTTTGCATAAAACTTTTTCTGGAATGGTGACAACTACTTTATCTGACATGTCAGATAACTTAGTGTTCAACAGCCCATACAGGATCACAAAATGGAGGTAACTACACTATGACAATAGGTGAAAGAATAAAGAAAATACGGGTATTCCGTAAAATGACAATGGATGATCTAGGCGGTGCACTTGGCTTTGAAGGAAAAAATATGTCAGTCCGTATATCACAATACGAAACTGGTGCACGTATTCCCGGCGAAGATATGATTTTGAAGCTCGCCGATGCACTGCACTGCAATTACAAAGCTACTTCTGATTACAGCCTTGGTGCTGCAGAGGATATCATTGAAACTCTTTTCTGGCTTGAAGAAAGTGCAGCTTCACTTCCAGCAAGAGGAAAAGGTGCAAGATTTCCTGAGTACACTGCTCCTGGCAATTTGATTCACTTAACTGCAATGACTCCGGCAAAACCATCTGAAACAGTCAGACCAACTTATAACGAAGATGATTATGACTGTACAGGTGCACCTGTTGCATTAACTTTTGAATATTGATTGGTAAATGATTTCCTTTCGGAATGGTGTGAAATGAAAACGAAATTAAATAACGGAGAGATTTCTCCAAATGAATATTTTGAGTAGAAAATAACATGGCCTCATGCGTGAAACATAATGCCATCCGATGTGCACCATCTCGATTCCACTTCGATTCATCTCGATGTAGGGCGTTCGCCCTATAGGAATAGAAATCTGCTGTCTGTGGAATGCAAGCATTCCAAGCCATCAATTTTCTATTCCTGCACAGCTCACTTTAGTACCAAAATAGTACCACAAGGCAAAAAACAAGCTCGCAAATGCTCATTTTACTAGGCTTTGCGAGCTTTTGAAAATTATTCAAACTCAATCGTAGCCGGCGGTTTCCCTGTGCAGTCATAGAGTACGCGGTTAACATGCGGTACTTCATTGACAATACGGCTAGATACAATTCCGAGAACTTCCCACGGGATCTCAGCGGCCTCGGCAGTCATAAAGTCGATGGTGTTTACGGCTCTCAGGGCAATCGCATAGTCGTAGGTTCTCTCATCACCCATAACACCTACGGAGCGCATATTAGTCAGTGCTGCGAAGTACTGGCCGATATTGCGGGCGATTCCTGCCTTTGCGATCTCTTCGCGATAGATTGCGTCAGCTTCCTGTACCATCTTTACTTTCTCCGGTGTTACGGCGCCGATAATACGGATACCAAGTCCCGGACCCGGGAACGGCTGACGGTATACGAGCTTCTCCGGAATTCCGAGTTCCAGACCGGCCTTACGAACCTCGTCTTTGAAGAGGTCGCGGAGCGGCTCAATGATCTCTTTGAAATCAACATAATCCGGAAGTCCTCCGACATTGTGGTGGGATTTGATCACTGCGGATTCTCCGCCGAGACCACTCTCTACAACGTCCGGATAAATCGTTCCCTGTACAAGGAAGTCAACAGCACCGATCTTCTTTGCCTCTTCCTCGAACACACGGATAAACTCCTCACCGATGATCTTTCTCTTTCTCTCCGGCTCCTCAACGCCTGCTAATTTATCGTAGAAGCGCTGCTGTGCGTTTACGCGGATAAAGTGCAGATCGTACGGGCCATTCGGTCCAAATACTTCCTCGACCTCGTCGCCTTCATTCTTACGGAGAAGACCGTGATCAACGAATACACAGGTGAGCTGGTCGCCGACTGCCTTTGCGAGCATAACGGCTGCAACAGAAGAGTCAACTCCACCGGATAACGCGCAGAGAACTTTTCCATTTCCAACTTTCTCGCGGATCGCTTTGATGCTGTTTTCAACAAATGCGTCCATCTTCCATGTGCCGGCACATCCACAGACTTCATAGATGAAGTTATGGAGCATCTTTGTACCTTCCTGAGTATGAAGGACTTCCGGATGGAACTGGATCGCATATAATTTCTTCTCCTCGCACTCAGCGGCTGCAACCGGGCAGTCCGGAGTATGTGCGACGATTCTGAATCCAGGTGCTTCTTTCTCGATGTAGTCATTGTGGCTCATCCAGCAGATCGTCTTCTCGGATACATCTCCGAAAAGCTTGCTTGTCTTATCCACAGTCACTTCGATCTTGCCGTACTCACGAACCGGTGCCTTGCATACATGTCCGCCGAGAACGTGGGACATCAGCTGCGCGCCGTAGCAGAGTCCGAGTACCGGAACGCCCATCTCAAACAGTTCCTTGCTGCATGTAGCAGCACCTTCCTCATAAACGCTGTTCGGACCTCCGGTTAAGATGATTCCTTTCGGATTCATTGCCTTGATCTGTTCGATCGGAGTCCGGTAGGAGTAGATCTCACAGTATACATGGCATTCACGGACACGACGGGCAACCAGCTGATTGTACTGGCCGCCGAAGTCGATAACAATAATTTTTTCCTGATTCATCGGGTGCCTCCTGAAATATGTGCATGTACTTCTTGATAACTGCCCGGCAATCCGCATCGATTCATGCCGGAATGCCGGACAGATATAAATTTTCCTATTTGGAACTAATTATAAGGGATTCATGGAAACTTGGCAAGTGCTTTCCCTCAAAACCTGTACTTTAATGAGTATGAAGGATTACAGTACACGGGCACTCCTTGCCCGCGCACTGTAACAGGATTTTGCCGATGCTTCGCATTCCGAATCGGCAAAATCCACTACCACCACTGTATTGTACGGAATTTTCAGTTCAGAAAATTCCTACCCATGAAAAGTAACTATGAAGGTTCCTGTACATAATCAGGCATGTTTGCACCTCGCGCAGGCAGCAACATTATTTCTCATACGTTCCCTTTTTAAGGATTTTTCCGTCTCTCATCATAGGCACGCCCATAGCGATCACCGTATCAAGAGAGAGATCTTCATTCATGATCAGGATATCCGCATCACTTTCTTCCTTCACAGCACCCTTTTTCGGATATAATTCCAGAGCCATCGCCGGATTCTTAGTTCCGAGAGCCAGAAGTTCCTCCAAATCCATATTTTCTTCTTTTACCATGTAGACGATCTGACGGTAGATCGTATCCACATCGGAAACACCGATCTCCACAAGTTTTCCTTCTGCATCATAGTTAGACCAGCTTCCCTGTCCGTCGGAGCTCATGGTCACCTTCTCCATTGGAACTCCTTCTTTTTTCGCTTTCTTGACAGCATCTGCAACAGAGTGGAACTTACTTTCAGATTCCCCACAGGTGAGGTCGATCGTTCCGCCCATCTTCGCGAACTTAAACGCATCCTCTAAGAGGTTCGCGTTGCGTCCCACGTGAGTCGGCTGAAATGTTTTCGGCGGAATCGAGGTGCGCTCTAATGCCTCAAATACCGGTTTTAATGCTCTCTTATCTCCGCCCATGTGAAGGCAGATAAATCCAGGTTTTCCACTCAGCATTCCTGCGGTGCGGACATCACTGGCCAGACGGATCAGTTCCTCTGTCGTGATATTCGGCGCACGGTGATCAGAGATCGCAAGCTTCACTCCAAGGATCTCATCGATAAACATAATGTCCTTGCTGACACTTCCGGTCACGGTCGTACTCGGATAACCATAGGCTCCGCAGATCGCATAAGCGGAAATTCCCTCTTCTTTTAACGCTTTTACCTTTGCTAAAAGATTCTCCACGCTTCTGCTGATTCCGTCAGTTCCCAAAAGTCCAAGTACAGTTGTAACACCACCCTTGATCAGGCTGGACAGCTGGACCTGCGGTGCCTGAGTGTGGAAGCTTCCTTCTCCGCCGCCTCCGGTCACATGGACATGACGGTCGATAATACCCGGAGTCACGATCTTTCCGGTTCCGTCGATTACTTCACATCCCTCATACTCCGGCAGATGATCCGCGATTCTTTCGATCCTTCCTCCGGCGATCAGGATATCCTTCACTCCGAGATATTCCGGTGCGTAAACTTTTGCGTTTTTTACTAGCAGCATGGCTTATTCCTCCTGTTTAATCCCTGTTTTACATAACTGCCCGACAGCGGGAAATTCAGTTCAGACAAACCAGCGTACGGCTGAACTGTAATAGAAATTACTGTCGGGCAATTATGATTTTCTTATTATTTTAGTATAACATACCGCCGGAAGTATTCCAAGTGATGATTCAAAACTTTCATTTCTTTACTCGTTACAGTACACGGGCACTCCATGCCCGCGCACTGTAACAGGATTTTGCCGATGCTTCGCATTCCGAATCGGCAAAATCCGCAGTCATAACGGTATCATACGGAATTTTCAGTTCAGAAAATTCCTACCCATGAAAAGTAACCTTTACTCGTCTGAACCGGCATCTCCGTTCTCAAGATACCGCTTGACATACTGCCCCGTATAAGACTCCGGAACCTTCACAATCTCCTCCGGCGTTCCTTTCGCGATCACGGTACCGCCGCGGTCTCCGCCTTCCGGTCCCATGTCGATAATATAATCCGCGGTCTTGATCACATCCAGATTGTGCTCGATCACAACCACCGTATTTCCACCTTCGGAAAGCTTTCTTAAGATCTCCACCAGCTTATGGACATCCGCAAAGTGGAGTCCTGTCGTCGGCTCATCAAGAATATAGATCGTTTTTCCGGTTCCGCGTCTGGAAAGCTCTGTGGCGAGCTTGATCCGCTGCGCCTCGCCGCCGGAAAGCTCCGTCGAAGGCTGTCCGAGACGGATATAGGAAAGTCCCACATCGTTCAATGTCGCGATCTTTCTCGCGATAGACGGCACATTCTCAAAGAACTTTAACGCCTCCTCCACGGTCATATTCAGCACATCGTAAATGCTCTTTCCCTTATACTTCACTTCCAGCGTCTCACGGTTGTACCGCTTTCCACCGCAGACCTCGCAGGGCACATAGACATCCGGAAGGAAATGCATTTCGATCTTTATGATTCCGTCACCGCTGCAGGCCTCGCATCGACCGCCCTTCACGTTGAAGCTGAACCGACCCTTTGAGTATCCCTTCGCCTTCGCATCGGTGGTCGCTGCGAAAAGATCACGGATCAGGTCAAACACACCGGTATAGGTCGCCGGGTTTGATCGCGGCGTTCTTCCGATCGGGGACTGGTCGATAGCGATGATCTTATCCAGCTGCTCCACGCCGTCGATTCCGTCGTGATCTCCCGGGATCGTCCGGGCACGGTTTAGCTTTTTCGCCAGCGCCTTATAGAGGATCTCGTTGATCAGGGAACTCTTTCCCGATCCCGACACACCGGTCACGCAGGTCATAATTCCAAGTGGCACATCCACATCGATATTTTTCAGGTTATTCTCCCTCGCGCCGCGGATTTTGATCCAGCCCGTGGGGCTTCTTCTCTCCTTCGGCACCGGAATTTTGATCCGGCCGCTCAAATACGCACCGGTGATCGATTCCTTACACTTCATGATCTGGGCTGCCGTTCCCACAGCGACCACATTTCCGCCGTGTTCCCCGGCTCCCGGACCGATATCCACGATACAGTCCGCCGCCCGCATCGTATCTTCATCGTGCTCCACGACGATCACACTGTTTCCGAGATCCCGGAGATGTTCCAACGTTTTCAGCAGCTTATCGTTATCTCTCTGGTGCAGTCCGATACTCGGCTCATCGAGGATATAAGCAACTCCCACAAGTCCGGAACCGATCTGGGTCGCAAGACGGATTCTCTGTGCTTCGCCGCCGGAAAGGGTACCGGTCGCCCGGGATAAGGATAGATAATCCAGTCCCACATCGATCAGGAAGCTGATCCTCGCACGGATTTCCTTTAAAATCTGTTCACCGATCATCTTCTGCATCTCGGATAGCTTCAGATCATCGATAAACTCCCTGAATTTTACGATGGACATATTCGTAGCTTCGTAAATATTCAGCCCACCTACTGTCACCGCCAGAGAAGACTGCTTTAAACGCTGTCCATGACATGTGGTACATGGTGTGATCCGCATAAAGCTCTCGTACTCTGCCTTACTGGCCTGAGAAAACGTCTCCCGGTAACGGCGGTTTACGTTCTCGATCAGGCCCTCAAAGGCCACGTCGTAAACGCCGGTTCCGCGCTGTCCCGTATAGTGGACCTTTACTTCCTTTCCGCCGGTTCCGTAGATCAGGATATCATGGACCTCCTTCGGATAATCCTGAAATGGGGTGTCGAGATCAAAGTGGTACTTCGCAGCCAGGGCATCTAAGATCGCCCTCGAAAAGCTTCCCGGCTTCGCGCAGGACTGCCAGCCAAGGACGACGATCGCTCCCTCGTTAATACTCAGGGACTTATCAGGGATCATCAGATCCTCATCAAATTCCATCTTATATCCCAGACCGAAACAGTCCGGGCAGGCGCCGAACGGGTTATTAAAGGAGAAGCTTCGCGGCTCCACCTCCTCGATACTGATCCCGCAGTCCGGGCAGGAAAAGCTCTGGCTGAAGTTGATCGGCTCACCGCCAGCTACATCCACGATCATCAGACCATCGGACAGCTTCATCACAGTCTCGATGGAGTCCGTCAGACGTTTCTCGATCCCCGGCTTCACAACAAGACGGTCCACAACGATCTCGATATTGTGCTTGATATTCTTCTCCAGCGTGATCTCCTCAGACAGCTCGTGGAGATTTCCGTCGATCATCACGCGGACATAACCGCTGCGTTTCGCCTGTTCCAGAACCTTCTCATGACGTCCTTTTCTTCCACGGACCATTGGCGCTAAAAGCTGGATTTTCGTCCGCTCCGGCAGTGTCATGATCTGGTCCACCATCTGGTCCACGGTCTGTTTCCGGATCTCCCTGCCGCACTTCGGGCAGTGGGGGATACCGATCCTCGCGTACAGAAGACGCATATAGTCGTATATCTCCGTCACAGTTCCTACGGTGGAACGCGGGTTGCGGTTCGTGGATTTCTGGTCGATGGAGATCGCCGGGGAAAGTCCCTCGATGCTATCAACATCCGGTTTTTCCATCTGGCCTAAGAACTGACGCGCATAGGAGGACAGAGACTCCATATAGCGTCTCTGTCCCTCCGCGTAGATCGTATCAAATGCCAGGGAGGATTTTCCCGATCCGGAAAGTCCGGTCAGGACCACCAGCTCATTTCTCGGGATATCCAGGGAAATATTTTTTAAGTTGTGCTCGTTGGCACCTCGTATTTTTATATATTGCTTCGGCATTGTGTCTCTCCTCTTTGCCATGTCTGCTTTTGCTTTATCATTCTCACAGAGCTCCGGGACTATACGTTTTCCAGGTATTCCGGACATTATCCCATGTTACGGTCAGTATACCACAAATTCGCCTCATATGCAAACGTTTGTTCGTTTTATGTTTTACCACTTTTCATCTGCACAGACTGCGCAGACCGTTTCAATCGGCATATCCATCTGTCTTTTCCCCCAAAAACGCGAAAGACCCCGGCAGCTGCCCGCCGGGGTCTCTCTTTATGGGTTTCTATGAAATTCTACATTATCTGTGTGTACTGTTTTTCAGCATTTCCCTGCTACGAGATCTTCTATACGCATATAAATTTAAGACTTCCAGAACTATTGATACAAATTCAGTCGGTAGAAGCAGCATAAACATATGGTACACCGGGATATACGTTATGAAAAGCTGTCGACATATCTTGTATGAGATAAAAGCTATAGGAACTATGAGTAGTATCCATCGTCCGTCTCTACTTCTTAAACTATCGTAAACAGCCAGTGCATATAGAATTTCAAGCACAAATATAATGCATGATACGCTTGAAATATTCGCAACATTACTTGCCAGTACTTCATCGACTAATTCTGGATTTTTTACCAGCTCGTTCCAATATTCATATGTAATGACTCCTGCCGGAGGGATATATTCTTTATGTCCGTTTTTCAGAATAAAACCAATAAAGAATATATTAAACAAAATAACTGTCAAAGATGATAAATAAAAAAATTTGCTTTCTTCATAGCTATTCATTCCCTCCTAATCATATGAGATAATGTAATAGACACACTTTCTTTTCAATTCAATAAAAACATCGCCGTCATCATCCTTTATATAATCAAGCTTTTTGTATCCATTCCTACCAGGAAACTTCTACATTATATCCACCGTTCTGATCCTTCGTGATCTTATATTTCACGCCGTCCGCATCTGTCACGGTTCCGCTGGTCTTTACCTTACCGGATTCGTTGACCACATATGTCTTTCCGTCAACGGTGACTTTCTCGTACTTCATTCCTTCTTCCGCACTCACAAGGCGTCCGTTCTCGTAGAGACTTCCGTCCTTCACACCCGTGAATCCGTCGCCTCTCGTTCCGATACTGCCGGAAGTTGTGAAGTAGAATACTTCGTTGTCATGGTTATCGTCGTTGATCACGATCCGCCCGGTCTTCATCTTTCCGTCACTGTCAAAGTAGAACTTTCTGCCGTCGCTCAGCTCCACAAGACCTGTCTTCATGCGGCCCTTTTTATCAAAGCAGTAGGTCTCGCCCTTGATCTTTGCTATTCCGTATCCGCAGGCCTCCGTTGTTTTATAGGATGTGGAGTATGCGCGGCCATCTTTAAAGTAGTACCAGTTTTCCTCAGCGTCATCCGGGGATGCCATATATCTCCAGCCGTTCATCTGCTGTCCGCCGCTGCGGAAGTAGCGAAGGGCATTGACATCGCTGTTGGAGAGGTCGTCACGTCCTGTAGATGTGTAATCAGACTCATTTACCCAGCCAGTCAGCATCCTTCCGCTGTGGTCAAAGATATAGGTCTCACCGGAGATCTTCAGCTCACCATCATAGATCAGCTTTCCACTGGAATTAAAATAGTACCAGTACTCACCCCAGTCATCCTCTCTGTCCGCCAGTTTTCTCCAGCCCGTCGTCATAGCTCCGGAATCTTCTAAATGATAGATCTTACCATCGATCTCCACCCAGCCGATATCCAAAACGGAATCCGTAAAGTGGTACCACACGTCATTGATCTGTTTCCAGCCGTTTGTGTACGCCTTTCCGTTCGCTCCAAAATATCTCCATCCGCTCTCGTTCCAGCGGCTGTTGTTGATGTACTTCCATGTGTTTGTGATCATGACACCATTCTCGTTTACATAATAAGTATCATCGATCAGGCTGTTTGTCTGCATCACTCCATTGTAATCCATATAATACCATGCATCCTTGGAGCATACCCAGTCATTCCGAACGAGGCGTCCGTTGTTGTCATTGTAGTAATACCATTTTCCATTCTGCTGCGACCAGTCCGCAAAAGAGGTCGTCGCCATTCCTGCGGTTAAAATCATCGCCGCAACTGCTGCACCTGCAAAATATCTCTTCTTCATAGAAACCCTCCTCTTCTAAATATTTCCGTTTCCGGAATATACTTTTTCACTTTCCCACCGGTTTCCTTTTCATCGTTCCCACGGTGGCTATTTGTTTTCGATATCTCCGTTAGATATCTTTCGTTTTTTGTTTGTACTTGTATTATACAGAAAACTTCCTAAAAACTCTTCTCTTTTTCCTTACATTTCATTAAAAATATGACGCAAAAATGCGGCAAAAACAGGATTGCATTCCCATTTCTGCCGCATTTAAAATTTTCTTATGATTTGCCGCCGGACACTGCAGTTTCTCCCTATGTCTTACCGCAGCACTGAACGTATATCCGACATTTTTATTTTACTCTGCATCTCCAAACAGACGGTTAACTGCACTGAAGATACCTCTTAAGGATGCTCTCGTGATGTTGGAGCTGATGCCGACACCGTATGTCACCTTGCCGGTCTTCTGATCCATCAGGTGGATATAGGAAGCCGCCTGTGCCCCGGAACCGGATGTCAGCGCATGCTCGCTGTAATCGAGAACCTTGATTGAGATACCAAGCTCCTCCTCCAGTCCGCGTTTCACAGCATCGATCGGGCCGTTTCCGACACCTTCAAACTGTTTTGTCTCGCCGTGGTTAGAGTAGGTAACAACAGCAACGGTTGTGAACTGGTCTCCGGACTCGAAATCTGTGGTCTTGCACTTGCGGAAGTGGTACGGTTCCTTGCGGTCGAGATACTCGATGCGGAACTCTTCCATGATCTGTTCCGGTGCGACCTCTCCCTGCTTCTCTGCGATCTTCTGGATCACATCCGCGAACTCTTTGTGCATGCCGCGTGGAAGCTTGAATCCAAAGAAGCTGTCCATAACGAAAGCAACACCGCCCTTTCCGGACTGGCTGTTGATACGGACCACCGGCTCGTACTCTCTTCCGATATCGGACGGATCGATCGGCAGATACGGAACCTGCCAGATCTCGCTCTTTCTTTCCATAAGCACATGCATTCCCTTGTTGATAGCATCCTGATGGGAACCGGAGAATGCAGTAAATACCAGCTTTCCAGCGTACGGATGACGCGGATCGATATGCATCTTTGTGCAGCGCTCGTAAACTTCCGCGATCTTCTTGATATCGCCGATTTCAAGCTCTGGGTCGATTCCCTGAGAGAACATATTGTAGGCGATGGTCAGGATATCCACGTTTCCGGTACGCTCACCATTTCCGAACAGGGTTCCCTCAACGCGGTCAGCGCCTGCAAGCATTGCAAGTTCTGCAGCAGCGACACCTGTTCCGCGGTCATTATGCGGATGAACGCTTAAAATGATGCTCTCGCGGTTCTCCAGATGTTTGCTCATCCACTCGATCTGGTCTGCAAATACGTTCGGCGTCGTCATCTCGACAGTGGACGGAAGGTTGATGATCATCTTATTGTCCGGTGTCGGTCCCCATGCTCTCTGGACCGCGTTGCAGATATCAAGCGCATAGTCCATCTCTGTTCCGGTAAAGCTCTCCGGGGAATACTCCAGGATCACTTTTCCGTCATAATCTTTCATGTACTTCTTTACCATATCGACACCGTCGATTGCGATCTGCTTGATCTCCTCACGGTCCATATGGAATACAACATCACGCTGTAAGGTGGATGTAGAGTTGTAAATATGCACAACTGCCTTCGGGATTCCCTGAATGGACTCGAAGGTTCTCTTTAACAGGTGATCACGGCACTGGGTCAGAACCTGAACCGTCACATCGTCCGGGATCAGCCTGCGTTCAACGAGCTGTCTTAAAAAGTCAAATTCGATCTGGGAAGCGGCCGGGAAACCGATCTCGATCTCCTTGAAGCCCATCTGCACCAGCATATTGAACATTTCAATCTTCTCTTCAACGACCATCGGCTCTACAAGGGCCTGGTTGCCGTCGCGCAGATCCACGCTGCACCAGATCGGCGCCTTCTGGATCTCTTTATTCGGCCACTCCCGCTCCGGGTAATTCATGACCGGTACTCTCTGATATCTCTTATAATTCATCATAGTTTCTTTCCTCCGCTTTTCTGATAAAAGTTATTTTCATTCCTGCATTTCATGAATTTCTGTAATCATGCAGTCTTTCCAGGCACTGCAGTTTCCCTCCAGCTTCATAGTTGCAGGCCACGGAGTCGGTAAACCACGCTGTACTTCTCAATTATAAACAATGTTACGCTTTTAGGTCTAACCCCATTTTCATCAGTCCTTTTTTTGTGAAATTCAATCGACGGTCGCGTTTTTGACCGTCCTTTTCCGTTTTTTCATTATATCACTGTGAAAATGGAATCGCAAGGATCTATGCCATAACATTTAGATATAGGAGATATGAAGTGTTACAGTACACGGGCACTCCATGCCCGCACACTGTAACAGGATTTTGCCGATGCTTCGCATTCCGTATCGACAAAATCCGCGGTCATAACGATATCATACGGAATTTTCAGTTCAGAAAATTCTTACCCATGAAAAGTAACTATGAAGTCACTATGAAGTCACTATACACCTCCCAAGCCTTTCTGAGACTGTAACCGTATATAAAATGAGGCAGCGAATTTTTTCACTGCCTCATCGTTCATCTTTTATATTTCAAGCAATCAGCCTTCTGTCACATGACCTTTTTTCTTCAATACATCGATCACCTGATCCACATACTTCTCGCAGATCTCTGGTGTCTCCGCCTCGACCATAACGCGGATCAGCGGCTCTGTTCCGCTCTGGCGGAGGAGAAGTCTTCCGTCATTTCCGAGTGCCTCATCAACAGCCTTTCCTGCTGCCTGCACATCCGGGTCATTTAATGCCGCCGCCTTGTCTGCCACGCGGACATTTTTTAAGAGCTGCGGAAGGATCGTAACCTCGGAAGCAAGCTTTCCGAGCGTCTCCTTCTTCTCCAGCATAACCTCCATGATCTTTAAGGACGTCAGGATTCCGTCACCGGTAGTCGCGTACTTGCTGAAAATGATATGTCCGGACTGCTCGCCACCGAGGCAGTTTCCGGTCCTGGACATGTTCTCGTATACATATTTGTCGCCGACAGCCGTCTTCTCGTAGCCGATGCCCTCACGGTCAAGTGCCTTGTAAAGGCCAAGGTTTGACATAACTGTGGTAACGATCTTATTGTTGCGCAGAAGTCCCTGTTCCTTCATGTACTTTCCACAGATGTAGAGGATCAGGTCGCCGTCCACGACGTTTCCGTTCTCATCCACAGCCAGACAGCGGTCCGCGTCACCATCATAGGCAAATCCCACATCGAGACCTTTTTCCTTCACGAATTTCTGAAGCTCCCCGATATGCGTGGAACCGCAACCGCGGTTAATGTTCAGTCCGTCAGGCTTATCGTTGATGACATAAGTGTCAGCGCCGAGGGCATCAAATACACTCTTCGCAACGGAGGAAGCGCTTCCGTTGGAGCAGTCGAGGCCAACCTTCTTACCCTTAAAGGATCTCGTAGCGATAGAGATCAGGTAACCGATATAGCGGTTTCTTCCCGCTGCAAAATCCTGCGTTCTTCCGATATTTTCTCTCTTCGCAAGCGGGATCTCTTCCATCTCTCCGTCTAAGTACTTCTCGATCTCTGTGATCACACTCTCCTCGAGTTTCTCGCCGTTGCCGTTCATGACCTTGATTCCATTGTCATAGTACGGATTGTGGCTGGCGGAGATCATGATCCCACAGTCAAAATCTTCCGTGCGGATCACATGAGACACGCTCGGAGTTGTTGTTACATGTAAGAGATAAGTGTCAGCGCCGGATGCTGTGAGTCCCGCCGCAAGGGAGTACTCAAACATATAGCTGGAGCGTCTCGTATCTTTTCCGATCACGACTCTGCAGCGGTCTCCCTTGGCCTGTTTTCCATAATACCATCCGAGAAATCTTCCGACTTTATACGCATGTTCCACGGTAAGATCGACGTTTGCCTCGCCGCGGAAGCCGTCGGTACCAAAATATTTTCCCATTCCTCAATTTCCTCCATATCCCGCGAACCTTATAGAGAATCGGACATTTCCATAAAACGATATCCTCATTCTCTATAGAGTCTGCGGTCTTCTGTCTCTTCATAGATTATGCGCATCTGCACCAAATCGTCCGCATTGATACGCTGCTGATAGGACTTCGCAGATCCTGTTTTCTCTGATAAAACAGGCTGCCGGAGAACATGTCTTCACCGACAGCCGTATGTCTTTTTATAAGCAGGACCGGTCCTTCATCGCCAAATTCTGATCTTTATCCCAGTCCGATAAGACTCCACCGCTTTCAGGCAGTGAATCCTTCTACCAGATGATCTCCTTCAGATATCTCGCAACCGCGTCCTTCCACTCCGGAAGATGCTCGAAGCCGTTCTCTGTAAGCTTTTCCTTGCTCATCCGGCTGTTCATCGGGCGTTTTGCCTTTGCAGCCGGGTACTCATCGGAGTGCACCGGTGTCACCTTGACATCCATGCCGGCTGCGCGGAAGATCTCACACGCGAACTCATACCAGGAGCAGAGTCCCTCGTTTGTCGCATGGTATCTGCCGTATTTGTCGGTCTGGATCATATCAACAAGAAGTCTTGCGAGATCGTAGGTGTAGGTCGGGGATCCGATCTGATCATCAACGACAGATGCGGCTCCACGCTCCTTTCCGATCCGCAGCATGGTCTTAATAAAGTTCTTGCCGTTTACGCCGAATACCCAGGCGATGCGGACGGTAAAGAATTTCTCTACCAGCTCCTCAACTGCAAGCTCTCCCTCATATTTGGACTGTCCATAGACATTCAGTGGATGTCTCTCGTCATCCGGCTCCCACGGGCGGGTTCCCTGTCCGTCGAACACATAGTCCGTGCTGATGTACATCATCTTAATGCCGAGCTTTTTGCAGACTTCCGCGATATTTCTTGTCCCGCCTGCGTTGACCTTCATGCAAACATCCACATTGTCCTCCGCTGCGTCAACCGCTGTATAAGCGGCACAGTGGATGACCGCTTCGACATTTGCCTCCGTGATCACACGGTCGCATGCCTCTTTATCGGTAATATCCATCTCTGCAAGATCCACTCCGACCGGAGTCAGACCGCGTTTTTCCATCTCATTTACAACGTCGTGACCAAGCTGGCCTTTTACGCCTGTTACTAAAACTCTCATGTTCGCGTTATTCCTTTCACCTGAAAGTGCCTTACTTTAAATCTTTACCAAGGCGAGTCGCCGTACATATTATCAAAGTAATTGCTGTACTCACCGCTTAAGATGTGCTTCCACCAGTCTTCGTTGTCCAGATACCACTGGATCGTCTGCTGGATACCGGTATCAAAGTTGTATTTCGGCTTCCAGCCAAGCTCTGTCTCAAGCTTTGTCGGGTCGATGGCGTAACGTCTGTCGTGGCCCGGGCGGTCTGTTACGAATTTAATGAGGCTCTCCGGCTTATTTAATGCCTTTAAGATCGTTTTAACGACCTCAAGGTTTGTTCTCTCATTGTGTCCGCCGACGTTATAAACCTCACCGACACGTCCGTTGTGGATGATCAGGTCGATGGCCTCACAGTGGTCGGAAACATGGAGCCAGTCGCGGACATTCTCACCTGTTCCGTATACCGGAAGTGCCTCATCAGCGAGGGCACGGCTGATCATCAGCGGGATCAGCTTCTCCGGGAAGTGGTACGGACCGTAGTTGTTAGAACAACGGGAGATCGTCACCGGGAGTCCGTAGGTTCTGTGGTAGGCGAGAACGAAGAGGTCAGCGCTTGCCTTGGAGGAAGAGTACGGGCTGGAGGTGTGGAGCGGTGTCTCCTCTGTGAAGAAGAGGTCCGGGCGGTCCAGCGGAAGATCTCCATAGACCTCATCGGTGGAAACCTGGTGGTAACGCTTGATTCCATAGGTACGGCATGCATCGAGCAGTGTCGTTGTTCCCACTACGTTTGTGCGGACAAAACTCTCCGGATCGACAACGGAACGGTCAACATGGCTCTCCGCTGCGAAGTTTACAACGATATCCGGTTTCTCTTTCTCGAAGAGGTCGAATACGAATTTGCGGTCTGCGATATCACCCTTTACGAACTTGTAGTTCGGCTTGTTCTCGACCGGTTTTAATGTCTCAAGGTTTCCGGCGTATGTTAAGAGATCGAGGTTTACGATCTGGTACTCCGGGTATTTGTTTACCATATGGTGGATGAAGTTGCCGCCGATAAATCCGGCGCCGCCTGTTACGATGATTTTCATGTGTTTATTTCTCCTTCATGAACATGATCCTGACTGCAAAATTTTCATACAGAAATACACTCAGCTCATGTTCCATCCTTTCCTGTATCAATTCAGAAGCTTTCACTCAAACGCTTTGTATTTGGGCGTGAGTGCGCTGAAATCCTGTTGTCTCTTTTCGTTTTACTTATCTGCGTGTCCCGGCAGTTTGTCGATATATTTTCCGTCGATAACATCCTTTAAGTACTGGCCATACTGGTTCTTCTTGTAGATCTCGTATGCGGCCATAACCTCTTCCTTGGAGATCCAGCCGTTTGTGTAGGCGATCTCTTCCAGGCACGCGATCTTTCTGTGCTGGTGGGTCTCGATGGTCTTAACGAAGTTTGTGGCCTCAACTAAGGACTCGTGGGTACCGGTATCCAGCCATGTGAAGCCCTGACCTAAGAGTGTTACATCAAGCTCACCATTCTCAAGATAGATCCGGTTAAGGTCTGTGATCTCAAGCTCGCCTCTTGCGGATGGTTTTAAGTTCTTTGCGTACTCCACAACGCGGTTGTCGTAGAAATAAAGACCGGTTACGCAGTAGTTGGACTTCGGCTTCTCCGGCTTCTCCTCGATAGAGATCGCCTTTCCTGTCTCGTCGAACTCAACGATACCGAAACGCTCCGGATCATCGACATAGTAGCCGAATACAGTGGCGCCTTTCTCCTTCTCTGCTGCTGCGCGGAGACGCTTCTTTAAGCCCTGTCCGTGGAAGATATTATCTCCTAAGATCATCGCAACAGAGTCACCATTGATGAATTTTTCACCGATGATGAAGGCCTGGGCAAGTCCGTCCGGGCTCGGCTGTACGGCGTAGGATAAGTTCACGCCGAACTGCTTTCCGTCACCTAACAGTGCCTCGAATCTCGGGGTATCGTCCGGTGTGGAGATGATGAGGATATCTCTGATTCCTGCGTTCATCAGCACGGATAACGGATAATAGATCATTGGTTTATCATAAATTGGTAAAAGCTGTTTGGAAGTTACCTTAGTGAGCGGATACAGTCTTGTGCCGCTTCCGCCGGCAAGTATGATTCCTTTCATATGCTCTCCTTTTCTCATCTGTTTTTGGGCACACTACGCCCTATACTGGGGTCATTATAGCATAAATGCCTTTTCTTTTAAAGGTACTTCCTCTTATAATTCTCTTAAAAAACATGAAGATTTTTGTGGATTTTTTATAATTTCCCCATATTTCACATCATACCTATAATGTTCGCTGTCCGTTTTCCTCTGCAGACATCTGTTTTTCCTCCTGACTCTTTTCTTAACTGCCCCTGCACCTTCTTCGACATTCATTTCCCTTTGCAGTTCTATTCTTAAATATTCTTATAGACTATCCCTTTGTTTAAGAAAATTCGCTGAAATCATACCATAGGACCATACTTAAAAACCGTAACTTTTCCCAATTGCAAATCTTATAAAAATATGTTAGAACCTATATTATATTTTTTTCTGGAGGATGTATCTACATATGAATAATCGTCTTTTCAGCCGGAACGACCTGGTGCGCCTGATCATCCCCCTGATCGTGGATCAGTTTCTACAGGTCGCCGTCGGTCTTTCCGACTCCATCATGGTCGCGCGGGTCGGGGAGGCAGCCGTCTCCGGTGTTTCCCTGGTCGACACGGTCATGCTTCTCATCATCAATATCTTCACGGCTCTCGCCACCGGCGGTGCGGTGATTGCCGGACAGTATCTTGGAAGAAAAGATCCGAAAACCGGCTGCGAAGCGACCGCCCAGCTTTTTAACTTCACATTCCTGTTCTCGATCTTTATTATGATTCTCGGCTACCTCGGACAGAACGTGATCCTGTACCATGTATTCGGAAAGATCGAGCCGGAAGTCATGAAGGACAGTCGTACCTACCTGCTGATCGTCCTGTCTTCCATCCCGATGATCGCCATGTACAATGCGGGAGCCGCGATCTTCCGTGCTATGGGAAATTCCAATATCGCCATGAAGACCTCACTACTCATGAACTCCATCAATGTATTCGGAAACGCACTTTTAATCTTCGGATTCCACCGCGGTGTCGAGGGCGTTGCGATCCCAACGGTCGTGTCCCGAGGTGTTGCCTGCGTGGTGATTCTTATTTTGTTAAACAACCAGGAACATGAACTTCACATTTTGCACCCATACCCGTTTAAGATCAAGTGGAATGTACTGAAAAAGATCCTCTATATCGGAATTCCGAACGGCCTGGAGAACAGTATGTTCCAGCTTGGAAAGATCGCCGTTTTAAGTCTCGTCTCCGGTCTCGGAACCGCATCCCTGGCAGCGAACGCGGTCGGCAATAATATCGCGAACTTTGCGATCCTGCCCGGCATGTCCTTCGGCTTTGCACTTCTCACGGTCTGCGCCCAGTGCGTCGGCGCGGGAGATTTCGAGCAGGTAAAATATTACACAAAGCATATGATGCGCGTGGAGTATCTCTGCCTGATCGCATCAAACCTCATCGTGATCCTGGCGCTGCCGTTTATCCTGTCGGTCTACAATCTCTCCGACGAGGCCGCCCAGTATGCAAACGATATTATCCTGTATCATGCTGCCTGCGTTGTGACGATCTGGCCGCTGTCCTTCACGCTGCCGAATACGCTGCGCGCCGCGGCGGATGTGAAGGTCACCATGGTGCTCTCCATCATCTCCATGTGGGTGTTCCGGTTTGGTTTCAGCTACCTGCTGACCATGGTGTTCCATATGGGAATCTTCGGTGTCTGGGTTGCTATGACCATCGACTGGCTTGTCCGCGGGATCTTCTTTGTCTGCAGGTATAAGAGCGGACGGTGGCAGAAGATTATTTTCTCATAAAGAGAATGTGCCTTTTGTGAAATAGGGAATTTCTTGGAATTTCCCATTTTTTCAAGTCGAACGTCCATGAGACTTGACGCGTAATTCTGGTCAGCGCAAGCTGACATATTCTTTACAGAATCACTGCGCATCCTCGCGGAGCGTCTCTCTCAGTCGGAGACCTAACTCCCACTGAGACTAATCTGTTATGACTCACCACCTGAAGAGGCGGGAGTCTTCTCGACTGAGGTAAAAAATACCTTCAAAGATCATTTTGATCCTCGAAGGTATTTTTTAATTAGTTCTCATTCATTTTTGCAAGCTTCGCCGCCTGGTCTGCTGCGATCAGGCTGTCGATCAGTTCCTGAATATCGCCGTCCATGATGGCATCGATCTTATAGAGTGTCAGCTTGATCCTGTGGTCTGTCACACGTCCCTGCGGGAAGTTGTAGGTACGGATCTTCTCGGAGCGGTCGCCGGTACCGATCTGGCTGCGACGCTCTGCCGCTTCCTCATTCTGACGTCTCTCAAGCTCCATATCATATAACTTGGAACGCAGTAAGCGGAAGGCTTTTTCCTTATTCTGCAGCTGGGATTTTTCTGTCTGGCTGTAGATCACGATTCCTGTCGGAATGTGAGTTAAACGTACCGCGGAGTCAGTGGTGTTGACACACTGTCCGCCGTTACCAGACGCACGCATAACATCGATACGGATATCCTTATCATCAATCACAACGTCAAACTCTTCTGCCTCCGGCATGATCGCAACGGTTGCGGTAGAGGTATGGATCCGTCCGCCGGACTCTGTCTCCGGGACACGCTGTACACGGTGAACACCGCTCTCATATTTTAACTTGGAGTAAGCGCCATGTCCCGTGATCATGAATTCCACTTCCTTCATTCCACCGATTCCACTCTCACTGACGTTGATCATCTCTGTCTTCCAGTGCTGGCTCTCCGCATAGTGCACGTACATGCGGTATAACTCGGAAGCGAATAACGCCGCCTCGTCTCCGCCTGCACCGGCACGGATCTCAACGATAACGTTCTTCTCATCGTTCGGGTCTTTCGGAAGAAGCAGGATCTTTAACTCCTGTTCCAGCTCCTCGATCCTCTTCTTCGCATCGGCAAGCTCTTCCTTCGCGAGTTCCTTCATCTCCTCGTCGCTCTCCTCGTCGAGAAGCGCCAGGCTGTCCTCGACATCCTGTTTCGCCTGCTTATACTGCTTGTAGGCGTCAACGATCGGCGCCAGGTCTGCCTGCTCCTTCATCAGCTTGCGGAATTTTCTCTGGTCTTCCGCCACCGACGGGTTATTTAATTCCAGCATCAGTTCTTCGTAATGCCGTAACATGTCATCCAAACGGTCAAACATCTATAAAACCTCCTCATACACCTGCGGTCTGCCAGGCTCCGCACACGACGCGGTCTTTTCCTGCCAGATCCTGAATCACTCTTGTATCCTTAAAACCATGGTTATCCAGCAGTTCCTTCACCGCCATCCCCTGGTCATATCCGATTTCAAAATACACATGTCCTCCCGGCGTCAGATGTTTGGCACATTCTTCTGCCAGAATTCTGTAAAAATAAAGCCCGTCCGCGGTCCCGTCAAGGGCACCCCGGGGTTCATGGTCCCGCACTTCCGGTTCCAGCTCTTCGATAACTGCGCTGGGGATGTAGGGTGGGTTGGAGACGATCACATCGAACGGTTCTGTCTCCGGAAAAGCGCTGAACATGTCACTGTGGCGGAAGCTCACGCCCGCATTCAACATCATACATTGTTCAGAATCGTCATATTGCTTCTGATGGCCAGACGCCATCAGACAATTCTCTTCCGGAACGGCCTTGTTCTGTTCAAACGCATCAGTCAGCGTTTCCGGATGTTCTTTGAGGATCTCTGCTGCATTTTTTCTTGCAACCTTCAGCGCTTCCTCTGAGATATCCGCGCCTTCCACATGCGCATACCCGCCAAGCTTCTTCAGGCTCACCGCAATACAGCCGGATCCGGTACACATATCAAGGATCGAAATATCCTTATCCTTCTGCTCCTGCAGCACAAGCTCCACCAGCGTTTCCGTATCCTGTCTCGGGATCAGAACATGCTCATTGACAAAAAACGTGAGTCCCATGAACTCCTGCCGCCCTATGATCTGCTGCAGAGGAATGCGGGCTGCGCGTTTTTTCAGTGCGCTCTCATACACTGACAGTTTCTCTTTCAGCCACAGTTCTGCACATTCCAGCGCGTTACCGCTCTCTAAAAGATCTCCGTGCTGCTCCTGCACAGCGATCTTCTGTGCCGTGCTTCCGACAATGTTCTCCCTTGCGCAAAGAAAATACTGCGCCCTGGAGATCCCGAAGCTCTGCTCAAACAGATACCAGGCGTCAAGATCCGCCTCCGCGATCCCCGCATTCTTTAAGATCTTTTTTCCGTAGTTTAGGACATCTGCCCAGATCTTAAATTCACGCACACTATTTCCCGCGCATAGATCATCTCCAGACCGACCTGTTCCAGCCCCGACAGCGTTCTTCATCTCGCTCATGCCGTTATCTCCTGCGCGTTCTTCCCTGTCTGATCTTCTCTCTCAAAATATCCTGCCGGATACTGCTCCGGGAAATTTTCTTCCAGATATTTCTTCCAGTCAAACACAGCCTCGACCGCGACGATCGCTACCTCGATCATCGAATCATCCGGCTCTTTCGTCGTAAGTCCCTGCATCCACATGCCAGGACGGCTGACGATGTCCATGATCTTCGAATTGCTGGTTCCTGCAAGGCGGAGCACCTCATAGGAGACACCCGCGATCACCGGGATCAGGACGATCCGGCTGACGATCCGAAGCCAGATCGTATCTACACGGACCACCATGAAGAACAGGATGCTGATCACCATAACGATCAGAAGAAAGCTCGTTCCGCAGCGCTTATGCTCTTTGGAGCTTTTTCTTACATTCTCCACGTTGAGCACAAGGCCATGCTCTAAGCAATTGATGCATTTATGTTCCGATCCGTGGTACATGAACGTCCGCTTGATGTCCTCCATCCGTGAGATCACCTTAATGTAGGTGATGAAAATCGCAATTCGGATACAGCCTTCAAGAATCGCCATCACAGTCTCAGAGTGGATAAATTTCCGGAAGATTCCCGCGATCAAAAGCGGGAGTACCATAAAGATCGCAATCGCCATAAAGATGGAGAATACCATCACCGCCGACATAACGACATTATCTACTTTTTCACCAAATGTATCGATCAAAAATTTCTCGAACTTTCCCGGCTCCTCGTCCTCCTCATCGTCCTCAAAGAAGCTTGCCGACCATGTCAGGGAACGCATTCCCAGGATCATGGAGTCCGCGAAACTAAAGATTCCTCTCACAAACGGCAGGGAGAAAAACTTTACTTTTTCTGTCATGCTCACATAGGTATCTTTCTTGACAACGATCTCGCCGTCCGGCTTTCTGACAGCCGTGGCGTAATTGTCCTTGTTCTTCATCATGATACCCTCTAATACTGCCTGTCCCCCGATACCGGAATATTTCAAGATTTTACCTCCATATATGTCTCATAGTGTCATACACGAATCGCTCCGCACTTTGTGCTCCCGCGATTCTCCACAAACATTCACAATCCGCTCATTTTTCTTACGAAAAATGGCTGCTTGTTCATGTTTGTGCGGGAATCAAAGATAAAAAATCCCCTGCAAGCAAGCTTGCGTTGATTTTTTCTCCTTGATTCCCTGTATGACAAAAAAGGCTGAGTTTTCAGAGTTATCCAAAAGCTCAACCTTTCACTAATCAAACCTTATTTGTCTGTTTTCATACCATACTTACGGTTGAACATCTCGATACGTCCGCGAGCGGAAGCAGCCTTCTGCTGACCAGTATAGAATGAATGGCATTTGGAACAGATTTCTACGTGAATGTCTTTCTTGGTAGAACCAGTTACAAATTCATTACCGCAGTTGCAAACGACCTTGGCCTGATAGTAATTTGGGTGGATTCCCTGTTTCATGATTTTCACCTCTTTAAAATTTTTGGTACATGACTGACAGTCACGTTACGTTAATAAAAAATAATACAGCTTTACAGCCATATGTCCTGTTCCGCCAGAACAGCTTAATAATTATAGCATATGCATACTGCTAATGCAAGTATATTTTCCGCGGTTTTTCATGATTTTTGCAGGTTATCCACAGGTTTTTTTATTCTTAGTGCCTTTGTCCACATATTCACAAATAAATTGCCCCGGGAATGGACCGGTTTTGCTCAAAAGCAGCCGACCTGCAGGTGCCATGATCCTATCTGGCAATGTTCTTTTTATAAAACTCTTCAAACACATCTGCTGCAAGACAGACAGTTTCCAGACAGCGCACATCGTCTTTCTTATAGATCTTTACCAGCTCTGAGCAGTCTGTGTTTCCAAGCTTCTTTCGGAATTCATCTACAAGGTCCGCGCATGTATCCTTAAAACCATCGGTTGCATGGGCACGGGTCTTCACCGTCAGCCGTCCCAGCGCTGCCATTGCGCCGCATAATGCACCGCAGGAGGAGCCGCATCCCATGCCGCCGCCAAACGCACTGACCAACTTGAAATCATCTTCCGTAAGACCGATCCCGTATTCCTCGTCAATACATCTTAAGATCGTCTCCGCACAATTGTAATCCTGTTCCAGATAGTATTTTTTTACGTTATCTCTCAGCATATCCTCTTCCTCCGGTTCTTTTTTCTGACTGAGTCCCAATTCTCTCTTAAAGTATTTTAATGATGAAAAATGATATCGACGTTCAAATTCTCTTTCATGAAGCTTTTTTATTCCTTTTATATGTTCGACATAATCATCAACAAATTTTATCACAGAATCTACTATCTTTTCAATATTATATATAACTTCTTTGTATTCGTCCTGATCAACAACAGTGATATCCTCGTTTATAAATTCTTGATTGGTGACAATTACCACTTTTGTAAAATCCAATCCCGAATGATGCTTTCTCGATCTTTCTGATGCTTGGAAATGATACGCATATTTATGACGTATTTCAGTCCGAAACGGTACACATATCAAGTATCCATGTTGTTTAACAAGAAGACATGAATATGGTCTATCCTCTTTACTTAGAATTTCCTCATACATTTTAGATGGATACCTCTGATAAAATTTTTTGCTTAATTTCTTTATACAAAATTCAATTGATGTATTCATGGTAAGAATCCCCTAAGAAAAATAGACTGGTATAGAAAAGGGAGGATTTCTCCTCCCTCAAAGATTCTTCGCTCGGTCACTTTTTATTTTACCGACGAGTCGGAACCGTCACTCGTCTCATCGCTCGGTCACTTTTTATTTTACCGACGAGTCGGAACCGTCACTCGTCTCATCTGCGAAGGAAAGATTAACTCTTTCACTGATAGTATAGTGGATTTCTTATCGAAATACTATTAGCATTTTTTACAAAAAAGAACGTTTGAATTTTACGTGCTGCTGTTCATGCGGTACGCAGACAGTAACGGATTTTCTGCAGTTCTTATTCCCCCCTATCCTTCCAGTTTTCTCCCTCCGGACAATACTCTCCACACCCCCGGCAGGAAACGGACGAGGAATTTTGCGAGAATGTAAGAGGCAATAACTGCGATTGCCGGAAGCAGGAAATAGACGACCAGGGAGATTCCGGCGGCTGTTGTCGTGCCTGCAAGACTTCTCGTCACGACGGCTGTTCCTTTGTTTACGAACCGTACGACGATGAAGTGAATCGCATAGAGGAACATACTCTGGCGCATCCATGGACGGATCTTCGGAAGGCGCACTCCACAGGCAAACGCCCAACAGGTCATCGGCACAGCCATACGGTAAAAGCAGGTCCAGAGGACGGCCGCTTCAGGTGCCATCATCCTCCTGTAACAGAATACAGAGATCATGACTCCCGCCAGGCCTTCTGCAAAACAGCGCCTTCTCACGTGGTCCGGGATGACACCGGCTGTATTTCCATCTTTGTCCTCTGGGGCAGCTTTCTTTTCTTTCGTTCCATGATCTGCATTCCATCCGGCTGCCTCTTCCTCCATGCTTCTCTCCACCAGCCCTCGGCGATGAACCGCAAAGTATGCGGCAACCGAATAGTAAAGCAGGGCGTCCGTATTCGGATGGCGCATATCCAGGTGGAGATGCACCGCAAACACAAGTCCCACGATCCAGAAAAGACCGACCGCCCGATTCTTAACAAGTGCGTAGATCATCGGTGACACGATGATCAGGAAGATCAACTGATAAAGATACCAGAAGATTGGCGCATACGCATACTGTGAGACCGCCCGCCAGATCTCCTGCACGGAAAATGGAATGATGTCACGTCCGACCACGGATCGTATGGCGAGAAACCGGGATGCTGCCATATAACCCAGATAGTAGATGAGATTCCAGACTACATAAGGGATCAGGACGCTGAATACCCGGCTCTTCCATTTTCTTAAAAGCTTGTCCCAGGAAAAATTCCGGAAAAACAGGTAGGATGACAGCAGGAAAAAGCCCGGAACGGCGATCTGTCCCAGTCCCACCGACACGAAATTTTCGATCCGGTCCGCAAGGCTCCATACCCCATCCTGCGCCCCGCCGGAAAACAGATCCACATTATAAGAGTGGACCCAGATCACAAATATGCTGAATAGAAACATCAGCCATGATATCTGGTCATGAAATCGTTTTTCTCCGCTGCCTGTCACCATACGCACTCCCCACAGTTTTCTTTTATCTTACCATATAAAATAGGACATTTCCAGACAGACTATCAAAGAATCCAAAATCAAGTTGAACGTCCGTGAGGTTTGACAGATTCCTCATTTCCCATTAATATTTGTGATGTCGGGGCAAGAGGTCAGAAACCTGCCTCAGGCCTGCTTGCAGGAGGATTTTTAACCCTGATTCCCGCCCAAACATGTGTAAGCAGCTATTTTTCAAAGAGAAACGAGCAAATTGCGAATATTTTCAGAATACGATCCTTTTGAAAGAAGGTCCTTATATGTACATTTTTCTCCAGTCCATCCTGCGCATGACCGCATGGCCGATGACACCCCCGGTGCCTTATTCTGCCTTCCATATTCTGCTGACTCTCTTTGGGGCAGGATTTGCGTTCTCTTTTGCACGGGTTTTCGGCAAAAAAATACGGTCCATGGCATCGCCTGAACCGTATTTCCGCCATATTCTCTTTTCCTGTGGAGTACTTCTTGCACTCATGGAACTCTATAAGCAGGCATTTTTATATGTCATCGAATTTCACGGGCATTTCGACTGGTGGTATTTTCCATTCCAACTCTGCAGCATTCCCATGTACATCTGTCTTGCTGCACCGCTCCTTCACTCCGAAAAAACACTTCGCCGCGCCGCCACCTTCCTTCAGGATTTCGGGCTGCTGGGCGGAATCATGGCCCTGGCTGTGCCGCCAGGACTCATGCATCCGTACTGGACGATGACGCTCCATGGCTTCCTCTGGCATTTTACTCTGCTCTTCCTTGGACTTTTATCCTGTATGTCAGGCATCGCCGGACATGAACGGCGGGATTATATGGATATTCTTCCGTTCTTTTTCCTATGCTGTGTAATTGCCTGTGTGATCAACATCGCCGCAGGTCCCACCGCTGACGCTGACATGTTCTACATATCCCCATTCCATCCGTCCTCGCAGCCGGTTTTCCACGAAATCGCGTGTACGGCTGGTATCTTCTGGGGAAATCTGCTGTATGTCGTATCCATGATAGCAGGAGGACTTCTAATGCACAAATTTTCATCGCAGCTTTTATAATTAACAAAAGCGCTCCGCGAGGATGCGCAGTGATTCTGTATGGAATATGTCAGCTTTGCTGACCAGAATCACGCGCCAAGTCTCACGGACGTTCGACTTGAATAACCACCTGCACAACCTACCACTGGCAGCGTCTGCCTGATGTACGTCTGCGAACATAAAAGACCGATATCTCTTTCCATCACAGTGGTTTGACATATCGGCCTTTTTGATCATATCCTAATCTAAGACTTTTATTTCAGACACTTATTAACCCACTCAATAAAGTTCGTCACAGAGTCCCCAGTGCTCTCTGCCATCGTATGGCCTTCCCCCCAGATTGTCGCAAAATCCACATCTGCGCCATAATTTTTCAACGCCAACGCCAGATTTACTTCTGTTGTGAGAGAAGTGTCGCTCTGGGCGATTCCGGTGCGGATGCGCCAGTAGTCGGCAACGGTGGATTTCTGGTAACCGTCGTAATAGCTGGACAGATAGTACAGGGGATTATACATATTTCCACGCTCAGTTACAGTATTTCCCTGTGAATCGGTCTTTTCCATCGCCTCTGTGAATGCCGCGCCGTAGGTCTCGTCGTCCTTTAAGAGGGCTGCCAGTGTGGCATCAAAGTGGGATGTCGTTCCATCGCCATATCCGAATAAGGTGTTTTCTGCCTGACTCTCATCCAGGGCGTCGAACGCACCGATTCCTTTGGAGGCACGCTTGCATGCGTTCGTGAAATCCACGATGCTGGTGATCGTCGCCGTGTTGGTTGCGCTGTCATAGTTGACCCATGTACCGTCCGCATTCAGGGCATCGATGTAGTCCTGGGCAGTTTCGTAGGTACCGGAGAGTGTCACGCCGCCTGTGGAGAGATTGCGGTCTACTCCGTCCATGGCGTAGAAATCAGGAGCGCCGTTTCCTTTATCCGAAGCTGCATCTCCGTCCGCATTCTTGTCTGCCGGTGCTTTCTCTTCCGATGCTTTGCGATTTTTTTCTGTCCTTGTCTTTGTCGTATCATCTCCGGCTTTATTTTCATCCGATGTTCCCTGAGCTTGTTTTCCGTCCAGTCGTCCATCCTTCTGACCGTCTTTCTGCATATCATCAGGCATTCCGTTTCCGTCCTGCGGTGCTCCATCCGGCTTCTGACCACTATTTTCTCCCTGCGGCGCTCCGTCCGGTTTCTGGCCGTCCGGTCGTTCTCCGCCGCCCCGCGGACCTTTTTTCGTCTCCACCGTATACGGAAACGTGGTATCTTCCAGGAAATTATTCAGTGATGTCTCCACCACACCTTTCAGATACTCATAATATGTGCCAGACTGATAGATTCCCTCTTCAGACTCCGTCAATGTCAGCACATTTCCCGAAGAATCCTTGAGCCCAAGATCATTGATATACTGCGCAAATGCCTCTGCCATTCCGTTTGACAGCGTCTGTTCCTGCTCCGTAAGGTCCGTTCTTGTGCTCCCAAGATTCCACTCATACGCCTCATCCGCGTAATCGAGTTCCGTGATCGGGCACCAGCACATGGAACCGGTCACTGCATCACTGACACCGGAGACCGCGCCGATGGCTGTCAGATATGGCTCATACTCTTCGCTGTCACCGGTTGCTCCCAAAAGTGCGCTCTGGGCTCCTCCGCCACTCATGCCGAAGGAAAATACCCTGTCCACATCTCCCGGGATCACACCGTCATTATACCGGATATACCGGATCGCAGCCTTCAGATCTGTCACTCCCGCCGGTGCGCCTGCGTCGCGTCCGCGACAGCCTGCTGCCACATAGATAAATCCGGCGCTCGTGTAAGATACGGAATCTGTCACATAGTCTGTCGGCGCTTCCATTGCGGAATATCCAGGCGTATTGACCGGAATCACGATGGGCGCAGAGTCCGCCGTATATCCTTGGACAGCCGCCTGGTTATTAATCTCACAGGTGAATGTTCCGTCCCCGTTGTCCTTCGCGTTCATGTATGCCGCCGGAATAAAGATTCCAAGTGTCTCATAATTTTCATCTGCCGGATTCTCACAGTAGGAGATTCCTGTCTGCCAGTATATCTTATCATCAGAATTATACTGCCATTTCGTGGAGTCGATCTGCGGCAGCGATGTCACCGCCGTCTCCCCGGCACGCTCCGTCTCCGCCTGACTTGTCTCTGCTTCCGTCTGCGCCGCGCTGCTCCCGATTTCTGCCGCACTGTTGCTGCATCCGGAAAGTATAAGCGCCGCCGCCAAAAATAACCCGATCCGCCTTCCAACCTTCATCATAACCGTTTCTCTCCGTTTCCTTTCCATTTATAACACATCGTCACTGTCTATTTTATAGATTAGGAAACTTTTGTGAAAAGCCTGTGAAAATATTGTGTTAATTTTTAGAAGAATTGTGTCTTTTTTGCAGCAGCGGATATCATAAAAGTCTCCAATAGCCCTATCGGACCATTAGAGACTTGCCGCGTGATTCTGGTCAGCGAAGCTGACATGTTCTTGTCCGAATCACCGCGCACCCTCGCAGAGCGTTTATTCTTTCAATAATACAATGGATCAGACCATAAAAAGACCCCCAATAGCCTCATCAGCCGTCGGGGATCTCTTCGTGCAATCATACCTTAAGTTTTAGTTGGAGAATATCTATTTTATATTATAAATCTGTCTTAGTTTACATGAAACGCATCCATTCCCGGATATACCCCATTCTCTCCGAGTTCTTCCTCGATTCTGAGAAGCTGGTTATACTTCGCGACACGCTCGGATCTGGACGGGGCACCAGTCTTGATCTGGCAGGTGTTGAGAGCTACGGCGAGGTCTGCAATAGTCGTATCTGCGGTCTCACCGGAGCGATGGGAGGAGATTGCTGTGTAGCCGGCACGGTGCGCCATCTTGATCGCCTCCAATGTCTCAGATACGGAACCGATCTGATTTAACTTGATCAGGATGGAGTTTGCGCAGCCGAGCTTGATCCCTTTGGAAAGTCTCTCTGTGTTTGTTACAAAAAGGTCATCTCCGACTAGCTGCACCTTCGTTCCAAGCTCTGCGGTCAGCTTTTTCCATCCTTCCCAGTCTTCCTCATCAAGGGCATCCTCGATGGAAATAATCGGATATTTCTCAACAAGCTTTTTCCAGTGCTCGATGAGCTGCTCGGAAGTATAGACAGTTCCTGCCTTGGGGAGCTTGTACTCTCCGGTTTTTCCTGTCTTCCACTCGGAGGACGCCGCGTCCATAGCGATCCTGAAGTCACGGCCCGGCTCATATCCGGCTTTCTTTACTGCCTCGAGGATCGTCTCGATCGCTTCCTCATCAGACTTCAATGCCGGAGCAAAGCCACCCTCATCTCCAACGGAGGTTGCAAGTCCGCGTTCTTTTAAGATCGCAGCCAGTGCATGGAAGACCTCTGCACACCATCTTAAGCACTCCTTGAAGGACGGAGCACCGACCGGCATGATCATAAATTCCTGAACATCAAGACCGGAGGAAAGTGCATGGCAGCCGCCGTTGATAATGTTCATCATCGGAACCGGAAGACGGTTTCCGCCTATTCCACCTAGGAATCTGTATAACGGAATATCTAAGGAGATGGCTGCGGCACGCGCGCAGGCGATGGATACCGCAAGGATCGCGTTCGCGCCAAGCTTTGACTTGTCCTTTGTTCCGTCAGCCTTGATCATCGCGCGGTCAACTGCATAAATATCGGACGCGTCCAGGCCTGTCAGGGTCTCGTTGATAATTGTATTGATATTTTCAACAGCCTTTGTCACACCTTTTCCGCCATAACGTGCCTGATCTCCGTCTCTTAATTCCAGCGCCTCGAACTCGCCGGTAGATGCACCGCTCGGCGCGGTTCCTCTCCCGATGGTTCCGTCTGCCAGATATACTTCCGCCTCAACCGTGGGATTTCCACGGGAATCTAAGATCTCTCTTCCAATGACTTTCTCAATTTCCAGATAATTCATCATCATAAGCTCCTTTCGAGTATCAACGCCAATTACTCTCCCACCCGGATCAGGCAGGAAAAACAACGTGATCTATTGATCTGTCCACCTGCGAAATCAACCACCTGCACATGTTTAGGAAATGCCAGCCAGTATTTCGGTTAGTTTTTTCTAACCATCATGATTTTATCATAGCATCATTTTCAGTTCAAGAGGATCGTATGCCAAAACATTCAATTGAAAAAAGTTGTCGTTACCATAAATTGATCGGCAGTTCCCGGAATAAAAAAGAGTGTGTCTTTTTATGTAACAGAGAATTCCTCGGAATTTCCTGTTGCATAAAAAATGGACCATCCTGATATCCTTAGGATCGCCCATTTTTTTATATTTATTCGCATTTTTATTTCATCTGATATCAGCCCGTCACGTGCAGCAGATCAACCAGAAACAGCATCGCCAGTCCATAATAAACCACAATTGCGACAAGGTCGTTCACTGTCGTGATCAGCGGGCCGGACGCAACTGCCGGGTCTACGTTGATCTTCTTAAAGAACATCGGGATCAGTGTGCCGACCATACTGGAGATCACCATCGCTGTCACAAGCGCGATTCCGACACAGCCGGAGACAAGCAGCGCATGGTGGATCGGATATCCCTTGATCACGCAGATATAGATTCCGAGGAAAAGCCACGCCATAACTCCAAGAAACAGTCCGTTCACGAAACCGATCTTCATCTCTTTCACAACAAGCATAAGCTTCTGCTTTGCAGTCAGTTCCTCATCCATAAGCACACGGATCGTAACAGCCAGAGACTGTGTTCCGACGTTTCCTGCCATGTCGAGGATCAGGGACTGGAAGCACATGACGATCGGGATCACCGCAACGACAGCCTCAAAAGCGCCCACAACGGAAGATACTACCATGCCCAGAAATAACAGAATGACCAGCCACGGAAGTCTCTTTTTCACGCTCTCCGTCAGCTTCTCGTTCAGATCCTCCTCCGCAGTCAAACCGGCTAATTTCGCGTAATCTTCGCCCATCTCATCATCCACGGCCTCAACGATATCCTGGGATGTGATGATACCGGCGATCGTTCCGTCTTCCTGCAGTACCGGGATGGAATCCTCGGCGTAATCCTTGATCTGCTCGATACAATCCGCAACCTTTTCATGATCCTTGACATACGGATACGAGTGGCTGATCAGGTCCTCAAGGTCCGTATACTCTCTTGCGATGATCAGATCCTTCAGATCGATCGCTCCGTAAAACTTATCTTCCTCATCAATCACATAGATCGTGGAGATATTGTCGTTCTCTCCTGCCTGCTCGATCAGTTCCCGCATTGCCTGACGGATCGTCAGGTTATTGTGGATCATAATAAAGTTGGTAGTCATGCGGCTACCGATCTCATCCTCATCGTATGAGAACAGGAGTCTTACATCCTCGCTGGCTTCCTTATCCAGCATGCCGACGATCTTATGCTTCGTCGTCGCATCCATCTCTTCCAATACATCCACCGCATCGTCGGAGTCCATCTCGGAGACGATCTTTGCGGCGCTCTCGATCGGAAGCTCCTTCAGGTACGGCTCCGCGTCATCTAAGTACGCGAAGATCTCCGCAACCCGCTCCACACCGATCAGCGGATAAAGTTCCCGCCTCTCATCCGGTGTCAACTTCGTGAGGGCATCCGCGATATCGTTATCATGATAATCGGATAACCGGTCGATCAGCTCCTCTTTCGGAAGTCCGCTGCGGATGATATCGACCAGTTCTTCCACATAATGTTGTTCTTTTAAAACTTCTGTTTCCATTTCTGCCTCCTTTTCCGTTGTAACTGTCTTTTATCCGTCCAGTTACTTCTTATCATCAGGACTATGCGTATCTTCACGCCTCCTGATCGAATTGCCTGAATTTCGGCAACAAAAAGAACACCGCCCAGGATCATTCCTGGCGGGGTCCAACCATACATCGCTGTGATGGACAGGCCGTTCCCTTGCGGTGTTCTCGAGACATCTCAATATGGAATCCAGCTATCAGAGGATTACATCATCGCACCGATAGCCGCATTCTGCGCCTGTCTGTTTTTCACACCGCATTTCGTACTTCGCCCTGTACTATCGCAACTATCCATGCAATTCACCTCCGTAAAATTTCTTGGTTTTAAATATTCTCTGCGAAAAAAGGAAACTGCTGCGCACAGATATCTTTTTCCGCACACAGCAGTATAACATTTTTTTATAGGAATTGTAAAGTAAAAATCTGGCAAAATAAAGGTGGGAAATACGGTTAAAACATGTAAAATGTTCCGGCTGTCTGCTGTCCTGATCCTCAACGTCCGCGATAACAGGACTACACAGCTATCCGGGAAAAGCCCGTAATTTTTTTCTATCTCATCAACACTACCGTTGCCAGAATACACGCAAACCCGATCAGATCCGTCGGAGAAAAGCTGGAGTGCAGCCAGACGACGGACAAGGTTGCCGCGGTCAATGGTTCCAGACAGGACAGGAGTGCCGCTTTTACGGGGCCTACCAGAGCGATCCCCTGGAGGAATAACGTAAACGCACCGACAGTCCCAAGCAGGACGATCACCGCCATATAGAGCATCGCCCGTCCGTCCAGACCTGCCGGGATCCTCCAGCTCTGGGCGATCAGGGACAGAGCGATCCCGCCGATGAACATCCCCATTCCGGACACCGGAATACTTCCGCGGTGTTTTACCGGTGCTCTGGAAAGCAGGGAGTAGCTTGCCGCGCCGATTCCGGCCATGAGTCCCCAGAAGAGTCCCCTCGGTGTGAGCTCCATGTTTCCGGGCTTTCCGCCGGTGGCGAGAAGCCAGACACCAAACAGCGCCAGAATAATGCAGAATACGGTCCGTTTATCCGGTGCTGTCCTTGTGGTCAGACAGACATAGACTGCGATAAATACGATGGATAGATTCTGGATCACCGTCGCGGTTCCGGAATTCGTCCATTTGATGGCGCTGAGGTACGCGTACTGGCAGAGCGCCAGACCCGCAATGGCAAACAGAATGATCTCTATAAGCCCTTTTTTGTCTTTTCCAAGTTCTTTCAAATTCAGACTGTGCTTCGCAAACGCAAGAAACAGCAATATGATCCCCGCTGATGTCATTCTCACCGCCGTCACCCATGTCGTATCTACCGGGTACTGGGAAAACAGCGCCTCACTGCAGGTTCCTGAAAGTCCCCAGCTCGTCGCCCCCGCCGTGCAGCAGAGAATTCCAAGTTTTTCTCTCTTCTTGTCCTTTGTGTCTGTCATAACACCCTCCAGATAATCGATCGATCTTCATAATATCGTCATTGCAGCCTGCCCGTCTGGACCTGCTGCCCTGACATTTGAATTATATCGGGATCTCGAAGATGTGTACAGCAGAATTTCAATAAAAATCCGAATTTGTCTTTCTTTACATCCGGTCCAGAACCGCCGCTTCCTCCGGAATACTCGGGATCCCGCCCGACTGTGTCGTGGAGATGCTTGCCGCTGTGCAGGCGAACTGACCGATAAATCCAAGTTCTTCCGTGCTGAACTCTTCCGGCGCTTTTCCTGCCTTTAACAGTCTGGACACCGCGCTTCCTCCGAAGATATCCCCGGCTCCTGTCGTATCGATCGGTTTTACCTCCGGGCACTTTGCGTATGCAGCGCCGTTTTGGTTCGCCAGATACGCCCCCTTCGGTCCCATCGTGATCATCGCGAGGCGGATCCCGAACTCATCGAGGAGCTTCTTCGCCGCCTCTTTCTCATCCGTGATCCCCCAGAGGAACTCCACTTCCTCGTCACTGATCTTCACAACATCGGCATGTGCAAGTCCCCATAAGATCTGCTCTTTCGCCGCGTCCGTTGTCTCCCAGAGCGGAAGTCTTAAGTTTGGATCAAAAGTGATGAGCTTTCCATGCTCTTTCGCATATTCCACACACTTTTTCGTCGCCGTGCGGACCGGATCATCGGTAAGACTCAGGGTTCCGAAGTGAAACACCGATGCCTCATCGATCATGGTAAGATCGATCTCCTCAAAGCTCAGTCTCGTATCCGCTCCCGGTTTTCTTGCGAAGCTGAAGGAACGGTCACCTTCCGGCGAAAAAGTCACAAATGCCAGTGTCGTAAACACGGACGGATCTGTCAATATCCCCTTTGTCTCAATTCCGGCTTTTTCAAATGTCTTTAAGAGGAGCTTTCCAAAGGCATCATCTCCGACTTTCCCGAGAAATGCCGTCTTCATTCCGTATTTATTTAACGCTGCAAGGAAATTTCCCGGCGCTCCGCCCGGATTCGCCTTCATCGTCGGATATCCGTCCGCATCCGTCTCCTTCGCCGCAAAATCGATCAGAAGCTCACCAAGAGCGATCACATCGTACATTCCAATACCTCCCTGCACTCATGGTGCAACAGTATATAGGAATCCCCCTTTCCTGTCACGACAGCTAAAAGTGGGATTTTCTTTATATTTTTACTGTTCTTTCATACAAACGGTCGGTCTCTTTAAGTCCTGCGAATTCATGTTCACCCACCGATCCATTCTTACATCTCCATGATCCCATGTGAGCGTCACATGATCCCAGAATGCCATTTCCGGATATCTCCATTCCATCATCAGGACATCCGGAGCTGTCCAGTAAGCGATCGCTGCGATTTTTGAGACAGGCTGTTCATACTGATGATGAAGATAAGCTCCCGTCATCGTCGTCGTGCCATGGATCCAGTGGTCCAGTCCGGCATGGATCTCATGAACTCCTCTGTCATCCTCCATCCGATAAATCAGATTCTTGCCTTCTGCCGGACACAGTTCTATTTTTCTGATTCCATCCACATGATTCTCAGGAGTCCATGTCATTTTTCTCAGGATCTCCTTATGTCCCGGTACAGAACAGTTTTTTCCTTCCAATGTCATCCGCAGAGCTTTCTGCTTCAGGATGTCATCCATAGTCCCGTCTGTGATCAGCCTTCCATCATTTTCTTTTACCGGATCGATCACCTCTTTCTGGAACAATTTCATCGCCTGATACCCGCTGTCTGCAGCTGTGACGGCAAATACCATATCTAAAGCCGGAACAAGTCCGCATGTCTGCCCGAACATTCCCCGGGCTGCCCAGATGTCTCCGGCATGATCCCAGTGGAAGTTATACTGAAGTCCATCCACCGGATCCAACGGATCTGTATATCCGAGCGCATGATCGATCCATTCCTCCGAAATCAGCTGTTTTCCGTTCCACTTTCCTTTATTCAGGTAAAGCAGTCCGATTCGGAGCATGTCCCCTGTTGTGAGTGAAACTCCGTTTCCCCCCGAGCAGACACCTTCCGGGCTGAGCATCCATGGAAAGTCTGTCAGACCGATCTCCTTTCCGACTCTCTCCTGAACAAGTTCCCGGCATGTCTTTCCGGTAAGTTTTTGCACGATATAGGACAAAATGTAACTGTTTCCGCTGGAATACATGAATGTTTTCCCAGGCTCCTTATCAAACGGTATTTTAAAATACGCATCTTTCCAGCTTGTCTTTAAAGGTCTCCATTCGTTGCCGCCGACGGAGCGCTCCTGTCCGTTCCGCATGGTGATCATATTGCGGATCGTACATTTTTTTAAATACTCATTTGCTTCCGGCTCATATTCCGGAAAATACTTCAGGATCGGATTATCCAGATCCAGAAGACCATCATCATAAGCCAGAGCAACCGCCGTGTTGGTCAGTGTCTTCGTGAAGGAATGCATGATATGCGGAATCTCTGCTGCATACGGAGCATTATAAGCTTCAAATATCACGTTTCCATGTCTCGCGATCATGATCCCATGGATCTCGGAATCTGCTTTTTCACAGGCATTCAGAAAATTAACAATATATTCCGGATTCACTCCTTCTGCTGACGGCCACGAATATCTCAGTTCTGTTTTCATAGTCACTCTCTCCTTTTTAACGATCCATCTCTGTTAGAAGAATGGGAATACCTGCGGAAGGATCGCGATACATAAGATCCAGGAGATGATCAGCAGCGGCCAGCCAAATTTTGCAAAATCCTGGAATTTCAATTTTGTAAAGATCATCATGGTCTGATTTGTTCCTGATGCGATCGGTGTCAGGTAAGAGCAGCCGGCTCCGATTGCAATCGCAAGAACGATCGCCTGTGGGTTTGCTCCTAATGCATTTGCAATGGAGATACCTACCGGAGCCAGCATTCCTGCGCATGCCATGTTATTCATGAAAGAGGTCGCAATGGAAGCGCCGATACATAAAACTGCGGTGATCAGATACAGGTTTTTGGATTCGCCGATAATGTTGATGATCATATCGCCAAATACCTGTCCAAGCCCACTCTGGTTCATAACTGCGATCATTAAGTTGATGCCTGCACAGAACAGGATCATCTGTGAATCCAGAGATTCCAGTGCCTCTTTTGGTGTTACAACCGTTGTCAGAACTGCAACTGCGATCATTGCATATCCGATAAAGTTCGGATCGATCGAGATCACCTTCAGGGATTTTAATACAAGTGCTGCTACAAATACAAGGAATGTGATGCCAACGACCATCTGTTTTCTTCTCTGTCCGCTTGTAAGAGCTTTTTCTTCTGTCTCTTCGCCAAAATCATCATAAGATGCACACCAGCGGTTCATTACGATCATATAAATTCCGCCGACGATAAAGATCGGAATGCCAACCCATGCAAAATCAAGCATGCCGAACAGCTGGAGACCCGCTTCCTCTAATGCGGTGTTTGCATACACGTTCGTCGGAGTGCCGATCAATGTGATCGCGCCGCCAAGTGTCGTTGCAAAAATAACAAATAAAACCAGTTTGGAAAGGCTGATCCGGTTCTTTCTTGCAATACTCTTGAGAACCGGAAGGAATGCCAATGCTACATAACTGTTCTGAAGGACTGTAGAGATCAGTCCTGATACCAGATACACGATCGCAAAGATCATCATTTCTTTCTTTTTCCCTGTCTGGGAGCTTGTCATGTGATCCACGAAATCCCCGATGATGATGTCCAGACCGGTTGCTGCGATCATACCGGAAAACATACAGATAATGATCATCAGATGCAGGCTGGAGCTGTTAAGCACCGCATAAATATCTTTTGCCTCCATAACTTTTGCCAATAAAACAACGGGAGCCATGCAGATAAATGTCATCCAGTTCGGAAGTTTCGGGTGTGCCAGTACCGCCACAAAAATGATCAGACATACAAATGCCCATATTAATGTCGTACTCATGAAAATTTCCTCCTTCGTTGAAATTTCTTACTAAATTTCCCACAATCATTCAGTATCCTCATAGTTACGATTTTATGTCGGCCGACATCTTTCATCTGTCCTTATTGTAAAACATTCTCCCGATCTTTTCCAATGCCAAAACGAAAGAGGGGCATAGCTTTATGCTATGCCCCTTCAAAAAATCTATTCCTATTCCCTTTCCTTCATTTCCCATGTTCCAAAGCGCTGCATGATCTTCTTTTCACCTTCCCGGAGCGCACGTCTGATCAGAGCAATGCAGCATTTTTCCTCTTCCGAAAATATTTTGTTATGCAGATAAGCCACGCCGCAGGAGGAAGTCTCTTCGCCTTTGATCAGATAGACCTTTAAATTGGCTGACTGGTTCAGATAGGCCAGATGGCCGGTCGATACAATACAACATCCAAATCCATTCTCCGCTGCCTGCAAAGCAAGCGTACTGCTCGTCACGACCAGACGGGGAGCAATGCTGAGCTTTTGTTTCTCCAGGATCCGGTTGATCCCTTTTCTCACAAATGTTGTTTCATCCTGAAAAATATAATCCATCGGCGGGAGTTTTTTCATATCGATCACAGGGAACGATCCCTGTTCCCCATATTCCGCATACGTTTCGAGATCATATCGTTTCGGCACTACCAATACATAGAAATCACGGTACATCAGATCATAATCAACATTTTTTGAAAGGTCGGCCATTGGACCGATCACAAAGTCATATGCCCATTCCTTCAAGGCTTTCTCCATGTCTTTTGAGAAAATATTATATATTTCGACTCCACAGTCCGGGTATTTTTTCTCTACCTCCTTTACTACATCAAATGCGGCAAGAGAAGCAGCATTTAATGGCATTCCGATCCGGATCCGGCTCTTCTTTTCTCTTTTCAGTTCTTTCAGCTTGGAGTTCATCGTTTCTTTTAACAATTTTATTTCTTTTGCATATTCCAGATAAATTTTCCCAGCTGCTGTCAGCTCCGTTCCATTCAGCGTCCGAACAAACAGATTGACTCCCAGTTCATTTTCCAGGTTTGAAAGGTACCGGCTCAGCGATGGCTGGCTGATATACAGCATTTCCGCTGCCTGCGAAATACTTTTGCATTCTGCCACAGCGATCACATAATCAATACTTCTGTCCATATCCTTTCCCCTTTTCGCAATTTATAGCAAATAAATCCGTCTTTCCTCTTCTGCGTTTCTATTTCCATTCAGTATACCAGAAAAAAGGAATTTCTGCCAGAAGCCGGCGCCCGCATTCCAATAAAAATGTAAGTGATTTCCTGCAGGATCATAAAAAGCCGGGAATTCCCGGAAGATCCCAGCCTCACCATCGCTGAGATCGCCCAGAATACCGGCTTTTCCTCACAGGGTTATTTTACAAACTGCTTTAAGCGAATCTTTGGATGCACGCCAAACAAATACCGGAAACAGTGAGTCAATGCCACTCCACATAACACCGGCCTCATCGCCTAAATACATCTTTCCATTTATCCCTATATTCTCTCCAGGACCACATCTTCCTCCGGAATACTCGGAATCCCGCCCGACTGTGTTGTCGAAAGACTCGCCGCCGTGCAGGCAAACTTGCCGATAAAGACAAGTTCTTCCACTCCCAGCTCTTCCGGCTTCTTCCCGGTCTTTAAGAGTCTTGAAACAGCACTCCCGCCGAAGATATCCCCGGCTCCTGTCGTATCGATCGGTTTTACCTCCGGGCACTTTGCGTATGCAGCGCCGTTTTGGTTCGCTAGGTACGCCCCCTTCGGTCCCATCGTGATCATCGCGAGGCGGATCCCGAACTCATCGAGGAGCTTCTTCGCCGCCTCTTTCTCATCCGTGATCCCCCAGAGGAACTCCACTTCCTCATCACTGATCTTCACCACATCGGCATGTGCAAGTCCCCATAAGATCTGCTCCTTTGCCGCATCCGTTGTCTCCCAGAGCGGAAGTCTTAAGTTTGGATCAAACGTGATGAATTTTCCCTGTCTCTTCGCATATTCCACACATTTTTTCGTCGCCGTGCGCACCGGATCATCCGTGAGGCTTAAGGTTCCGAAATGGAAGACCGATGCCTCATCGATCATCGCAAGGTCGATCTCCTCAAAGCTCAGTCTCGTATCCGCTCCCGGTTTTCTTGCGAAACTGAAGGAGCGGTCTCCTTCCGGCGAGAAGGTCACAAACGCCAGCGTCGTAAACACCGACGGATCAGTCACGATCCCCTTTGTCTCGATCCCGGCTTTCTCAAATGTCTTTAAGAGGAGCTTTCCGAACGCATCATCTCCGACTTTCCCGAGAAATGCCGTCTTCATTCCGTATTTATTTAACGCTGCAAGGAAATTTCCCGGCGCACCGCCCGGATTCGCCTTCATAGTCGGATATCCATCCGCATCCGTCTCCTTTGCCGCAAAATCGATCAGAAGCTCACCAAGAGCGATCACATCGTACATTCCAATACCTCCCTGCACTCATCTTCCAGCTGTTTTATCTCGTCTTTTCCGTCCAGGATCTGGAATCGGATCCGGTTCTCATGTTTCTCAAATGGCTTTAAACTCTGCGTCTTTCCGGCCCGCCCGTCAAATCCGCAGTTCGTCGGCTCCAGCGCCATCGCAAAATCTCCGGCCGCCGTGCTCTTCCACTGGGTCAGGTAGGGGATCACAGATTTTTCAAAACGAATGCAGAGCCCAATCTGCAGCTCGTCATTGACAAATGCCGCAAACGTATTTCCATTACGATCCGCTGCCAGCTCATGCTGGAATACCTGCTCCGGCGCATGCTCCACCGGCTCCTCCATGACGTTCCAGGCCGCCGCGCCTGCCTTTGCGTCCGCATCTCTCGGACCGCAGAAGATCGATGGCATCACGACCCGCAGCCCCGGCACCAGAAACGGGTATCCGGCATTGCAGTGATAGAGAAAACAGAGCGGCTGGTCCTCAAAGCCCTGATTTTCGATCTCGTCCGTGAATACGATCTCCCGGCTGCCGTAAGTCGTCTCAATCGTTCGTCTGAGTACCAGGTTTTCACCAAAGATCTGTGCCTCCCGCATCTCCCCGGACACCAAAATCTTATACTCCCCGTTCTCCCAGAACGCGTCCATGGAGATCTTTTCCGCCGGGGTTGTTCTCATCCGTCCGTGAACCGGATATTCCACACCGTCCACCACCCGGTTTCCGTGGACATTTCCAAGACCGCAGGTGAACATCGCGCCGCCCATAATGGAGCGCACCGCCTCGTCTCCCGCAGTATCATAGGGATTTCTCCCCTGAAGCCCCGGTTTTGTGAGGAGACTTAAGTTGATCCCCTTATACCGGATCCAGGCCGGGTCCAGGCATTTATCGAGCATCAGCGGAAGCTCCAGCGGTCCATTATGAATCATCGCACAGCGAAGTCCCGCTGCCCGCCCATCCTGAAATTCCATCTGACGGACTCCGGCGATCTGATCCATATGACCGCAGACCGCCATCAGCGTTTTCTGATCTGTCATCTATTTTGCCTCCGGATATTCGTTGCACAGCAGACGATACGGTGCTTCATCCTCCTCGATCTCCGGGAATCTTCCCATCTTCTCATAGAAACGGTTGTCCACGTTGTCATCGTTGCACTGGCTGACCTCACCTAAGAGAACCGGGCCGCTGCCCTCTTCCACCTCGAAATCATGGTACATGTACGGGTAGATGGAAATGCTCTCGCCGGGAGTCAGGCGCACCTGGGTGCCGGCCGGAACGACCATCTCTCTGCCGTCCACATGGACATGGACATCGTTCACTTTATCAAGGTCCTCATCCTTTGTGGAATTGTATACACGAATCAGCACATTTCCGCCGCCGCGGTTGATGATGTCCTCCATCTTTGACCAGTGGAAGTGCATCGGAGAATACTGTCCTTCTTTGATATACAGGAGTTTTTCCGCGTAGGATTTTGTATATTTGTCCTTCATTTTCAGGTTTCCGTTCCGGATCGTGATCAGGGAGAACCCGACTTTATCAAAATCACCGAGACCGTAGTCTGTGATATCCCAGCCTAACATATTGTCACGGATCTCATCGTAATCATGTCCTTTTTCCTTCCACTCTTCCGGTGTGAAATTACAGAACGGCGGGATCGCAAATTGGTATTCCCTGATCATCTGTTCCATCTCTTTTAAAGCCGCGTTGATCTCACTGCGTTTCATACAAATGTCCTCCTGTCCCTTATATGCAGGAACGCCGATCCTTTCGGCCCGGCGTTCCATTGCGTTACATGTTTCAGTAACTGTCCGTCGCGCGGAAGCTACCGTTATTTTAATTCATTTTCGTGCCGGTTTCCAGTTTATTTTCCTGCCCGGCACCTTTTCTTTCATTCAGGGCCATCATTCATGCGCTGCACGAACTGTAACCATTGAAATTCTTTATCAGTTCGTAACTGTTCCGTACACAGTTACATCAGTTCTTCTTCAGAACGGATACACCAGTATCGCTTACAGCGCCGCCGAGTTCTTCGCCCTCTAACGCTCTGACTGCTGCCTTAACGCCCTCTTTACCCATGACATCCGGGTTCTGAGCCATTGTGCAAAGGAGATATCCGTCGTTGATGAGGTTCATGATCGCATCAGATTTATCGAAGCCTACGCCTACGATGTCTGTCTTTCCGGATGCCTTGATGGCATTACCGGTACCGGTTGTGGATCCCTCGTTGCAGCCGAAGATACCGACAACACCCTGTGTGATATAGTTCTCAGCGATGGTCTGGGACTTCGCTGCGTCACCTTCGCCGTACTGGGTCTCCATAAGCTCGTAACCTTTTCCTTCGAATGCGGAACGGAAGCCGGCTTCTCTCTTAACTGTGGAATCTGTTGCTGCGTTTACGTTTACGATACCGATCTTACCGGATGTGATGCCTGCTGCCTCGAGAGCCTTGATCATCTCATCGCCTGCAGTCTTACCGGCTGCCTCGTTGTCTGTGGAGAAGGTTGCCTCTGCCTCCACGTTTGCCGGAGAGTCAACATACACGATCTTCACGCCTGTGGAAGCTGCTTCCTTTAATGCGGAAGAGATCGCATCCGGGCCGTTTGCTGCTACGATGATCGCCTCATAGCCGCCTGCGACTGCGTTGTTCACACACTCGATCTGCTGAGCGTCGTCCTTTGTGTTCGGGGACATGAAGCTCACTGTCACGCCAAGTGCCTTTGCCTCTGCCTGAGCGCCCTCATTTAAGGTTACCCAGTGCTGGTCGATGGAGTCCATGGTGATCAGCGCGATCTTCCAGTCTTTTGTTGCTGTCACATCGGTTGTTCCTGCTGCATCCTCAGTGTTGCCTGCCTTGATGACAGAAACGCCTGTATCCGTTACAAGACCGCCAAATGTCTCACCCTGAAGCGCACGGACAGCTGCCTCAACACCGTCTCTACCCATGAGATCCGGGTTCTGAGCCATTGTGCAGAGAAGATATCCGTCGTTGATAAGGTTCATGATCGCGTCGGATTTATCGAAACCAACGCCGATGATACCTGTATTGCCGGATGCCTTGATTGCATTACCGGTACCGGTCGTGGACCCCTCGTTGCAGCCGAAGATGCCGACAACGCCCTGTGTGATGTAGTTCTCAGCGATGGTCTGGGACTTCGCTGCGTCACCTTCGCCGTACTGTGTCTCCATAAGTTCAAAATCGGTTCCTTCGAATGCTTTGCGGAATCCGGCTTCTCTCTTAACGGTGGAATCAGTTGCCGCATTTACGTTTACAATACCGATCTTACCGGATGTAACGCCTGCGTCCTTGAGTGCTTTTAACATCTCATTTCCTGCTGTTGTACCGGCAGCCTCGTTGTCTGTGGAGAAGGTTGCCTCTGCCTCCACGTTTGCCGGGGAATCAACGTATACGATCTTAATGCCCGCGTCCTTTGCTTCCTTCAGTGCGGAAGAGATCGCGTCCGGGCCGTTTGCCGCTACGATGATCGCCTGATAGCCGCCTGCGACTGCGTTATTTACGCACTCGATCTGCTGAGCGTCATCCTTTGTGTTCGGGGACATGAAGCTTACTGTCACGCCGAGCTCTTTCGCCTCTTCCTGAGCACCCTCGTTTAAGGTTACCCAGTGCTGGTCGATGGAGTCCATGGTGATCAGCGCGATCTTATAATCGCCGACTTCTTTGGACGGAGCACCTGTGGTGGACTCTGCCTCTGCAGACGCAGCTGCGGATTCTGCAGGTTTCTGGCTGGAACAGCCGGTGATGCTGGCTGCCGCAAGGGCTGCACAGCTTAACAGTGCGAACAATCTCTTTTTCATAAAAATCCTCCTTAAGATTTTCTTATATGTAACTCCCGTATACCATGGGAGTTAGATATCCATGTAACGATATTTCCGGACCAGCATCCTGCTTATTCTCATGCAGGACCGCGGACCGACTGTTGCTGCAAAATGCCGCAGACACAAAACAGTTTTTTCTCTGTCTTATTTGGATGCTTTCTTTCCGAAGTTTCCGGAACGAACGACAACATCAAGAAGTACAGAGAATACAACGATGATACCGATGACAAGTCTCTGGATGCCGACCTGTGCACCGATCATGTTCAGACCATTCTCCAGTGTCTGCCATACAGCCGCACCGGCAAAGGTTCCGAGCAGAAGTCCTGTTCCGCCGAGCGGGGAGATGCCGCCGATAACGCCGGCCGCAACGCCGTACATCTCGTACATGTTTCCTGCTTCCATGTTGCCCATTCCTGCCTGTGCGCAGAGGATATAACCAACGACACACGCGCAGACAGCACTTACCAGATATGCCTTAATTGTTGTATTTACAACATTCACACCGGACAGTTTCGCAGCATCCACGTTGGAGCCGATCGCGTAAATATGTCTTCCTGTGCGGGTCTTTGAGAGCAGGAAGAAGAAGATCAGAAAGATCACGAGAGCGATCCAGAAGGTGTTGTAAACACCAAGTGTCTTTCCATAGTAGAAGACGTTCTGGAACTTATCCCCTGCTTCCTTTCCGATACCTGTGGCGATGGCATCCGTGTTTCGGTTGTTGTTGACCATGTAGGCAACGCCTCGTGTCACGAACATGGTACCCAGGGTAGCGATGAACGGCGGAAGCTTGAACTTTCCGACTAACATTCCGTTGATCACTCCGGTAACCAGGCAGCACGCCATCGCAACCGCCATCGCAACGAACGGATTGACGCCCATCGCCATCAGGGTTGCCGAGATCATGGCGCTCATTCCGACCATGGAACCGATCGAGAGATCGATGTTTCCGGTGATCAGAAGATAGCTCTGTCCGACGCCGATCAGAAGGTACTTTGACATGGAACGCAGAAGGTTCATGACGTTCTGTCCGGCAAATACTTTACGGTCGATGAGACCGAATGCTACATAGATGATGATCAGTCCCGCGAATGCCGTGATGACCGCGCCCATTCCGCGTGTCCCCAGGATCCGCTTTACTGTACTCTGCTTCTTTTCATTCATTCTCCTGTCCTCCCTCAGCTAACCTGTTGTTTCTTCTCAAATTCGGTAGCGAACTTCAGAACCTCATTCTGGCTTGTCTCCTTCGCCATGACTTCGCCGGTGATCTTTCCGTCGCACATGACGATGACGCGGTCCGCGATTCCCAGGACTTCCGGCATCTCCGAGGAGACGAACATAACGGCAATGCCCTGTTTCTTTAACTGGTTCATCAGGTTGTAGATCTCGACCTTCGCGCCTACATCGATGCCTCGTGTCGGCTCATCGAAGATCACGACTCTGGAATTTCTCGCCAGCCACTTTCCGACAACCACTTTCTGCTGGTTTCCTCCGGAAAGATTGCCCGCGTTGACCTCCACCGTCGGGGTCTTGATCAGGAGGTCCTTCACCGCCTTCTCGCAGAGGTCGTCCTCCTTTTTACTGCTGATCACGCCGAGCTTGCTGCAGATGAGGTCCAGGTTCGGGAGTGCCAGGTTATGACGGATGCTGAGTTTCGTGCAGAGACCGTCTTTTTTCCGGTCCTCCGGCGCCAGTACGATCCCGGCTTTGATCGCGTCCATCGGACAGGTGATCTTCACTTCTTTTCCGTCCAGCCAGATCTCCCCGCTGGTCTTCGGGTCAACTCCGAAGATCGCTCTCGTTGTCTCGGTACGTCCCGCTCCCATCAGTCCCGCGAATCCGACGATCTCGCCCTCATAGAGGGAGAAATTGATGTCGCGGACGAGATGTCCGGCATTTAAGTTTTTCACCTCGAAGATCTTCTTTCCTTTCGGGCAGGAGACTCTCGGGAACTGTTCCTTGATCTCACGGCCGACCATGTTTGCGATGATCTGTTCCATCGTCATATCTGCGAAATTTCCGTCTGTGATATACTGACCGTCACGCATAATCGTCACCCGGTCCACGATGGCCTTCAGCTCCTCCAGACGATGGGAAATATAGACGATTCCGCAGCCGTCTGCCTTTAACTGGCGGATGATCCGGAAGAGCTCCTCGATCTCTTTTGCTGTCAGGGAAGAAGTCGGCTCATCCATGATCAGGATCTTCGCGTGGATCGAAAGTGCCTTCGCGATTTCGACCATCTGCTGTTTGGATACCGGAAGATCGCCGACGGTCTGTCTCGGGTCGATGTCGATCTTCAGATCTCCGAGGATCTTTGCCGCCTCTGCCTCCATCTCCCGGTCATTTAAGACGATCCCGTTGACCTTCTCTCTTCCGAGGAACATGTTTTCCGCAACCGATAAGTGGCGGCACATGTTTAACTCCTGGTGGATGATCGCAACGCCGACGGCCTGTGCCTGCTTCGGTGTCAGATTGTCATATTCCGTTCCGAATATGGTCATCGTTCCGCTGTCTTTTGTATAAACACCGCTTAAGATCTTCATCAGTGTAGATTTTCCTGCTCCGTTCTCCCCGAGAAGCGCCATGACCTCTCCCGACCGGAGTTCGAAATTTACATGATCCAGGGCTTTGACGCCCGGGAATGTCTTGACGATGTCTTTCATTGAAACAATTACTTCGCCCATCTTCTCCCCCACTTTCCAGTTTTGGTTTCTCGTTTGATCCGGTCTACCGGGTCGTTTTATGTGTGCGAAAATATGCCCTGCACATCCTTTTGTGGCTATATTTCTAATGTTTTTCCTGTAACTGCAGGGATTCCGGACAGTTACATTCTTTTTGTGGTTTCTCCGCAAATCCCGGCATTTTCATTTTTTACAGGTTCATGGCGACACAGAGTGCCGCGATATCTCCGATTGATTCCCCGAGTCCCGCCGGAACGATCCGGCAGATCTCTACGCCCGGTTTCAGTGCTTCTTTCCGGATCTTTTCTTCCATGGAAGCTCTCAGATACTTCTCCGCCCGGACGAAAATACTTCCAATGACGATCACCTCCGGATTTAAAAGGTCGATCAGGATCGCCAGCATGCTTCCAAGATGTTCTCCTGTCTGCGCCCAGATCTGCAACGTCTCCGGATCTCCTTCTTTCGCCCGTTTTCCTAGCTCCGCCGCGGTTCCTTTTCCGTACTGGGCGATCCCGCCGCCGCTCACATATCCTTCGTACGAGCCGGACTTTCCGTAGCCAACGTGTCCATCCTCAAAAAGCCGTACATGACCGATCTCCCCGGCCAGCCCGCATGTTCCTTCGTAGAGCTTTCCGTTTAAGATCAGCCCCGCGCCGATCCCGGTCCCGAAGGTAAGAAAGATCATGTTCTCCGCGCCTTTTCCGGCTCCGAACTGCCATTCCGCCACGGCACAGGCATCCGCATCATTTCTTAAATATGCCGGAAGTCCGAACCGCTCCGTCAGCATATCCGTAATCGGAACTTCGTCCCATCCCGGAAGATTCGGAGGTCCCAGGATCACACCCGTCCTGCTGTTTAACGGTCCGCCGCAGCTGACGCCGATTGCTTTCGTCTGATCTGTTTTCAGATCCGCAACGCTCTGAAAGATCATTTCCAGAGTTTCTCCCTTCGTTGTCGTCGCGAATCGCTTCTTTTCAAGGATCGTTCCGTTCTCGTCTCCACGAACGATGGCTGTTTTCGTCCCGCCGATATCGATTCCTATGTACTCGTTCATATAGACCTCCCCTGTTAGTTCCATCTTACATGAAAAATGTCCCCCGTAACAGAGGACAATCCTACGGTTATGGGGGACAATATTTTGATGTATACAACAGGACGGGGCAGCTCCAATCCTACCTCACAATTCTCTTAAACTCACTCTTCTCATACACTGCCGCCACCTTCCCCTGCTCCACGACGAGCAGTCGGTCTGAGATATCAAGCGTATCGGAGATACTCGCGGTGATCATGAGTATCGCCGTCCCCTGTTTCTGGATCTGGCGCAGCACATTTAAAATTCTCATGCGGCAGAACATGTCGCCCTTTGCGAGCGGCTGGATGCAGACCATGATCCGCGGACGCAGAAGATTCATCTTATGATAGAGCAGGGCAAACTGGTCTTCCTGCGGAATATCGCGCACACAGGGCGCGTCGATCACCGGCCCCACGAGCGGCAGATATTCTGAATGGATGCTCCTATAGATCTTCCCCGGAATCAGGCTTTTTTTGAGTTTCCGGTCCAGGAGAAATGTCAGGTTCTCCATGTAGCTCCCATCCAGAAACAGCAGCCGGTTTACCCCGTCCGCCGGGATCACGGCGATCCCCTCATCGAGATAATCCGCCGCTTTTTTCTGCGTGTAGGTCACATGTTCCACTGTGATCCATCCTGATCTGCACCGCTTCTTCCCGGTCATCAGATCCATCATGTCCCCTGCGATCTTATTCTCCTTGTCGAGGATCGTCATACACTCACCGCGGTGCAGGATGAAGCGAAGACCATTTAAATTTCCGACTCCCACGGTGTGAAAGTGCAGGATCCCGTCATCCCCGGCATCCTGATCATTCTCCGTGGACATGATCTTCCATTCTGAGATGTACGGTGCCATCTTTTCGTCCGTCATCTCATCCCGCTCAAAGACCTTGTAGATGTGACCGTCCGAAAAAAGTGCGGTCCGGTCCGCGATCTTAAAGAGCTCCTGGTGGTGGTTTCCCACATAGAGCACGGAGATCCCCTCTTTCCGGATCTTCTTTAACATCTGCTGGAACTCGAAGAGCTCATACTGGCTCAAATAGTTCGCCGGGTTATCCACGATAATGAGATGACAGCCCGAAAGCAGCGCCTTTCCGAGCTCCACAAAGCATCTCTCAAGCTCTGTCAGGTTCTCCACTCTCTTTTCCAGGTCCACTTTCAGCCCTTTTTCCTCAAAAAAGCGGACCGCCTGGCTGAAGATCACCTGCTCATTGATAAAATATTTCCGGAAACCTTCCCGCAGGATAAAAAGGTTGTCCACAACGCTGAGTCCCTGCACGAGATGGCTCTTCTGCTCGATCAGCGCCACCTTGTTGGACTCGCCGCTGCTGTAGGCGTAGCTATTTACAACGTTTCCGTCATACCACACGGATCCCAGGCTGATCGGATCGTTCCGGCAGATCAGATCCACCATCTCTTTCTGGCCTTTCCGGTTCCGAGCCACCAGGCCAACGATCTCCCCGGCAAACATCTGGAATTCCAGATCATCCAGGAGCAGCTCTCCGTCCCGTTCAAGATCGACATGCGATATCCGAAGAAGTTCTTTTCTCATCGCCATCCTCCCTGACGATCCCCGTCGCGCACCAGCGGAAGCTCCACTATGACATCAGTTCCGATCCCCTCTTTGCTGTAGACATGGATTCCGTACTCCTCGCCGAAGAGGAGCCTGATCCGCCTGTTCACGTTCACCACCGCGATCCCGCCGCGGGCCGACTTCTTCTCCTCCTCTTTTTCCGGGACATCTGTCTCCACATCAAGACGGCGCAGTTTTTCATTCAGTTCCTTCAGTTTTTCGTCCGTCATTCCGCGCCCATCATCGGAAATCCTGATGTAGAGCCGTTCCTCACTCGCACTGATCCGGATCACAAGATGACCTTTTCCGATCTTTCGCTCGATCCCGTGGTAGATGGAATTTTCCACGATCGGCTGCAGTGTCAGCTTCGGAAGTTTGCACTGCAGAAAATCCATCTCCGTGAAATCGTCATCCGGATCCCGGTCATACTGGATCTTCAGGTCCAGTTTGGAACCGAATCGGAACTGTTGAATATAGTAATAATTCTCGATATTGGCAAGTTCGTCCTCCAGCGTCACGAGATTTTCCAGGTTTGAGATCGTGTAGCGGAAGAAGGTCGCCAGCGCCTCCGTCATCTCCGCGATGCTGTCCAGCCCCGCGATCAGCGCCTCACTCCGGATCCCCTCCAGCGTGTTGTAGAGGAAATGGGGATTGATCTGGTTCTGAAGCGCCAGATACTCCGCCTGTTTCTTCGAGATCGCGATCAGGTTGTTCCGGTCGATGATCTCGTTCAGGCGCAGGACTGCCTGCTCACTCTCCGGTGAAAACGGATAGCGGACCTTAAAAAGGTCCTCCATGACATAGCCCATGACAAACTGCTCATAGATCTTCCGAGTCTCCCGGTATGGGATCAGCACCGTCCGGTAGACGATCACCGCCAGAGCAGCGGAAAGCGCCGTAAATACCGCCGGGACCATCAGGGACTGCATTTCCCGGATGCACACCACCCACATTCTCACGAGGAATGCCCCGATCAGCCCGGCTGCGAGAAGTGCACACCATTTGATCCGGACGGACAGGTAATTTTTCTCATCGGTATATTTCTTCTCCATCATGAGTACAGCTTTCTGTATTCCTTGGGCTTTAAGCCCGCATATTTTGTAAAGGTCTTCGTGAAATACCGCACATCGCTGTAACCGACCTTCCCGCAGATATCGGCCACCGTGTCATTTGTCTCCTTTAAGAGCTTTTTTGCCATGTCCATGCGAACCTCCGAGAGGTATTCCAGAAACGTCATCCCCGTATCCTTTTTAAAGATCGTGCTAAGGTATGTCGGGGAGAGATCCACAACCTGACTGAGTTCTTCCAGCGTCAGCGGCTCTCCAAAATGTTCTTCCACATACTTTTTCACCACGCGGATCGGGCGGTTTTCATCCTGCCGCTTTAACCTTGCTGCCTTCTCATAGGAAGTCGTGATCCGTCTCGTCAGATAATCGAAAAGCTCCGCCGCATCTGCACAGTTGTCGGCACTGACGCTGAAGTTCTCCATAAAGTTCTCTTCCACCGGAAGGCGGTACTTTTTCATAAAAAACAGGTACTGGTTGCAGATCTCCTTCGTCATCTGAAGTATCTCATGACCGCTAATCTCCTTTTCAGCCAGCATTTTCGTTTTCAGATAGATCAGTTCTTCCCGCACTGCAAAGGAATCCAGACTCTCGAGCGTGTGGGCGATCCGGTCATTAAATTTCGCGAAGATCTCACTGTCCGCGAAGGACTCCCCGCTTTCGATCTTTCCTTCCATCAGCTTTCCCGTTCCTGCGAGCAGCCGCTCCTCGATGAGGAGTCTGGCATTTTTCAAGGAACTGCCGATCTCCGGGAGACTTTCCACGCCCTCTCCGAGCGCCAGCGTCACCGACAGGTTCTTTAAAATATCCCCCTGGACCCGAATCTCCGAGAGCAGGGCTTTCATCTGTCTCCGGATCTGCATCCGGTCCTCTGCGTCATAATTTAACAGAAAGAAATGGAATCCGTTGAGCTCCGTATTCTCTGTCTCCATAACATAGTCTTTTAAAAATCTTTCCGCCGCAGACTGGACTTTCTCCGCCATAAACTGGACATTCTGCTCCTCGTCGCAGACACGCCCATCCAGTTTTAAGATGGCGATGCAGAATTCCCCCGGCTCAAAACGATAGTGAAATTCCCGGTTGATCTCCAAAAGCGGCTGCGACAGGGTCTCCTTATTTCTTCTCCCCACAAGATCCTGTAAAAAGGCCTGTCTCAGGTTCTTCTCATCGCTTCTGATCGCCAGTCTGGTCTTCTCCTCCTGGCTCAGCTGCTCCGTCTGCACCCGGAAACGGGTGCTGAGGCGTTTTAATGTCTCCGTCAGCTCGTCCTTTTTTATCGGTTTTAAGAGATACGCATTCACCCCATACCGGATTGCCATCTGCGCATACTCAAAATGGCGGTAGCCGCTGATGATCACAAACTCCGCATTCGGAGCTTCCTCTTTTCCGAGCCGGATCAGGTCCAGCCCATCATATCCCGGCATCCGGATGTCCGTGATCACGATATCCGGATGAACTTCCTTTATCTTTTCCAGCGCATCGATCCCGTTCTCCGCGACCGCTGCGACCTTCATATCAAGAGCATCCCAGTCCACCAGCTTTTCGATCAGCTGGCAGACCTTGCTCTCATCATCCGCGATCAGTACCTTTAACATCCTCGTTCCCCCCTGTTTCCCCCAAAGTCATATTAAGGTTATTGTACCCCGCCGGGCATGATTCCGTCAACCGGTATAGAGCGACGCTCTTCACGCTTTTTTTGCTGACATCTGCCCAAAAGGTCCGGCATTCTCTCCCCATATCTGGTCCGACCATTCTTTTCCACTTGACACACACCACAACATCTGGTATATATAGCTTGTACCGATCATATGACTGACGGATAAGTGGATAAACCACGTGAAGTATGATCGAAGAAAGCCGACCGTCTGGGCAATCATAGCGCAGACTGTGGGTTATTTTTTTACGCTTTTTCAGTCTATTGGCGTCTCTCACGCCGCGCTGTGATTCTGTAACAGCGAAATTTTCCAAAGTGATTTCGCCGCCTTATAAAATACCACGAGAACATCTGCTCTTTCAAAAACGGCTCTATCCCTTTTCGGTGCCGGAATAAGAGGAAAGCAGAAATCCCATCGGCGAAGCCGATTTGAAATGGATCTTTGATTCCTGTAGGTGTGAGTCTGCCGAACAGTTACGTGTATTTTAAAAAATACAGAGAAATGAGAAAATTTCTTATGAAAATGATTTTGATAATCATTCTCATGTAATCTATTGTTTTTCTTTTGTCCCTCTGTTATAATGGCAAAGCATTTCTTCACAATGGAAGATTTCAAAATTTATCCGATCCGACAAAATGTACTGGTGAATGATCGCCTGCTTTTTCCGGACCGGGAAACCGGAATTTCTGACAACCACAGGATTTCCGCAGCACATGTGATTGAAACATATAAGGAGGAACCATCATGTCTGAACAGAATACCCCGAACGGTACTGCTGACCTTTTCAAAAAAGCCTGGAGAGGATTCCAGGGCGCAAAATGGACCGATGAGGTCAATGTCCGCGAATTTATCCAGAATAACTATACCCAGTATGACGGAAACGAGGATTTCCTCGCCGCTCCGACCGAGGCGACCGACAAACTCTGGGGGCGTCTTCAGGAACTCCAGAAAGAGGAGCGCAAAAAAGGCGGCGTTTTAGAGTGTGAGACTGAGATCGTGTCCAGCCTGACTTCCTACGGCCCGGGCTACATCGACGAGAGCTTAAAGGATCTTGAGACCATCGTCGGTCTCCAGACTGACAAGCCGTTAAAGCGCGCCTTCATGCCTTACGGCGGAATCAAAATGGCGGAGGAAGCCGCTGAGACTTACGGATATAAAGTAAACGAGAAGTTCCACAAGATCTTCACCGAATACCATAAGACACACAATCAGGCAGTCTTTGACGCTTACACACCTGAGATGAAAGCTGCCCGCCACTGCCATATCGTAACCGGTCTTCCGGATACCTACGGCCGCGGACGTATCGTCGGTGACTACCGCCGCGTGGCCCTCTACGGTATCGACTTCCTGATCGAAGAGAAGAAGAAAGACCTGGATCTCTGCGGAAACGGCGCAATGTACGATGAGATCATCCGCCAGAGAGAGGAGATCGCAGAGCAGATCCGTGCCTTAAAGGGCATGAAAGAGATGGCAAAGATCTACGGATATGACATTTCTGGTCCGGCAACAAACGCAAAAGAAGCGATCCAGTGGCTTTATTTCGGCTATCTTGCCGCTGTTAAGACTCAGAACGGCGCAGCTATGAGCGTTGGACGTATCTCTACCTTTATCGATATCTACGTAAACCGTGACCTCGAGGAAGGTACACTTACCGAGTCCCAGGCACAGGAGCTGATCGACCATATGACCATGAAGTTCCGTATGGTGAAGTTTGCAAGAATTCCGTCCTACAACCAGCTCTTCTCCGGTGACCCGGTTTGGGCAACTCTCGAGGTTGCAGGTCTCGGACAGGACGGACGCCACATGGTCACAAAGACCGACTACCGTTTCCTCCATACTTTAGAGAACATGGGACCGTCCCCGGAGCCGAACCTGACCGTGCTCTACTCTTCCCGCCTTCCGGAAAACTTCAAGAAGTACGCATCGAAGATCTCCGTTGACACTTCTTCCATCCAGTACGAGAACGATGACGTGATGCGTCCGGTATGGGGCGACGACTACAGCATCTGCTGCTGCGTATCCGCTACCCAGACAGGTAAGGAGATGCAGTTCTTCGGTGCCCGCGCAAACCTTGCAAAGTGCCTGCTCTACGCGATCAACGGCGGTAAGGACGAGAAGTACATGACAAAGGACGGCAAACCGATGCAGGTTGGTCCGGAGTATGCACCGATCACCTCCGAGTATCTCGACTACGACGAGGTCATGCACAAATATGATCTCATGATGGACTGGCTTGCAGGAATCTATGTGAATATCCTGAACCTGATCCAGTACATGCACGATAAATATTACTACGAGGCAGCCGAGATGGCTCTCATCGACACCGACGTGCGCCGCACCTTCGCGACCGGTATCGCAGGTTTCTCCCATGTGGTGGATTCCCTCTCCGCGATCAGGTACGCAAAGGTCAAGGTTGTCCGCGACGAGAACGGCATGGCGTCCAGCTTCATCACAGAGGGTGACTTCCCGCGCTACGGAAACGACGATGACCGAGCCGACGATATCGCAGTTTGGCTGTTAAAGACTTTCTTAAAGAAAGTGAAAAAGTACCACACCTACCGGAACTCCGAGGCGACAACTTCCATCCTTACGATCACTTCCAACGTGGTTTACGGTAAGGCAACTGGCGCTCTTCCGGACGGACGTGCAGCGTTCACTCCGTTTGCCCCGGGCGCTACCCCGTCCTACGGTGCGGAGCAGAGCGGACTTCTCGCTTCCTTAAACTCTGTCGCAAAGCTTCCGTATGAGTACGCACTCGACGGAATCTCCAACACCGAGACGATCGCTCCTGGTGCACTCGGACACTCCGAGGACGAGAGGAAGAACAACCTCGTTCATGTTCTCGACGGATACTTTGACCAGGGCGCTCATCACCTCAACGTGAATGTCTTCGGTCTTGATAAGTTAAAAGACGCGATGGAACATCCGGAGAAACCGGAGTATGCAAACTTCACGATCCGCGTTTCCGGTTATGCTGTTAAATTTATTGATCTGACAAGAGAGCAGCAGCTGGATGTCATTGCAAGAACTTGCCACGAGGCGATGTAAATTTATTCATTTAAAATCAGCCGGGAATGTTGTTTATTCCCGGCTGAGTCTAAATTATGCAGTTTTTTCTGGCTTGGCATTGATATTTTAGTGTTTGCGCTTTTGCACCGCACTGCTCATTTTACCTTTATTTTTATCCCCGGCAGATTCCGGGAGAAGGGAAACTATTTATATGGAAACAACAGGCTACATTCACTCCATCGACAGTTTTGGTTCCGTAGACGGACCCGGAGTCCGCTTTGTGACTTTTCTTCAGGGCTGCCATATGCGGTGCCGGTATTGTCATAATCCGGATACGTGGATGCTGGCAAACACTGCTGCCATTTCCGGACCACAGACCTCCGAAAACGCAGCTCATGCGAATACTGTCCAAAATACAGCTTCTGACAGCGCCGCGCCTTCCTCCGTCTGTAATTACAAGGAAATGACCCCCTCTGCCCTGATCAGACAGGCGCTCCGCTACAAACGCTACTGGGGCAATGAGGGCGGCATCACGGTCAGTGGAGGCGAACCGCTCTTACAGATCGATTTCATGAATGAACTTTTCCGTCTTGCAAAGGAAAACGGCGTCGGCACAGTACTTGACACCGCAGGACAGCCGTTTACAAGAGAAGATCCATTTTTCTCAAAGCTCACCGATCTCATGGAAAATACCGATCTTGTCATGCTGGATTTAAAGCACATCGATCCGGAAAAGCACCGCGCTCTCACCGGCCATACCAACGAAAATATCCTGGCCTTCGCCAGATACCTGAATGAGATCGGCAAACCCATGTGGATCCGCCACGTCCTCGTTCCCGGCGTGACCGACGATGAAGAACATCTTTACGGTATCCGAGCGTTCCTGGACACCCTGTCCAATGTAAAAAAAGTCGAAGTTCTTCCGTACCATACACTTGGCATCTACAAATGGGAGTCCCTCGGCATCCCCTACACCTTAAAAGATGTGGATCCGCCGACTGCAGACACGGTGAAGCGGGCAGAAGAAATTCTGGGGTGTTCGAAATAAGTTTTCTGCATACAGACTCTCTGATCTATACCTGCACTTTTCTCTAAAACTTCAGAAATCACAATTTGTTTCTCAAATCACTGTGATTTTCATATTCCTTTTTTCTCGCTGTTCATATAAGTAAAACACGTACTGTCTAAAATTGAGCTCTATCCAACTCCAGTCAGTACGTGTTTCTCTTATTTTTTCTGATTATAAATTTTCTTCAAATCCTCAATCGCGAGAACCGGATCCATCGTATGAAACATCATATAATTTCGTTTCATAACTTCGACCGGTGCTTGTTTGTATATCTTTTTGCTATCCTCACCGCTGTAGTAATGCCAATAACGATAAATGTAGCCAATCCAATACAGGACATCTTTTGAAAATACTTCTCCGCCAACCGACACTTTATTGCCAGCATTATCCACAACTTCCTCCAAGAGATATTCTTCCCCTGCCCATTGCATACGATTATATTTTGAGTCAAGCGCTCTTGACACATCTGAATTCATAAACACACGAATGAATTTTATACTATCATACTTCTGATTCGCTGATAGCTCAAATAATCTCCCCTGTATATCACATAATTTTAACGCTATTTCATCCAAATTTGTACCTCTTTTTACCGCAAAACACATTTTCTGAAAAGAAAAGCGGAGCAAACATCGTATCCACAATGCCGCTCCGCAAAAGTTAAACTTTTTCCATGTATCTATATTTTATGCTGTCTTGAACCAATTGTCAACCACTAATTTGAGAAAATTAAATGTACTACTAATCATTGAATTTGATAGATAATACTCCTGATGTTTATTAACTCGTCCCATTAATTTCTGAAGTTCGTCCTCTGCTGCTTTCCGTATTCCATCACTCTCAACCATTGTTTTATGTAGGTAGATAGAACAATATGTTACTTTTCATGGGTAGGAATTTTCTGAACTGAAAATTCCGTATGATACCGTTATGGCCGCGGATTTTGCCGATTCGGAATGCGAAGCATCGGCAAAATCCTGTTACAGTACACGGGCATAGAGTGCCCGTGTACTGTAACAACAATATTACTATTTGCTGAATCCTTGCATTACTCATACGATTTTTACGAAAATTCATATTCATGCCTTGAATGGTCATAAGTTTGGCGGTAATCGATGCATTGGTTACATTCGTCGAAGTTCTAGCTTTTAAATCATTAAGAATACAGTTATTGTGTGCAGATGCATTTCTAATCTTTTTACATGTTAACAAATTATAGTAATTATCCATCATGTCCCTATCCGCAAATCTTTTTGCACAAAACCCATAGAAATCAACAAATCTTCCCAACGTTATGATTTCTACAAACGCCCATACAGGATAAGCATCATCATACTTTTCAATAATACCACTACAATAAATGCTCCTTCTGCATCTCTCGATTTCACCGTCATATATCTTTTTCTGTCTTTCCGTCAAAGAATTAATATAATCCTGTACGATTTGATAGCCATCCTCATCATACTCATCCAGTTTTCTCAAAAGCTGGAGTTTTGCATGATGCTCGATATCAAGTGCCATATGAACGATTTGATATCGAAGCCTCATGTCTATAATTGCCATATCTACCAGATACGCAAATTCAAGATTTATATATTTTCCTTTATTCTTCCCATCTGGATGTTTGTTATAGTTTTTTCTGTACGCTGTGAGCTTAAAATAATTATTATTTTGTTCTAAATATTTCTTAGCATCACTCTCATCCATAATGTTAAACAGAATACCTTTATCCTTCAAGTGTTCAATTTGCTCATCTAAAGATAACTTAGATTTCTTTATCGTCATTCTTTAGTCTTCATCCCCCATTTTTCATATGCTCATTTCTTGCTCTCAGCCAGTTCCCCAAGCTTCCCCAGCAATTCCTTCGCCTTCTCCATCATCGGCTCGCAATCCTTATACTTCTTTCCCTTATCCTGATAGAACAGCACCGGCTTTTCGCCCTGTGCGAAGCGCAGAGCGGTCTTATACCCGGCGATGAGGGCCGGGATCCCGGTGACATCGAGCTTTGCCTTCGGGTAGAGCTCGATCCGGATCTCCTGGGTGTTGATGTCCACCTCGGTCACGTAGGCGCGGTGGGCCATGGCTTTTAATTCCGCAACCCTGAGCAGATTGTCCACGGATTTCGGAATATCGCCGAAGCGATCGATCAGCTCATCCTGCATATCCATATACTCGTCGTCCGTCTCGATGGCGGAAATTCTCTTGTATACATCTAACTTCAGATACTCATTCTTGATATATCCATCCGGAATAAACGCGTCGATATCACAGTCCACCACGGTCTCAAAGGTCTCTTCCTCTTCCTGTCCGCCTTTTAAGGCAATAACCGCCTCATTGAGCATCTTGCAGTAAAGGTCATATCCGACTGCCTCCATGTGTCCGTGCTGCTCCGCTCCGAGAATGTTTCCCGCACCGCGGATCTCAAGGTCCCGCATCGCGATCTTGATGCCGGAGCCGAGCTCCGTGAACTCGCGGATCGCCTGGAGACGTTTTTCCGCGTCCTCCTTCAGCATCTTATCGCGCTTGTACATGAGGAACGCATAGGATGTCCGGTTCGAACGCCCGATCCGCCCGCGGATCTGGTAAAGCTGGGAGAGGCCCAGCCGGTCCGCATCCTGGATGATCATCGTGTTGGCATTCGGGATATCGAGTCCCGTCTCGATGATCGTCGTGGAGACGAGCACATCGATGTCACCGTTGATGAAATCCAGCATGATCTTCTCAAGCTGGTGCTCATTCATCTGACCATGTGCGAATGCCACATTTGCCTCCGGAACAAGCGACGCCACATGGTTTGCGACCTCGTCGATGTTGTTGACGCGATTGTATACATAGTACACCTGTCCGCCGCGTCCTAACTCTCTGTGGATCGCCTCGCGGATCATTTCGTCGTTGTACTCCATGACGTACGTCTGGATCGGCACACGGTCCACCGGCGGCTCCTCGAGAACACTCATATCGCGGATCCCGATGAGACTCATGTGCAGTGTTCTCGGGATCGGCGTCGCCGTCAGAGTCAGAACATCCACGTTCTGCTTCATCTGCTTGATCTTCTCCTTGTGTGTCACGCCGAACCGCTGCTCCTCATCGACGATCAGAAGTCCCAGACTCTTGAACTGCACATCCTTGGAAAGCACCCGGTGCGTGCCGACCACGATGTCCACATATCCTTTTTTCAGACCTTCGATCGTCTTTTTCATCTCTCCGGGCGTCCGGAACCGCGACATCATGTCCACGCGGACCGGGAAATCCTTCATTCTCTGGACGAACGTATTGTAGATCTGCTGCGCCAGGATCGTTGTCGGGACCAGGTACACGACCTGTTTTCCTTCCTGCACCGCCTTGAACGCCGCGCGGAGTGCGATCTCCGTCTTTCCGTATCCCACATCCCCGCAGATCAGGCGGTCCATGATCTTCTTGCTCTCCATGTCCCGCTTCGTATCGTCGATCGCAGTGAGCTGATCGTCCGTCTCATCGTAGGGGAACATCTCCTCGAATTCCTTCTGCCACACCGTATCCGGCCCGTACTGAAAGCCCTCCGCGTCCTGACGCGCTGCGTAGAGCTCCACAAGCTCTTTCGCGATCTCCCGGACTGCCGTGCGGACCTTCGTCTTCGTCTTCGTCCACTCGGTCCCGCCGAGCTTGTTTAACTTCGGAACCTTCGCGTCAGCCCCCGCATACTTCTGGATCCCCTCCAGACGGGTCGCCGGAAGATAGAGGTTTCCACCGTCCCCGTACTCGACCTTGATGTAGTCTTTGATGACATGGTCCTGCTCGATCTTCTCGATTCCCTTATAGATGCCGAGACCATGACTCTCATGCACCACGTAGTCGCCGACAGAGAGTTCGGAGAAGCTGCTGATCTTCTTTCCTTCGTAATTATATTTTTTTCGCTTTTTCTTCCGCTTTTCCACGCCGAACATGTCGCCCTCAGTGATGACGACGAACTTGATCAGCGGGTACTCAAAGCCCTTATGGAGTTTTCCGTAGGTAACCATGATCTCCCCCGGAGCAACCGGCTGTCCCGGGTCTTCCGGACAGAATGCCCGCAGGTCATACTCCCTTAAATCTCCTGCAAGGCGGCTCGCCCTGGTCCTTGACGCGGAGAGGAGGACAACGCGGTATCCGTCCTTCTTCCATCTCGTCAGGTCCTTGATCAGGATCTCGAAGCTGTTCTGGTAGGAATTTAAGTTCTTTCCGGTCAGGCTGTACTTCGCCTTCGGAGTCATGCCGGGGAGTCTCTGGTCGAGTCCGGTCATGAAGATCGTGTGCGGCGTGTGCGCGTCCGCCAGGATCGTTTTCGAAGAAAACAGGAGGTCCGCCTGCCCCGGCAGGATATAGCCCTGTTCCAGGCGATGGGACATGCTCTCCCGGAACTCGGTCTCCACGGTCTCCGCTTTTTCCTTCATCCGCTGGGGCTCATCTAAAATCAATGCCAGGCCAGATGCCTGTTTCTTTTTGGCTGTTTTTCCGGCCGCCCTTGCCGTTTTCTTTCCTGATGTCTTCGTCCCAGCTGTCCCAGTATCGCTTTGATCTACGTTCCCGCCTGATTCTACTGTCTTCTTTCCTGCCTCTTCAGCTTCAGTTTCAATAACTCCCACTTCCGCCTGTTTTCCTGTTTCTGTCGCAGAAGACACCAAAGTGACCTTAGCACCGACTTCTTTCATATAGTCAAGAAATGAAACCGTATCTTTACAGAAATACCTGATATACGCATCCAGCGTCTGGACATCAAAGCCCTCTTTTAAGGATTCCACAAGCTCCCCGACAGCCCGCCTGATCCGCGTCGCCTCCTCCGGCTTTTTCTGGTCGCGGAAGGTCTTTTCCTGCTTCTTTCCCTCCGCTTCCAGGCGCAGGATCCCGTCCTCGATATGTTCCTTCGTGAGGATCAGTTCTGCTGCCGGATAGATCGTGACCTCGTCCATCTGCTGGATCGACCGCTGGCTCTCGGCATCAAAGGAGCGGATGGAATCCACCTCATCTCCCCAGAGCTCGATCCGGACCGGGACCTCCTCCGTGAGCGGAAAGACATCGAGAATTCCGCCGCGGACCGAAAACTGTCCCATTCCATCGACCTGTCCCATCCGCTCATAGCCCATGTTCGTGAGCTGTGTCTTGATCTCCTCGATATCCAGAGTCTGCCCCGCCATGATATTTAAGCAGCTGTCCTTGATCATGGAAAGCGGCAGAAGATGGTCCATTAGACCATCCACCGTTGTCACGACAACGCCGCCTTCGTCCTCCAAAAGATGTTTAAACACCTGCATCCGCTGTCTCGTCAGGAGATTTCCGTGGATATCAGAGCTGTAAAACAGAAGGTCTCTTGCCGGGTACAGCCATGTATTCGGCTCAAAATAGCTGAAATCATCATAGATCTCCTTCGCCCGGTTGTCATCGTACGTCACGACAAGGCGCCACGGATGTTCCTTCGAGAGTTCATACATGACATGAACTTTCTGGGAATCCGTCACGCCGCTGACCTGGATCGGACCTTTTCCTTTATCCATATCCTGTTTCATATCGGTATACTCCGCCAGCTCCGCGAGCGGATTTGCAAAAACTTCAGCCATGGTTCCTCCTGTTTTTATTCGTTTCCTGTCCGATCATATTTCTGATTCTATTCCAGTTAGTGTGCATAGGCATTCTCCGCACGCACACTGCGGCAAAATTTTGCCAATACTTCTTTTATTTTTCTTCTTTCTTCCGGTTATGATCATTCATCGCCTGCGCGATCCCGACATTCACGATCTCGCAGACTGCGTCGGCCGCTTCCTTCACTGCGTCATCCATCGTCGCCTGTTCTTCCTTTGAGAAATGTCCCAGCACATAATCCGCGAGATCCATCCGGGACGGCTTCTCGCCGACTCCGACCTTCACCCGCGGGAATTCCTGCGTTCCAAGGTGTGCGATGATGCTCTTGATCCCATTGTGTCCGCCTGCGCTTCCCTTGGCGCGGATCCGTAACTGCCCAGGTGCCAGGCTGATATCATCATACACGATCAGGATATCCTCAGGATCTACCTTATAATAGTCTGCTGCCGCGCGGATGCTCTCCCCACTGGAATTCATATATGTCTGCGGCTTCATGAGAATGACCTTCTCACCGCCGATAACGCCTTTCCCACAGAGCGCCTTGTGCTTTTTCTCTGAAATATCAGCCCCGACCTTCTCCGCGAGGGCATCCATCACCATAAAGCCCGCATTATGCCTTGTATTTTCATATTCCTTTCCCGGGTTTCCGAGACCTGCAATAATTAACATTTCTATCTCCTTTGCACATTTTCTCTGCCTGCTGTGTGCTTCCCGCCGCAGGCAGAGCAAAAACTGAACTTTTCTAAACTGCAACGCATTTAAGGGGCCTTTTTCCAAAGTCCCCTAGTTTCTACATTTTATCAGCTTTGACCCCCATGCGCAAGGGGCAGTTGATCCATAACAACACAAAAAGGGATCTGCCGTCAGCAGCTCCATCATGGCATGCATTTTAACCATGGTCTTCAATTTCAACATATGCGTGACTTTTCCGGTGCTTCGCATTCCGGACCGGTCGAATCACCATCTTGTCTTTTTTTACTTTACATGGTAAACTGGTTTCACCTCACAATGGTTCTACCACACTTGAAACGAAAATACTGACCCCGGAAAAAGTAACCGGTCCTGACAGAAAGACGGCTATGGTTCCGAAGATCGCCATGATCCACACGTGTTTTATGGTAAATCCATTCTTCGTAAGATCCATTCGACGCTTTGAGATCACTCTGTCCGATGGAACCGTCCTTCCAGTTCCGGACAGAAAATATTCTAAGATCTCAAAATTATTGTAGGAATGGGGAAAATAGATATGAGTTACAACACCGATTTCCTGATCGCAGCCATGATCATCCAGCTCATCATTCTGTGCCATTTTTCCGCCCAGAAGCGTCCGGATGACCTGAACAACCAGCTTTTTCTGATCCTTTCGGTCCTCGTGAGCCTGGATATCGCCTTTGAGGTTCTCAGTACCTTCTATATTAACTTTGAACACGCCGGGACCAGACTGGGCGCAATGTTTACAACAACGGTCTTCTACCTGTTCCAGGCCCTGCTGCCTTTCGTCCTGATCTGTTATGTCCGTTCTCTCCGGGCAAATAAGATCCTTTCCCCAGGTGAGATGCTTGCCTCCTCGATTCCTACGCTCATTCTGGTCTGCATCATCTTCGGGAACCTGAAGACCGGACTCCTGTTTTCCTTCGATTCATCCATGAATTACATAAGAGGACCCTGGTACATGCTCATGTACTTCTCTGCCCTCAGCCATCTTCTCACCGCCCTCATACTGACCTGCCTGTGGTGGAAGATCCTTGGAACGTCCAAAGTCCTGGTCCTCATTGAAATCCTCATCCTGCTTGCGTCCGGCGTCATTGTCCAGGCATTCTGCCACCAGCTTCTGATGACCGGTTTCGGGCTGAGTCTGGGGATCCTGGCGCTTTTCATCACGATCAACAATCCGCACGCGAATACGGATAACCTGACCGGTCTCTACGATAAAACCTACCTGTTAAGGAAGTTCAGCGAAATGCTGTCCAACCGGAGGATCTTCCACGTCATCACCGTGACTCTATATCAGCTCAACCACATCAACAAGGTAACAAGCGTGAATGGCGGTGACCGCCTGATCCTCTCCGCCGCGAGGCAGCTGCACAGGCTCTGCGGAGACAATGTGTTCCGCATTTCCGGGAAACGATTTCTCATCTTCACGTTCTCCCAAGAGCAGTTTGAACTCTATCTTGATGAGTTGAAAAATTTATTCCATCCGGATACAGCCCTCTCGGAAACAATTGTCTACTCCCCGGTCATCATCAGCGGGATCTCTCATGCGGAACGATTCGAGGATGGCGGTTCCATCCTTGATTATGCGCAGTATCTGGAGTCGCTCGCGCCGAACACCGGGCTCAATGAGACCGTCCGTGATACGGACAAGACCATGGAACGCTTCCTTTACCTGAAAAAGGTGGAGCAGTTTCTGCACACCGCGATCACGAATGATCTGTTTGAGGTCTACTACCAGCCCGTATATTCCCTGAAGGAGAAGCGCTACATCACGCTGGAGGCATTGAGCCGTCTATATCACCCGGAGCTCGGCTGGATCCCTCCGGACATTTTTATCCAGATCGCTGAAAAGAATCATCTGGTCGACAGGATCACGAATCTCCAGTTCCGCCGGATCTGCCGTTTTATCCAGGAGCACCCGCTTCTCACAGACAGACTCTGTAATATTAAGATGAACCTCTCCCCGTTAGACCTGATCCAGACAAACAGCAGCTCCCGTCTGATCCGGCTCATGGATGAGTATGGCATCAAACATTCTTTCATCCAGTTCGAGATCACGGAGACAGTCGCCACAGAATACAACAGCGCACTCAATAAGGCGGTCGATGATTTCGCGAATTCCGGAATCGGTCTCTGCCTCGATGATTTTGGTTCCGGATATGCGAACCTGAATACGGTCATGCAGCTTCCATTTTCCGCGATCAAGCTGGACCGCTCCCTCTTAAACAAAATCTGTGAGGATCCGCGCTCCGCGAACTTCTATCACAGCATCGTGTCTTCCTTCCAGAATATGGACTTCCATGTGATCTCAGAGGGTGTGGAGACAGCTGCCGAGGTAAAACTTTTAAGCGACTACGGTGTCGACATGATCCAGGGCTTCTATTTCTCAAAACCGCTCCCACCGGAGAAGCTTCTTGATCTTCTGGATAAATCATACCGTCCCCAAGAACGGTATCGCATATGATATTACTGTCTGCACTGATTCCATTCTCCTCAGCATAGCTGGAGGATCAGACTTTTTATAAAAAAGAGGATCTACCAGAAGTCAATGTCCACTGGCAGATCCTCTTTTTTTAATTTCCAAGCATAATATTCAAAATTTCCAAATCCGTAGAGTGCATACCATCTCGTCCCATGCGTCCGATACTTCGAATTGTTTCTTCAACATCATCCTCCACCAGACCTTCACCTGGCTGAAATGCCCTGTCATGTAATCCCATTTTCATTCCAAGAAGCGCAGTTTGAAGGGCTGTCGAAATTTTAGCTGCGCAGGATGATTTCGCACCATCACACACCATACCTCCCACAGTTGCGATGGTGTTGGTAATTGTCTCACAGACCACTTCATATGGATATCCAAGCATGTAGCAGATACCGCAGGCTGCTCCGCATGCGGCGCTCACAACGCCACAGTATGCAGACAGACTTCCGATATATTTTTTCTGATGAACTGCGATCAGATTTGAAACTACAAGTCCTCGCAAAAGTTTTTCTTTTTCGATATTTTTCTCCTGCGCGTAAACAATGACCGGCACGCTGACCGTGATTCCCTGATTACCACTTCCGGAATTGATGACCACCGGCATCGGACAGCCGTTCATTCTGGCATCCGAACCTGCGGCCGCAAATGCACGTGCCTTCAGGCCCACCGTCGGATTTTCGTTTCCGTCGATCAGGATTCTTCCAACCTCTGCTCCATACGGATGTTCCAGGCCTTCCCGACAGATCGCCATATTACACTCGATCTGCCGGTTCAGGATCTTCTCCACATCTCCGATCTTTACTTCATCCGCAAATTCCAGAATGTTTTTCACGGTAAGAAGCTGCTTATCTCCTGTCTTACAACCATTTTCCTCACCAGCCCCGGTTTTTTCCAGAACACTTACCCCGTCTTTTTCCATCCGGGTAATATTTTTATGAGTCTTCTGGATCTCAACGAGTGCCGTATGCTCTCCGGCACAAAGTTCTACTACAATATAAAGAGTCGCCACGCCTTCGATCAGTTTACAGGTACAGAATTTCCGCTTCAAAAGCTCCTTTGTCTTCTCCTGATCCTCTTTTGTCACACCCTCAAGCACTGCCAGGTCCATATCCGGGTCTCCGCCCACGATTCCCAGTACCGCTGCCACATCGATTCCTTTTAATCCGCCGGAGTTCGGTACCGTCACTCCCATGACATTCTTTACAATGTTGCCGCTGCAGGAGACTACGCAACTCTCCGGCATTTCTCCCAGAAGTTTCCGTGCTTTTGCGGCCGCGTACGCGATTGCAATTGGCTCTGTGCATCCGAGTGCCATGATCAGTTCTTCTTTCAGTATTTCCAGATGATTCTTATATAATTTCTCATCCATTTGCTTCATCCTTTTCTATTGCTTTTTACAATTTTTTCCTATATACTACAGTTAATTTCAACAACTTTTTATTTGTGGAGGTATCATGCTTAGTTTAACAAGTCTCCGTTGTTTTATGGCAGCCGCAGAGACAATGAATTTCTCCCGTGCTGCAAGGGAAATGTACATTTCACAACAGGCATTAAGCCATCATATTTCCAAACTTGAGGAAAATCTGGGGGTAAAGTTATTTTCTCGAAGCAATCCGATGGCTCTGACCGATGCCGGACATGTTTTATATAAATACAGCCGGACGATCCTTCAGGATCTCGATAACTGCAACCGGGAGATCAATGATATCAAAGATTTTCGTTACGGCACTCTGAACATTGGAATCCCTGTAACAAGAGGAACACTTATGCTTCCGCCCCTTCTGTCCGCATTCCACAGGAACTTTCCCCATGTGCAGTTGAATCTTTTAGAGGGAGATACACCGAAATTACTTTCCTCCCTCGATACCGCTGACATTGATCTTTTTATTGGCTGGCTTCCGGAAAATGATCCCAAATACAGATTTATTCCCCTTTATACAGAGAGTTTTGCAATCCTCATTCCCAATCACTTTTTAGATTGTATTGAGCTACCAGATAATATTTCCGACGACGTTCCTCTTCCAATCACACAATTTTCAAAGATTCCTTTTATCGTGCAGTCCACACATACCATGAATGGGCAGGTATTTTTATCTCTCTGTCAGGAGTATGATATGCATCCGGAGATTATTCTTACGACTACAAACCTGCTTACCCAGATTGCACTCTGCATGGAAGGTATGGGGGCCTGTGTCGTTCCAATGTCTTTTATCCTTCAAAAGGCATTTGTTTCAAAAAACACGCTTCTTTTCAACCCGGCCGCGATGAAGAATCATACCATCTACATCATTGACACACACAGCATTGTCAATAAATCCGTCATTGGCATCTGCCGAAAAAAAAACCATACATTGACGCGTGCAGGAAAAGAATTCGTTTCCATCGCAAAAGCTCTTTTTTCAGAGTCATTCTAATCGTTCTAAGAGGAAACCTTCCTGCTGCCGATTGCTAACAGGAAGGTTTGTCCTAAATTTTCATCTGCCTATCTTTTTAATTTTTCCTCAATTTCTCGTAAGGTGTTTTTAATGTACATCAACATATCTGTATCCAATGGATACCTGATCACACAACCAGGTGTCAGGATCTGGTGTTTTCCTCCCATCTCTTTATAACACTGGAAGATCTGGTTCTGGATCTTCTCTTTCTTACGTTCCGTAATATCTTTTCGATTGATTCCACCCATCAGGCACTTTCCGGTCATTACGTAAGCTTCATTTACATCCGGCAGCGTCTCCCATGCGTGCCAGTTGAAGATCTGTACCGGATAATCCTTTAAAACTTCAAAGATCAGATTATCACCATGGCAATGGATCGTATTCATCCATCCCTTATCAGCCGCCTTTATGACTCTGAGATCATATTCTTTCCCAAATTCCAGATATTCCTGAAGTGTGCACTGGTTATAGCTGCTCATCTGCGATGCGAAAAAGATTCCATCCGCTCCGTTTTCAATCACCCTTGCGGCGTATTTTTCCGTCGTTTTCGTGATCTCCTCCAGAGCTGCTTTCACCGCATCCGTATTTTCCTTCATATAAATGGACAGCCAGCTGACTTTGATATCCTTTACATTGTCATTTCCTACATTCGCCTTTACAGTCACTTTTCCGCAGATCTTATCGAGTGTCGTTAATGGTGAAAACACGGTTGTAATAACAGGAACATCCTCTTCCTTTACCTTATCCAAAACAAGCTGCAGATGCTTTAATTCGCGCGCATATGCCCCTTCTTCAATTGAGACTTCTTTCAATTTATAGAGATCTTCTGAACAATGTACCGGTGTTTCAGTGATCTTCGATACACCGCCCTTCAGTACTTCTGAAGCGTCAATTTTGCATCCAAAATCTTCGATTGAGTACATCCCGCTATTCATGGTCTTGATGAAATCCCAATCATATTTTTTATAAAGTTCATATGTCTTTTCTGCAATCTTCTCAGGATCTGTATCGATTCCTGGCATATGTGTCCAGAATGAATACGGCATACGATCCGGCTGTTTTCCATTGACTGCTGCTCTGATTCTATCTTTTTTTGTCATATTACCACCTCATTCGTATTACATCATTTTTTAATTACGATCTTATCTCTTCTGGATTTTGTTAAAAATTCAAAACTTTCTTCCGTAATAAGTACCGTATCACTATGCCGGACAGCTCCAAGTTCTGCACTCATAAGTCCTGGTTCTACAGTAAGGATCATTCCTGGTTTTAACGATGCTTTGTTTCCTTTCGTCACGGATGGAAATTCATGCGTGGATAATCCCATTCCATGACCGCACCTTCCTGGAAGGATGTTGGCAAATCCTGCATCTTCATACTCTTTCATTGCGGCAAAATACATATCTTCAAATATCGTTCCTGGGCGGAGCATGTTAAAAATATTTTCCCTAGCTCTTAGCATCGCATCATATGCGCGGGCACGTTCTTCGCAGACATCCCCAACCAGAACTGTTCGTTCATTTTCCACATTATATCCGCCAATACGGGCCCAGCTCATCGGCATTGTGATATCTCCCGGCATCGGAACATATCCGCTCGGGCAGTCGCAGCCATAATTTAATCGCTCATTTGACATGCACCATACGACCAGTGTGTCAATATCAGCTGTTTCTGAGTTTGAAAATCCGGATACTTCATATTTCTGATATTTTTCATGCCAGAGTTTCCTCATCGCATACTGACCTTCTGTCGCCGCCTGTGCCTCACTTGCCCCGTTTTCCAGCTGTTCAAGCGCATGCGTAACACCACAGTCTACAAATTCACCAGAAATCCTGCACATCTGAATCTCATATGGGTCTTTGATCAATCTGAGATCAAGCGCATCCTGGGCGATATCCACGACACCTTTCACATCCAGCTTTTCTGCCAGTTTCTTTACCACATTTACGCTTGCATAATCACCTTCAACTCCAAGAGTGATTTTTTCAGCTCCGATAATTTCACGGATTGCATCGTAAGCATCCAGTGCAACTGGTACTGCGCTTCCCCATTTTCCATAGCACATAACCGTGTCCACTGCACCTTCATTCATCGCATGTGCATAACGAATTGCATGGACCAGAAGAATCGCTTTATCCTTTGTGATAATAAAATATGGAACATGGCTGATAATGATCGGATTAAAATTACTGAAATAAAATACGTTTTCCGGTCTCAGGAGGATCGCTGCATCTACTCCTTTCCGGAACATTTTTTCACGCATATTGTCAATACGCTTTTTTACATATCCCCGGAGTTCTTCCGGTGCTCTTTTATCATCAATAATACTCATATATATTTCACCTCTACATGGTAAATGTCACAAAGCTTCCCGGTCCTAACGGCAGATCAAGGAAGAACCATATCAACAGTTCTGCTATCATAAATGCAAAGAATCCAATGACATATGGAAGCATATTGGACATTAACGTTCCGAAACCTGCTTTTTTATCATATTTCTGTGCTAATGCCAAAAGCATTCCAAAATATGCAAATGTCGGACAGATTGGATTTGTGATCGCATCGCCAATACGATATGCCATCTGTACGAATGCCGGTGAATATCCCATCAGCATGAACATCGGAACAAATATACTGCTGAGCAATGACCACTTTGTAGACGCAGAACCAATCAGAAGGTTTAAAAAGCCACACATAATGACGAATAAAATGATGATCGCCCATACTGGCAAGCCTGATTTTTCAAGAGCCGTTGCACCATGGATTGCAATGATCAGTCCAAGATTTGACCAATCAAAATACTTTAAGAACTGTGCAATAAAATAGAACAATGCAATATACGATGCCATTCCCGCCATTGCCTGTGTCATAGCGCTTGCAACATCATCAAACTTTTTGAATCGGCCGGAGCCAAAACCAAATGCAAGACCAGGGATCGCAAACATTAATGCGATCAGGACTGTCATGCCTTTCATTAACGGTGCTGCAGAATTCAGCAGGGAACCATTCTCGTCTGCCAGAATGCCTGTTGCACATAAGATCACAAATACAATCAGATAAATACCAAATGCTATCAGTGCACATTTCAGCCCTTTGTTATCTAACGGAGACGGATTTTCCGCTTTTTCTACATAATCTCCCGTATATTTTCCCATTCTCGGTTCTACATACTTTATTGTGATAAATACGGAGAAGATCGTTAAAAATACAGTTGATACCATGCTGAAATACCAGTTCATGGACGGGCTTAACGTGATATCCGGTAAAAGAAGTTTTGCTGCGGCCTCTGTATATCCCATATTTACAACATCCATGGAAGTGATCAGCAGGTTAGACGCAAAAGCGCCAGAAACAGATGCATAAGCAGCCAGCATGCCAACCATTGGATTACGTCCCATTGCGGCCCAGATCAATGCACCTAAAGGCGGCATTACAACAAATCCTGCACCGCCTGTACAGTCTGCCATTACACAGACAAAGCAGAAAATAATGATGACCTTTAAGTCAGAACCTTTCGTCTTGGCAAGTCCTCTTAATGCTGTGTGGAATAAGCCAGAAGCTTCCGCAACTCCAACACCGAGCATACATGTCAGTGTCAATCCTAACGCTGAGGTTCCTGTAAAGTTGCTCACAAATGTTGTAAGCATCTTAACGAATCCGTCTTTGCTGAATAAATTCACAACTTCTACTGTTTCGCCTGACACAGGATTTACTGCACTGACATGTAACATTGAGCATACTGCTGATATTACGATCGTAGCTATACAAAGATAGATGAAAAGAAGCATCGGATGGGGAATTTTATTTCCCATGATTTCAACATTGCGAAGAAATCCTTCTAACAATCCTCGTTTCTTTTTTGTATCGGATGTACCCATAAAGTTCCTCCTTTTTTGTAAATTGCCTGTTTTCCAATTCTATTTTCATCTTCGGGCTAATCAACGATGAAATTCTCGCAATTAGGAAGTTTTAGCCCCTCCCTATTTACAAACTTATTGTACTCCAATACATACAACAAATCTAACAGATATTTATGGTATATTCACAATCAACTAGTTGTACTTTTTAACACATCACACTACTATTTGCGGAGACTTTTTTCATATTTCCGATGTCGCAAAAAAACAGCATGCACCTGCTTTTCCTGCAGATACATGCTGTTTTTATATCCGGTATATTACCTGTACATTTATTTGTTTTTCCAGTGCTCCGTATGCAGCAGCATATGTGCCTTGTGGGACATCGGTTTTCCGAAGAAATCGCTGTAGATTTCCTTGATATCCGGGTTTTCATGCGAATACCGGAGTTCTGATTCCGCATCCAGTTCGTATAATTTCTTTCCGCGCGCAAACGCCCGCTCCTCGCCGTCGTGGATCGGCTGTCCGCCGCCGCCGACGCAGCCGCCCGGGCATGCCATGACTTCGACAAAGTCGTAGTGGACTTCCCCGCGCTCGATCTGCTGCAGCAGTCTTCTCGTATTTCCAAGGCCGCTGACTGCTGCGGTGCGCAGCTTAATGTCGCCGATCGCAAACTCCGCTTCCTGGACTCCTGCGTTTTCCTGGAATCCTTCACTGCGGACCGCACGGAACGCGTCTGCCGGCGGATTCTCGCCCTTTAAGGTGAAATATGCGGTGCGCAGGGCTGCTTCCATAACGCCGCCGGTCGCGCCGAAGATCACACCGGCGCCGGTTCCCGCATGCATTGGGCTGTCGCCCGGGATCTCGACCAGTGTATCCGGACGGATATGGGCGGAGCGGATCATCTTCACGAGTTCTCTCGTCGTGAGGACCGCATCGACGTCATGTCCGGCATACTCCCCGTAGAACAGGTCCATCTCACGCTCGCCTTTCTTTGCCACGCAGGGCATGATGGAGAGCGTAAAGATCTGATCCGGAGAAACTCCGAGTTTTTCCGCAAAATATGTCTTCATGACCGCACCGAACATCTGCTGCGGGGATTTCGCCGTGGAGAGGTAGTTCACCATATACGGAAACTGGCTCTTTGCAAATCGAACCCAGCCAGGGCAGCATGAGGTGAACATCGGACGGTCTTTCAGTTCGCCGCTTGTGAAACGGCTGATAAACTCCGTGCTCTCCTCCATGATCGTGAGATCCGCGGAAAATACCGTATCAAACGCGTAATCGACGCCCATTCTCTTTAATGCGTCGAAGATCTTTCCGACCGGAGCGTCCGCGCCGGAGAGTCCAAGTTCCTCGCCCCAGGCCGCACGCACCGCCGGGGCAACCTGCGCCACAACGATCTTCTCTTTATTTTCGATCGCTTCCCAGACCTTTTCCGTATCGTCGCGCTCCGAGAGGGCACCGACCGGACAGTGGGTGATACACTGACCGCAGAGAGCGCAGTTCGCTTCCCCGATCGTCTTATGTCCTGCGACATTCACGGTCGTTCTGGAACCGGTTCCTTCCACATCCCAGATCCCGAGTCCCTGGATCTTATCACAGACCTGAACACAGCGCATACACTTGATGCACTTCGCGGAATTACGGATCAGCGGGAAATTCTTATCCCACGGCTGATATTCCGGTTCCTGCTTAAACGGGATTTCCAGAATATTCAGATCATATGCCACCTGCTGCAGACCACAGTTTCCGTTTCTCGGACAGACCACGCAGCGGTTATCATGCTGGGACAGCAGCAGCTGGACCGTATTTCTTCTGTGATTCCGGACCTTCGGGCTGTTCGTATGGATGACCATGCCTTCCTTCACGAGGTTGTTGCAGGATGTGATCAGCTTTTCTTTTCCTTCCAGCTCCACAACACAGACTCTGCAGGCCGCGATCTCGTTGATCCCCTTTAAATAGCAGAGCTTCGGGATCGGGATCCCATTCTTCTCGGCAGCTTCCATGATCGTAATATTTTCCTCTGCCGAAATCTTTTTTCCGTCGATCGTAATATTTACCATAATGTACTCCTGCCTCCTTTAAAGATTCCGTATCCGAAATGATCACAGCGCAGGCACCGTCCGGCTTCCTGCTTCGCCTCCTTCTCGGTCATGCACTTCTCGACTGCCTCGAAATCACAGACACGCTCGCCTGCTTCCCGCTCCATTAAGTTCACACGTCCGCACGGAGTCTTATCCTTTAAGCTCGCCTCCGGAATTTCCACTCCGCTCGTGATCTCGTGGTGGTAACCCAGGTATTCATCGATGTTCGCCGCAACAACCTTCGCTGCTGCGATCGCTTTAATTACAGATGCCGGACCGCTGGAGCAGTCGCCGCCCGCGAAGACGCCCGGCATGTTTTCAAATGCACCGCTCTTTAAGGTCACGATCTTTCCGCGGGATACCGGGATCCCGGCTTTCTCGAAATGTCCGGACTCGATATCCTGTCCGATGGCCTTGATCAGGACATCGCACGGGATGTAGACATCCGGCTCTCCGGTCGGCTTCACGCTGGCGCGGCCGTCCCTGATCGCGCTGATCATCTGCGGGGTCGCGTAGATGCCGTGAATCTTGTGGTCTTCCCCGACATCTAAGGACGCTGGAGCCTTTAAGGTCACGATCTCGATCCCCTCCGCGATCGCGCCCTCGATCTCCCCCGGCAGCGCCGTCATATCGTTTCTCCGTCTTCTATATAAAATGCTGACTTTCTTCGCTCCAAGTCGTTTTGCCGTGCGGACTGCATCCATGGACACGTTTCCGCCGCCGATGACAACGACTTCCTTTCCGGTCAGGTCGATGATCTCGTCTTTTCCGACACTCCGCAGGAACTGTACCGCGGAGAGAACGCCGTCCGCGTCCTCACCCGGAAGTCCAAGCTTCTTATCCGTGCTGGCGCCGATCGTGATGAGCACCGCATCATACTGTTCCCGCAGTTCCTGGATCGTGATGTCCACACCGATCTTTAAGCCATATTTTACTTCCACGCCGGTCTTTAAGATCGCGTTGATATCGTCATCCAGCCGATCTTTCGGGAGACGATAGTTCGGGATCCCGTACCGCAGCATACCGCCGAGCTTCGGCAGCATCTCGTACACGGTCGTCTGATGTCCCATGAGCTGTAAGTAGTAAGCAGCACTTAAACCTCCCGGACCGCCGCCGAGGACAGCGACCTTTTTCCCAGTCGACGGAGCACATTTCGGCGGATCCACAACACCCGCGTAATCTGCCGCGAACCGTTTCAGTCCCCGGATATTGACCGCGTCGTCGACCATGTTTCTCCGGCATCTCGCCTCACATGGATGCTCACAGATAAAACCGCAGGTCGTCGGGAACGGATTGTCCTTCCGGATCAGGCGGATCGCATCGGCATATCTTCCTTCTTCCACGAGCGCCACATAACCCGGAATGTCCACATGGGCCGGACAGATCGCGACACACGGGACCGGCTGGTTGTATGTACAGGTACAGCGGCCTTTCTTGATGTGCTCCACATAGTCATCGCGGTAGCCGATCAGCCCCTTATAGACCATGTTCGCCGCCTCATAGCCGATCGCACAGTCCGCGGAATCCATGATGGAAAGCGCCGTCTTCTCCATGAGATCCAGCGTATCCATCGTCGCTTTTCCGTTTAATACGTCACGGATCAGCTGGTTTAACTGCCCAAGACCGATCCGGCACGGAACGCATTTTCCGCAGGTCTGCGCGTGGCAGAGCTCCAGAAACGCTCTCGCCATATCAACAGGACAGAGCCCAGGCGGGCTCGATTCGATTCTTCTCTCCAGATCTTTATAAAGTCCCTCCATCACGATCCGCGCGCGGGTCGGGGACATGATCTCCAATCTGCTCATATGATTCACTCCTCTGCATTTTTTTGTTTACCCCGGATATGTTCCCGGCACATCAACCGCGCGGATTGCTCCGCCTCTTCAGGACACCCATTTTCCTGCTGCCGGCCCTGTGCCGCTGTCTTTCCCATTTTTCACAACTGTTCCATCTCTTCACAGTTCCACTTTTTCTTAACTCATCTTAACATATGCTTGATTCTATCATGAATAGATTAAATAAATCAAGTGTTTTGTCAGTTTCGCTTAATAATCTTTTGTTTAACGTTATTTTTTAGACAAATCAGATATTTTATCCAAAATATGACCGCCTTTTCTGTCTTTCTGCTCATACCGGCAAAAAACACCCTGGCACATTCTCATACCAAGCGCGGACTTTGGCTCGTTGTTCGCGTAAAAAAACACCTCTGAAGCACCAGATTCTTATCTGTCTGCTTCAGAGGTATCTATACTCTGCCCTGACGGCATCCGGTCTTACAGCCGTTTTGCAGCAATTCTGTTATTTTACAAGATATCCGCCGTCTACCGGGATGATTGCTCCGCCCAGATAGTCGCTGGCATGGGATGCGAGGAAGATGCAGGCACCCTTCATGTCATCGCCTGTGCCCCAGCGGTTTGCCGGAATACGCTCTGTGATCTGCTGATATCTCGGATTCTTCGGATCAAGCAGCGCGGAGTTCATGTCTGTCGCCATATATCCCGGAGCGATGGCGTTTACATTGACGCCTCTCGCGATCCAGTCGTTGCTGAGCTCCTTTGTAAGCTGGGTAACTCCGCCCTTTGCTGCTGTGTATGCCGGAACGGTCTGACCGCCGAACCAGGATACCATGGAAGCGATGTTGATGATCTTTCCGTAGCCTTTTTTCAGCATGATCTTTGCAGCTTCCTGGCAAAGAATAAATACAGAGTTTAAGTTGACGTTGAGAACCTCATCCCACTCTTCGATCGGGAATACCTCGGCGCTGTGACGTCTCTGGATGCCGTGTGCATTTACAATGATATCAAGATCTCCGCCGAGTGCAGCAACACAGTCGTTGAATCCCTGATATACCTGCTCTCTCTTGCTGAAATCTGCCTTTACGCCATGGCACTTGAATCCGCGGTCGCAGAATTCTTTTGCCACATCATATACCTTATCGGATGTTCCGACAATCGCAACCTCACATCCTGCCTCCATCAGACCTTCTGCCATTCCATGGCCAAGACCTCTTGTTCCGCCTGTTACGATCGCTTTTTTTCCTTCAATATTAAATAATTCCATGATCATATTCTCCTCTCAGATTTCTCTTAGTCAAACAGGATTACCATCTTCTTCGCGGACTCGTCCGGATGATCCATCAGATAAAATACCTTGTCGATCTCGCTGAATTTGATGAATGTTGTTGCGATTCCGTCCGTGATGTACTCGCCCTTTTCCATTCTGTCGATCGTCGGTTCGAAAGCGTCCTGGGACATTCTGGAACCGATGATGTCGAGCTCTCTCTGGTTGATCATCGCCTGTGTGATGCCCTCTTTCTCGGTGCAGAATCCCATCGGTACCATACGGCCGGCGTTGCAAAGGATACCCGGCTGCAGGCACATCGTCAGGGAACCCGGGAAGCATGCAGAGTCAAACGCTACGGTGCAGCCATGTCCGTCTGTGATCTTCTGGATCTCCGCAACAACATCCTGAGTCTTGGAATTGATCACATAGTCAGCGCCGTATTCTTTTGCGCGCTCAAGGGAAGAATCGCTGATATCACAGCAAATCACGGTCTTGCAGCCCTTCGCCTTACATGTCTGTAAGATGATGGAACCGATCGTGCCTGTACCAAGGATAAATACGACATCATCTTCGACCACACGACCGCGTCCTGTGCAGTGGGAACCGATTGCAAACGGCTCAACAAGTGCCGCATCTTCCCACTTGACAGAATCGGAAATCTTGTATACTTCTTTTGCCGGCGCTGTGAAATACTCTCTCCAGCCGCCGTCTGCTCCGGAACCTCTTACTTTTACATGCTCGCACACATTCTTTCTTCCATGCGTACACTGGTAACAGGTTCCGCAAGAGGAGAGAAGATCCACGATAACATGGTCACCCACTTTCACATTTTTCACGTTTTTACCGATCTTTGCGATCACACCGGCATTCTCATGTCCCGGAATTCTCGGATATGTAGAGCACGGATTGGAGCCATGCCAGATGTGATGGTCACTTCCGCATACACCTGCGGATTTCATCTGAATAAGGACTTCATCCTCGTTTGCAAGTTCAGGAATCTCAACCTCACGCACCTCATATTTATGCGGTTCTACAACAACGACTTCTTTCATCATTTCAGCCATAATTCATTCTCCTTTTTTCTAAAAAGCTTTGTTTTATCTATAACCGGTTCATTCCATGTTACCCTATGATCGACGGGAGCAGCAGTGAAATTCCCGGAACAAGTGCAAATAAGATTCCGCAGAGGATCTCTACTACAACGAACGGAACCAGATGCTTTGACACCTGACCAACGGACTGTTTGCTGATTCCGCATGCCACGAACATACAGGTTCCGAACGGCGGTGTCGCCTGTCCCATTGCAAGGAGGAATACGAATACAAGTCCGAACTGTACCGGATCGATGCCGAATGCAGCTGCGATCGGAGCAAGGATCGGTCCGAGGATCAGGTTTGTTGCTCCTACTTCAAGGAACATGCCGCAGATCGTCAGAAGGATGATGATGATCGCCCAGAACATATATTTATTGGAGACAAATGCGAGCATGAAGTTCGTCACTGCCTGCGGGATCTGATAATAAGAGATCAGCCAGCCAAACATCTGCGCAGTCACAACAAGGATCATCAGGTTTGCGGTTCCCTCTGCTGTATTCTCAACGATCTCCCAGATCGTCTTCATGCTGATCTCGCGATAAACAGCGAGGCATACGATCAGACCATAAACAACGGCAACAACTGCGGACTCTGTCGGTGTAAAGATTCCGGCGTAAATACCTCCGAGAATGATGACCGGCATGATCAGCGCCCATACTGCGTCTTTAAAGGAAACAAGAAATCTCTTGAATGAAAACTTATCGGATTTCGGGAATCCGCATTTCTTTGCTTTGTAGTAAGCATAGAGGCAAAGAAAAACGCTGCAGACAACACCGGGAAGAATACCGGCCATTAAGAGTGCGCCTACGTCTGTTCCTGTGATATTACCATAAATAACGAGCACGATACTCGGCGGAATTACGATTCCAAGTGTTCCTCCGATCGCCTGAACGGCTGCCGCATAAGATTCCGGATAGCCGCGCTTTACCATCTCCGGGTACATCAGTCCACCGATGGCCGCTGTTGTAGCAACAGAGGAACCGGAAATTGCTGCAAAGAATGTGCAGGCAACGATGGATACCAGGGAGATTCCACCGGAGATCCAGCCGACGAGGGAATCTGCAAAGGCAACGAGACGCTTGGAAAGTCCGCCCTTTGACATAACGTCACCGGCGAGCATGAATGCCGGGATCGCCAGCATGGAAAAGCTGTTGGAGTTTGCGAAAATTCTCTGTGCGATCACTACAAATGTAAGCTTCGGATCAAGAAGAACCGCTACAATACATGATAACCCCAATGCCCATGTAATTTCAAGTCCACATGCCATGCCGACAAGCAGGACAACGATCAAAGCAATAGCTGCAGTCTGCATCAGCCTACCTCCTTCTCTTTTCCAAATTCCTCCCAGGTGTCTACGATCAATGCGAGGAAGTTCATAATAAATCCGATAAACATGATCCCGTAAAGCAGGCTCATTGGAATTCCCATTGCCGGGCTGATCTGGTATCCACCGATCTCAATAAGTCCGTAGCCGCTGTACATAAGAATCAAACTAACATAAATGGCGATTCCTTTCCGGATCACATCCATAACATACTGTGCTTTTCCTTTCAGGTATCCGTCAATCAGCTCAATGCGGACAAACAGGTGATCTGTCGCCGCGAGGTTGATTCCAAGAACGATCAATGCCACAAACAGATATCTGGAAAGTTCCTCCGACCATGTCAGGCTCTTAAATATAACAAATCTGCAAAATGTCTGTAAGAATACAACTCCGATCATCAGTAAAAGGACTGCGCCGATGATCGCTTTATTGATTTTCTGTACTTTTTTAAAGGCTGCCGCGAATTTTTCCATAACGCACCTCCTACTTATTTACTGACAGTGCCCGAATCTCAGAGATCATATCACCATACTGTTCTTCCCACTGCGCATACAAGTCTGCTGCCTTGTCGATGAACTGCTGCTTATCCGGATATGTGACGGTCATTCCCTGTTCCCTTAACTGGTCAACAGCTTCTCCATCCATCTTCCGGCTCAGCTCTCTCTCACTGATACTGCATTCTGCCATGACGTCTGTAAAGATCTGTTTTGTCTCATCATCGAAGGATGCCCAGGTTTCCGGACTCATAACGAGGAATACGGTCGAATACGCATGTTCCGTGATCGCAAGATGTTTGTTGACCTGTGCGACGTTATTTGTCAGAATAACCGTTGCCGGATTCTCCTGTCCGTCGAGAGCGCCCTGCTGAAGCGCGGTGTACGCCTCGCCCCAGGACATCGGTGTCGCGTCGGCTCCCATGGCTTTCCAGAATGCGATATGTACCTGATTCTCCATAGTCCTGATCTTAAGACCAGAAACATCGTCTACGGAGTTGATATCACGCTTGCTGTTTGTCAGGTTTCGGAAACCGGATTCCCAGATTCCAAGCCCATAAAGTTGAACACCGGAAAGCTTGTCTAAAAATCTTGTTCCAATATCACCAAGGAACACTGCATCTGCCTGATCTGTCGATGTAATCAGATACGGAATGTCCAATGCCTGAAAATCACTGATGAAGTTTCCGATCGTAGACTGGTTTACGACCGCGATATCGATCGTTCCCATCTGACAGCCTTCGATCGTGTCGATCTCCGCACCGAGCTGACCATTGTGATAAGTCTCGATCTTGTATTTTCCCCCGGTCTCCTCATAGATCCTGTCTGCGAAATGATCCATCGCCTGTCCGATAGCTCCGGTCTGCGAGGATGTCTGTGCCATTCGAAGCGTGATCGTTCCGTCTGTGCTGTTCTTCTGATGACTGTCCTTGTAGATGCTGAATCCACTGAGTACAACTGCTGCTGCGAGAATTCCTGCTGCTGCGAGAGCTGATGACTTTTTGCTCATTCCCCTTTAAGCTCCTTTCCCTTTTCCGAAAATCTACGGAGTTACAAGTGCTCCGTCACGTCCTCTTGTCTGTGTCCACGTTGTCACGGTGTTTTCACACGGATACTTTGCCGCCTCAGCTTCATCGATATCGACGCCCAGACCTGGCTTATCATTCGCGTAAACATAGCCTTTCCGATACTCCGGCATACCTGGGAATACATCAAGAAGCGCGCCGTGCGGTCCTTTTAATTCCTGAATCACAAAGTTCGGCGGTTCAATCCCGGACCATTCCTGAACACCGAAATTCTGTGCCGCAAGGTCGATGTGGATATTTGCTGCATGGGCTAACGGAGACATATCCCCCGGTCCGTGCCATGCTGTCCGAACACCAAACTGCTCCGCAAAAATCTGGAGCTTTCTCGCCGGTGTAATTCCTCCAACCTGGCTGATATGAACACGGATGAAATCGATGAGCTGTTCTGCGATCACGGTTCTCCATTCATACGGATTGTTGAACAGTTCCCCCTGCGCGATCGGGATGCTCGTCTGCTGTCTTAAATTTCTAAGCCAGGAGAGCTGCTCTAACGGAACCGGATCTTCCAGAAAGAAAAGGTCAAACGGTTCAAGACCTTTCGCAAGCGCCACCGCGTCAGCCGGAGTAATCCGCTCATGGACATCATGCACAAGCTGCATATCGTAACCGATCTTCGCTCGAATCTGTTCAAATAACTGGATTGTATCGCGGATGTATTTCTTAGAATCGAGATACAATCCATCATGTGCGCCTTCCGGTGCTGTCCCAGGTGTCTGTCCATAAGGAAGTCCGCCGTAACCGCCGCACTGGCATCTTAAGTGGGTAATCCCCATTTCCTGATACATCTGAATATTCTCGCAGATCTCATTGATGTCCCGTCCGTCCACATGACGGTAGACCGGAATTCCTTCCCTTACTTTTCCTCCAAACAACTCGTATAACGGCATCCCTGCCATCTTTCCCTTGATATCCCAAAGCGCCATGTCGATTCCGGAAATCGCGTTATTCTCGATCGGACCATTTCTCCAATAGCCGTTCTGATGCATCAGCTGCCAGGTCTCCTCGATATTTTCAACCGGGCGCCCTACAAGCAGCGGCTTCATATACTCCTCAATCAGATGCTTTACCGTCAGATGGCGGTAAGCAAAGGTTGCGCAGCCAAGTCCATACAGCCCCGGCTGATTTGTCTCGATCTTTACGACCACAAGATTGATTCCTTCCGGTGCCGTACAGATCACCCGGATATCCCTAATCTTTACTGACATCCCATATTCCTCCTCATCCTTTTATTTATAAGACGTTGCCATAATCAGTTTATTGATTTTGCAGATTTTCAAGTTGTCTTGATTGCCTCTTAACTTGTTACTCATCATACAAGTTAGGTTTTATTATTAAGGTGCCTTTTGCGCTGCAACCGACACCCTGTTTTACTCATTACTTAATTTTTTCTGTTCCACCTTCACGATCTTTGATCTTTCCAGACATCTTCAATGTCTCGATGGAACCACCAAGATGCTGTTCCATCACGTCACGAGCCCTTTCTGCATCATGATTCTTAAATGCTTCCAGAATCTCCGTGTGGTAGTGGAGTCCCGTCTCATACCCGAACAGCTCATTCATCTGTTCGTGATTTTTTCTGGATTCCAGAAAGACTTTATGAAGACTCTTTTCCAGGAGCGGATTGCCGGAGGTCCGGCTGATAACTTCATGAAATTTCAGGTCTGCACGGACAAATTTCGCTCGGTCTCCTTTAAATTCCTTCATCTGTTCCAGATAAACTTCCAGAGCGGCAACTGTTTTTTCATCGCAGTTTTCCATTGCGAGTACACATGCCCCCGGCTCCAGAATCTTTCTGAATTCCAGCACTTTGCAGATATCCATACAATCTTCCGATGTGATCTTGTATTCTGCCTCGTCCCAGTTTTCAACCTGAGTGTTGATCAGGAACGTTCCTTTTCCCTGATAGCTTTTCAGAACACCAATCCCGATCAGATATTGAAGTGCCGAGCGGATACTGGAACGGCTGACTCCAAGTTCCATAACCATCTGGTTTTCAGACGGAATCTTTTCGCCGATGTTCCATTTTCCGGATTCAATATTTTCCTTCAGATACTCAACGACCTGATCTGTAATATTGACTGTTTTTATTTTCATCCTCGCGCGTTACCTGCTTCTTTATTATTCTGCTTGCTGGGCGGATAAGATTGTTTTTTTACTTGTCAGACAACCTATGAGTTGATTATATCCTATTTTTACCTAAAGTCAATACCCATTTTCAATATTTTTCGTTGTTTTTTACAGACTGAACGGAATCTTTGCGGGGAATGTTGATATGTTCCATGCGGAAAATGATTGCCCATGTGCAGCATCCTAACTCTATATTACTCTGTATTGATCTGGGTATTGATCTGCCTCCGTTTTCTTGCATCTCTGAAACTTCCATGGTAGAATAGAAATGATGTGTACAGAAATTATCCACTCACCCGAAAGGAAACTTGTGATATGAAATCCGGAGAACATTTTGACGTGATCATCATCGGCGCAGGCCCGTCCGGAATCTTCTGCGCGTATGAGCTGATCAAAGAAAAACCTGAACTGAACATTTTAATGATTGAAAAAGGAAGACCGATCGAGAAACGTGTCTGTCCGAAGAGAAAAACAAAGGTGTGTGTGGGCTGCAAACCATGTTCCATCACCACCGGTTTCGCCGGAGCAGGAGCTTTCTCCGACGGCAAGCTCTCCCTTTCCCCGGATGTCGGCGGAAATCTGCCGGAGATCTTAGGATACGATAAAGCGACAGAACTCATCAGGGAATCCGACGATATCTATCTGCAGTTCGGCGCTGACAAGAACGTCTACGGCGTTGACAAACAGCAGGAGATCCGCAAGATCCGCAAGAAAGCCATCAACGCAAACTTAAAACTCATCGAATGCCCGATCCGCCACCTCGGAACCGAGGAAGGTTATAAGATCTACACAAGACTGCAGGAACACCTTCTCGCCAACGGAATCCACATGGAATTCAACACCATGGTCAAGGATATCATCATCGAGGACGGTACCGCAAAGGGTGTTATCACCGATAAAGATGAGACATACTACGCAGATGAGATCGTCTCCGCCATCGGACGTGAAGGCTCCGACTGGTTCTCCCACATCTGCGATGACCACGGAATCGATACCGAAGTCGGAACCGTCGACATCGGCGTCCGTGTTGAGGTCCGCGACGAGGTCATGGAGTTCCTCAACAAGAACCTCTACGAGGCAAAGCTTGTATACTACACACCGACCTTCGACGATAAGGTCCGCACATTCTGTACGAACCCGTCCGGTGAGGTTGCTACCGAATACTATGAGAACGGCCTGGCTGTCGTAAATGGTCACGCTTATAAATCAAAAGAATATAAGACAAACAACACAAACTTTGCGATCCTGGTTTCCAAGAACTTCACAAAGCCCTTCAAGACCCCGATCGAGTACGGCAAACATATCGCCCAGCTGTCCAACATGCTATGCGACGGAAAGATCCTGGTCCAGACCTTCGGTGATTTCCAGAGAGGCCGCCGCACCACGGAGGAACGTCTCTGCAGAAACAACATCATCCCGACCTTAAAGGATGCCGTTCCGGGCGATCTTTCCTTAGTTCTCCCGCACCGCATCATGGTGGACATCAAGGAGATGTTAAAGGCCCTCGACAAGGTAACTCCGGGTATCGCCAGCGATGAGACACTGCTTTACGGAGTGGAGGTTAAATTCTACTCCAACAAGGTCGTTGTCGATAAGGACTTCGAGACAAACATCCACGGTCTCCGCGCTATCGGTGACGGTGCGTCCGTGACCCGCGGACTTCAGCAGGCATCCGCGAATGGACTTTCTGTTGCGAGAAGTATCCTCGCGAGGATCGATCAGAAGTAAGGCAGTAAAAAGCTTCCTTTAAATCTGTATGCTGAAAACCTCACATATAAAATAGAAAAAAGAGCATCTTTGCGCTCCAATGTTTTAAGGCATTTTCCAAAACATTGGAGCCGGAGATGCTCTTTTATGCCCAATCCGACTTTTATTCCGCCGCCCCAAGATTTGAGTATCCCATCAGGTCCTCATCGACCTCTCTTGCGGCATTCCTTCCCTCACGGATCGCCCAGACCACAAGTGACTGGCCCCGGCGCATATCGCCCGCCGTGTAGATTCCCGGAATCTGGGTCCTGTGTCCGTCATTTTCTGTCTTTACCCGGAGACGCCCGTCAAGCTCCAAGCCGAAACCTTCCGCGGCATACTTCTCCGCGCCGAGGATCTCGCCGTCTGTGAACAGGATAGATGCCGGACCGTCCCACGGCTCCATCATTGTTGCGTAATAGCGGTAGAAATCCTTTATCTCCTGCCACATATAGCGGTCATGTTTCCACGGCGCCGGGATCGTGATCATGACAGCCAGCGGAAGATCCATGCCGCTCATGGTAAGGAATTCCAGCGCGTTGGAGATAGCTTGCCATATTTTCAATTTTGTGCAAATATCACATTTTTACAAAATTGTCAGATTATCTGACAATTATTTTTGTCAGTTTGTCCGTATAATAGGGACATTTATTTTTATCATAGAGACATTCTATGGATACGTCTGAAATTCCCTATTGATGCAGAAATCACAGCTCGTTATCGCAAAAAAAGACACTAAAAAAGTCTGCCAAATTTTGTTATCTTTCTTTGAGCACATTTTCTAATTCAAGCTGCATTACTGCCCTTATTCAGCCGTAATTCAATGTATGCATGATCCTTATTAAGGATTTTCCCTGTGAGTGTTCATTCCCCAATCCATTCCAAATCGGCTTCGCCGATGGGATTTTTACCTTCCAGCCTGAGTTTTCACTTTTACTTTCTTGGATGCGCTCCCTGGTACGCCTCTCTGACCGCGCTGTCCATGGCATATGCCGTGTACATCTGGGTGGATGCCAGATCGGAATGACCCATCATGGTCTGGACGGCACGCATGTCAGCGCCATTGCTTAAGAGGTGCGCCGCGAAAGAATGGCGCAGAGTGTGGGGTGTGATGTCTTCCTCAATTCCTGCCCGGTCCCCGTAGTATTTGATAATCTTCCAGAATCCCTGACGGCTCATGGCTCTGCCGCTGTAATTTGTAAACAGCAGTTCCGATCGTGTTCCTTTTAAAAATGTCTCACGGGCAGACTCCAGATATTTCGCAAGAGCGTCCTTCGCCGCATGGCCAAAGGGAATCATCCGCTCCTTGTGCTCATCGCGGCAGGTGATAAAGCCGATGGACATATTTACATCGGAGAGCTTTAGATTCACAAGTTCCGTCACGCGGATCCCTGTCGCGTATAAGAGTTCCAGCATTGCCTTATCGCGGATCTCCTTCGGATTCGCGCCGGACGGCTGCTCCAGGAGTTTCGTCACCTCATCAACTGTAAGGATCACAGGCACCTTTTTCTCGATCTTCGGCGCATGCATCGAATCTGCCGGATCACGGCGGATCTTCCCTTCCTTAAACAGCCAGCCAAAGAACGATCTCGTGGATGCCAGTGCCCTCGAAACTGTCGACGCTGCTTTTCCTTCTTTCTCCAGGAAAAGGATATAGGAATTTAACGCCGTCTTTGTCACTTTCCCGCAGTCTGTGATTCCGTTTTCCTCCAGATAATCTGCCATTTTTAACAGATCTCTCTGATAAGAAAGCGTTGTATTTTTTGACGCGTGTTTTTCTTCCTCCATGTAGTTTATGAAGGTTTGAATTTCCTCTCTCATACTTTTTCCCCGTTCATTTCCAGACACAGTTATCCGCGCTTTTCACGATCCTATACGAAATCATAACTATTCAGCAGCTTCACCCGCTTATGTTTTCTCCTGGTCAGCGCAGCAAGTGCGCAAATCCACAGAACAGTTACACAAAATTTTTCTGTTCGAAATTTTCAGCACCTGTGTCTATACACGTTTATACTCTATCTGTTTTTTAGTTTCACGATGTCTGCCTTTGGGAAACAGGGGACATAGGCCTAAGTTTTCCACCATCCCCCCGATACGCTGTTTTTCCCGGCAAAACCAGTATTTTTCTACATTATAGTCCCATTTTAGGGCAAAATCAAACGGATTTTTCCCACTTGGATCCCATTTTAGACTATTTTACATAACTAATCGCTAGATATGGAACTGTATATATCCACAATGGCAATATCTTGTCAAAATGCACAAAATTTTTTTATAAAAAAAGGGCTGAAAGCCGCGTATTTCCTGGGAAAATTCCACTTTTCCGCCCCCATTTCCCTGACTACCGTACCACGCCTTCAACGCCTTTCGTCAGATATTGTCTCTTCCGTTGATGTCCTAATTCAAATCCACGATTTTCAGATATGCCTTTCTAAAACATTTGGAAGATCAGCGCTGAAAAATTTGGATTTATGAATATCTCAGATATAATTCCAAGCACCATAAAAAATACCATCATCCATAACCTGATTTTCTCTTTTCCATCCGCCTGCTCCACGACCATGATCCATAAAAGGTAAGCCGCCAGTGTATAAAAGAATCCCTGCGGAAATACAAGTCCGAAAAAGCGCAGGATCCCATAAATTCCCGCATGCATCGTCAACACACAGACAGCGATTGCGGATGTAAATGCCAGATAGACTGCTCCCGCGTAAAACAGGATTCTGGCAAAAACTGCCTGGCAGATCAGAATTCCCAATAAAATCCACACAAACCGTTTTTTCAATACTCCCACAAACAGACTATACCGGTCCGCCGACACGATCTCCGATGATGTGAGGATCCCGGAGAACCAGCTTTCAAGTGTGCTTTTCATCTCTGCGCTCATCTTATTGAAGAAAACTGTCCCCAGAACGGTCCCCAAGAATAAAAAAAAGGACAGCCAGAACATCTGACTGTCCCAAAATCTCCGATGCCTGTGAATTCCGGCCATAGCGATACCGTCCATGTTCCTTTTTCACAATGTATGCGCATATAGGCCTACTTTATCCACAGGATTTGTAACTATTCAGTACTTTCATAGTTACGTGCAAAAATCCATTCCAGATCAGCTTCGCTGATGGGATTTTTGCCTTCCAGCCTATGTTTTCTTACGGTCAGCGCAGCAAGTGCGCAGACCTACTGAACAGTTACCAGGATTTTTTCTAATTGCAGCAATCTTTCCACAGGCAGGCAGCCAGCCCTATCCTCACTGACACTTTCCGGTTACTGGCTTCTGCCGTTTTTTCTATCGAATTCCCTCTTTCTGAGCGTACGCAAGGATTGCCGCAATCGTCTTCGCGTCTGTCATCTTGCCGGTGTAGATCATCTCAAGAAGATCCTTTACTTCCCACTCTTCCACATCAATACTCTCATCCGCGTCGAGACGCTGCTTTGACGGGATCAGGTCTTTTGCGATATAGACACCGATCTGCTCATCGCAGAAAGCCACTGTCGTGTTGACTGTCATCAGGAATTCCAGGGTTTCGCCGCGGAATCCTGTCTCCTCCTCAAGTTCTCTCGCCGCGCACTCGATCTTCGGCTCATCCGGAGCATCAAGTTTTCCTGCCGGAATTTCCAGCGTGAACCGGTCTAAGGCGTTCCGGTACTGACGCACCATGAGGATCTTTCCGTCCTTTGTCACCGGTAGAACGGCTGCCGCGCCATCGTGGTGGATATAGTCATACACTTCCTCGATTCCGTTCGCGACAACGGTATCCCGGTAGATCTTTAAGATCGTTCCGGTGTATGCAAGATCACGTTTTAAACGAGTTGTTTTTTCCATACTAAAGTCTTTTCCTTTCATGAATGTATCTGTTAACTGCCTTAACAGACATTCTAAACAATTCCTCTCAGATTTTCTATTCTGCGGAATTACCCTGCAGTATTTTCCTCTGCTCAGAACTTATTTTTTACATTTTTCACACTGCTACGGAAATTTCCGTGTCTTTCACGTAATTATCAGCCTTTTAACTTTTTATTCTTCTCAAAGTTTGCATCACACGCCTTAATGATCGCACCGCGGAATCCATTCTCCTCAAGGGCAGCAAGTCCCTCGATAGTGGTTCCTCCCGGTGAGCATACCATATCCTTTAATTCGCCCGGATGTTTTCCTGTCTCAAGGACCATCTTCGCGCTTCCTAAAACGGCCTGGGCAACCATCTTATAAGCGGCCTGGCGCGGGAGTCCGTTCTTTACGCAGCCGTCAGCCAGCGCCTCGATAAACATGTATACATAGGCCGGGGAGCAGCCGCTGGCGCTTCCAACAACATCCATCAGCTTCTCATCCACTTTCTCCATCTTTCCGAAGGAAGTAAAGAATCCGTCGATGACATCCTTTTCCTCATCGGTAAACAGCGCCTCATCGTAGCTCACCCCGGACATTCCCTCGCCGACCATAGCCGGTGTATTCGGCATGGAGCGGACGATTCTCGCACTGTCTCCGAGACCTGCCTGGAGATCCGCGATCGCATATCCAGCCGCGATGGAGATCACAACCTGATCTTTCCTGATCTTTCCGTTTAATTCCTTAAAAACTGTCGGAAGTACCTGCGGCTTTACTGCCAGCACCAGGTATTTTACCTGCTCTGCGCAGTCAGTTGCTGTTGAGACATGGGCAACACCTGTCTCCTCCGTAATTTTCTGCATCTTCGCCTCATGGGCGCTTGTGAAAAGCAGCTCTTCCGGCTTATATGTCTTTAAAAGTCCCCGCATGATAGCGGTTCCCATGTTTCCCATTCCGATAAAACCAATCTTTGCCATATCAATATTACCTCCTGTTTTATATTCTCTGTTATCTCTCATCTGCAGCAGACCAATCTTTGCTCGTATCGCAAAAGCTTCGGCAGCACAGAGACTTCTAAATTTCCTGTTAAAAAAACCGCTGCCATACAGATTCTCTCTGCACAGCAACGGCTTTCATTTTTATTTCGCGTAATCGGTAACTCTGGACTCGCGGATCACGTTGACTTTGATCTGTCCCGGATACTCCAGGCTCTCTTCGATCTTCTTGGATATATCTCTTGCGAGAAGAACCATATCGTCATCGCTGATCTGCTCCGGTACTACCATAATGCGCACTTCGCGTCCCGCCTGGATCGCAAAGGACTTGTCTACTCCCTTGAAGGAGTTTGTGATATCCTCAAGCTGCTTTAAGCGGTTCGTGTATGTCTCCAACGTTTCTCTTCTTGCACCCGGTCTTGCAGCGGAGATCGTATCTGCTGCCTGAACGATGCAGGAAATAAGGTTCGTCGGCTCAGCATCGCCATGGTGGGATTCCACAGCATTGATAACGATCGGGGACTCTTTGTATTTCTTACAGAGTTCCGATCCGAGCTGTACATGGGAACCTTCCATCTCATGGTCAACGGATTTTCCAATGTCATGTAATAAGCCGGCACGCTTTGCCATTCTGACGTCGACACCAATTTCGGCTGCCAGTAAACCGGATAACTGTGCGACCTCGATGGAATGCTTCAATGCATTCTGACCATAGCTGGTTCTGAATTTCATCTTGCCGAGGAGCTTGACGAGCTCCGGATGGATATTGTGAATGCCGACCTCAAGGATTGCGGCTTCACCTTCCTCGCGCATCATATTTTCAACTTCCTTCTGCGCTTTCTCCACCATCTCTTCGATTCTCGCCGGATGGATACGTCCATCCACGATCAGTCTTTCAAGAGCAATTCTTGCAACTTCACGTCTTACCGGATCAAAACCGGATAATACGACAGCTTCCGGTGTATCATCGATAATGAGTTCCACACCTGTCATTGTCTCGAGAGTACGGATATTACGTCCCTCACGTCCAATGATGCGGCCCTTCATCTCATCGCTCGGGAGCTGAACGACAGAAACTGTAGTCTCAGCCACATGGTCAGCTGCACATCTCTGGATGGCGGTAACCACATATTCTTTGGCTTTCTTGTCAGCTTCTTCCTTTGCTTTGGCTTCTAATTCCTTGATGAGCTTTGCGGTGTCGTGTTTTACATTTTCCTCTACGGATTTCAGAAGATATTCCTTCGCCTGCTCGCTGGTAAGTCCGGAGATCTTCTCCAGTTCTTCCTGCTCCTTAGCAAATAATTCCTCGACCTCGGAAGAACGCTTTCTTAAAGTCTCTTCCTTCGCGGCAAGACTGGATTCTTTTCTCTCCATTGCCTCAGATTTTTTGTCGAGGTTTTCCTCTTTGCTCAGTACGCGGCGCTCATAACGCTGGATCTCGGCTCTCCGTTCTCTGGTTTCCTTTTCAAGCTCGTTTTTCGCTTTTAAATTCTCTTCCTTCGCTTCCAGGAGAGCTTCTTTCTTCTTCGTCTCGGCGACCTTCAATGCTTCATCTATTATTTCTCTGGATTTTTCCTCTGCGCTACCGATCTTGCTTTCATAACTGTTCTTGCGGTAAGCGACAGCCACGACCCAGGTAATAGGAGCCACAATAATTGCTGTTATAATAACGCTGATTATTGGTGACACAGGAGCACCTCCTTTATTTAGTTTTCATTGTACTAATTACAACACTTCAATTTTAAACTGTTTTATGCATTATGTCAAGTATAATGCCCTCATTCCGGGTACTTCTGTGCATCCCCACGAAGCCTGTCATATCCTGTCCTTTGGGGCCGGAAACAGCCCTATTCCCACTGCTTCATCGCACTGTTGATCGCGTCGCAGGAAAAACCTTTTCGCGCCAGAAATGCGTAGATCTTCTGGCGTTTCGCGGGATCCGGTTCTTCCGGGTCGTAATTTTTCTTTCTCAAAAGTCCGAGGATCTGGGCAGACTCGTCCACCTCCATATCCTCAAAGACCATCTCCACCAGATCGTCGCTGACGCCTTTCTGGCGGAGGTCAAATTTCATCTTGCGGATGCTCTTTTTGTGGTCGTTTTTCTCCACATACCGCCTCGCGTAGTCCTCATCGTCCAAATACCGGTAGTGTTTCAGAAAAAGAACCGCATCTTCAACAGAGGCTGGCGAAAACCCCTGTTCCGCCAGCTTCTTGCGCATTTCATTTTCTGTTTTTCCGGAAAACTGAAGATAGTAGAGACCTTTGTTCCGCGCCTCCCGGAACTCCTCCGGAACCGCGTCTCCATCCGCACCGGCATACATTTTCTGCTCCCGGTGCTCTTCCTGCTGCCATTCTTTCATCTATGCTTTCCCGTCAGAACTGCCTTCCTGTCTCAAGCTTCTTTCTAAAGTGCCGTACCCACCAGACAGTTCTCTTTTTCATCATTATTTTTATTACTCATCAGCTTCCTCAGCCTCATTAACCGCCGGTGCCGCAGCTGCCTCACCCGGGGCAACATGCTGCGCTTCCAGTCCGTGAAGCTCTCTCACCTGGTTCTCGATCTCCTCGCAGATCAGCGGATTCTGCGCAAGATACGTCTTCGCGTTCTCACGTCCCTGACCGATCTTCGCTCCCTTATAAGCGTACCAGGATCCACTCTTCTCAACAATATTCGCGTCTGCAGCCAGATCCAGGACATCGCCCTCTCGGGAAATTCCCTTTCCGAACATAATATCAAACTCTGCCTCTTTAAATGGCGGAGCGATCTTATTCTTTACAACTTTTACGCGGACGTGGTTTCCGATCACCTCGCCGCTCTGCTTTAAGGACTCAGTTCTTCTTACGTCAAGACGGACAGAAGAATAGAACTTAAGCGCACGTCCGCCGGTCGTTGTCTCCGGGTTTCCGAACATCACACCGACTTTTTCGCGGAGCTGGTTGATAAAGATCACGATACAGTTTGTCTTGCTGATGATGGCGGTCAGTTTTCTTAAGGCCTGGGACATCAGGCGGGCCTGTAAGCCGACGTGAGAGTCACCCATATCGCCGTCGATCTCCGCCTTCGGAACAAGGGCCGCTACAGAGTCCACGATCACGATATCAACGGCACCGGAACGCACCATCGTCTCTGTGATCTCTAAGGCCTGCTCGCCGTTATCCGGCTGGGAGATATAGAGATTGTCGATATCAACTCCGATATTCTTCGCGTATACCGGATCGAGAGCGTGTTCAGCGTCGATAAATCCGGCGATCCCGCCGCGCTTCTGGACTTCCGCTACCATATGGAGAGCGACCGTTGTCTTACCACTGGACTCCGGTCCGTAGATCTCAACGACACGTCCTTTCGGAAGGCCGCCAAGTCCGAGGGCGATATCAAGGCTTAAGGAACCCGTCGGAACAGTCTCGATATTCATATTCGCACCGGAATCACCGAGCTTCATAACGGAACCTTTTCCATAAGCTTTTTCGATCTGTGTGAGAGCCGCGTCAAGGGCTTTTAATTTATCATCTTTATTCATATTCTTCCTCCAAGATCCGGCCCCGCAGCGTTCCCCGCGTCCCCGGACATCCACAAATTACTAACTTTGCAGTCCGAATTTTTCCCTCCCGTCCTGCCAAAGCAATCGTCATATGCGAACAAGTGTTCTGTACCTGTTAATCATAATATAATCCCTGTAAAAAGTCAACTGTTTCTTCTCATTCCGTCCGGCTTTTCTTCCACCATCATGTTAATGTCCACGCCTTGCGCAAACAGCAACTGATTTTGCTGATGCTTCGCATTCCAAATCGGAAAAATCCACTACCGCCACTGTATTGTGCGGATTTTTCAGTTCAGAAAATCCCTACCCGCGCACAGTAACACCATCATACTTCATCCCCTCTCCGGCAGATCCCCACGATTCAATACCAGACTTTCTGCTCTCCGCCGTCATAAAATACCCTTCTGCCTGTCCTTTACTTCTTTCCATCTTATCTTCTCACTGAGGCCTGCAGCGATCCGCCGCCAGGACGATGCTTTCCCGCATCATGAACTATCTGCTATCCGGGACAGACCTCCCAGAACGATTTCAGATACCCGTACTATATCGAAATTTCTTCGCCCTGTCAATCGGCATTCTCCACAAATTCAGACCCTCATTTTTTACCTGGTCAGCCATGAAAAATTTGCCTGATCTCCAATATCCGCCTCACAGCTTCCTTCCCCACGCTCCGCGTAAACAACAAAAGACGGCAGCCCATGCCCACAATACATGTTCTGCCGCCATTCTATCCTATTTATTATATATGTATTCCCATCCGGCTCACGCCAGGACTTCCTATCTCTCCTTCGAAGCCCGCGCTACCAGTCCGCTGAGCGCCAGAAGCGCCAGAACATTCGGAATGACCATAAGCCCGTTAAAGAAGTCCGCTAAGGACCATACAAGTTCCAGCTTCAGGCAGGAACCGATCACGATGCAGACAACAACGATCAGCGAATAGAGCTTTGATGCCTTCTCGCCGAATAAATACTTCACGTTCACAAGTCCGAAGAAATGCCAGCTTAAGATCGTGGAGAACGCGAAGAAGAACAGGCAGACCGCAACGAAGATGATCCCCGCGCTGCCGAAACCCTTCATGAATGCCGCCTGAGTGAGCGCGGTACCGTCCTTTCCTGTGCTCATAACGCCTGTTGTGAGGACAGAGAATACCGTCAGGTTCAGGACGATAAATGTGTCGATGAACACGCTGACCATTGCACAGAGCCCCTGATGATGTGGGGATTCCGCCTTCGCTCTCGCATGGGCATGCGGGGTGGATCCCATACCTGCCTCGTTTGAGAAGAGGCCGCGGGCAACACCATAGCGGATCGCCTCACGCACCGTGATTCCGGCGCCTGCGCCGAGAACTGCTTCCGGCGCAAACGCGCCCTCGATAATGGAAAGGAACGCTGCCGGAAGAGCCGTGATGTTCATGCGGATCAGGACCAGGCTGCCGACGATATAAACGCTGGCCATGATCGGAACGATCTTCTCAACTACCGTTGCCAGACTCTTTGTTCCTCCAAGGAAGATCACCGCTGCGATCACTGCGACAACAATGCCGACGATCACCGGTGAAAGTTCCACATGGAATACCTGAAATGCTTCCACAAACGCTGCTCCGATGGAATTGGACTGAACCATATTTCCCATAAAGCCCAGAGCAAGAATAATAAATACCGCGAACAGAGTGGAAAGCGCCTTTCCGAATGTGCCCTTGAACGCCGCCTTGATGTAGTAGACAGGACCTCCTGTCACCTCACCGTTTACCTCTGTCTTATATGTCTGTGCCAGAACTGCCTCTCCGTAGATCGTCGCCATTCCGAGGAATGCACTGATCCACATCCAGAAGATCGCGCCTGGGCCTCCGCCGATGAGGGCTGTCGCCGCTCCGGCAAGGTTTCCTGTACCTACCTGAGCCGCGATGGCTGTCGCGATGGACTGGAACGGAGTCATCTCGCCCTTTTCGTGCTTTTCACCGTTCATGCTGAAATGCCCGAATACCTGGCGGACGCCCTCCCCGAACTCTCTGACCTGGATAAATCTCAGGCGGATCGTATAGTAAAGTCCGGTTCCGCATAAGAGAACGAGCAGGAGAAAGCTCCACAGAAAATCATTTCCCTTTGTTACAAGCCGCGTCAATGTGTCCATTTTAATTATCCTCCTCTTTCATCATCATAGCCTCCAGCCTTTTCTTTAAATTTCCGGCTGTCCGGCAGCATGGAATATCCCCTCTGAATTTCCATGCAATAAAATAAGAGCTGATATTGATCAGCTCTCCAAAGAGTAGAACATTTGCATACAACGGGTTTTGTCCCATTGTGGTTATTTGTATGCCCTGTCCTTTTGCCTGAGAGATCGACCGGTACCATGGACATGAACCGGTCTTACACCTTCGGCGCTCCATACGGAGACTCTCCAGAGTGTCCATACGGACGTTTGTCCGCCTGGACTGCACTTATGTGTTACATACTATCACAGTTTTCCTTCTGTATCAACGTGTTTTTGAAGTAAAGCGGCAAATTTTGTAATTTTTGTAAATATGTCACATATGGCCTGCAGATCATCTGTCTTTTGCTTCAATCTGACGAACCATTTTCTGACCGCTCCGCATGAGCCTCCTGACGCTGTTTTGCAGTTTCCAGCTCATGCTGCTTTAACGCCTCCGAGAACTCTACGTGGATCTCCGTTCCCTTGCCCTGCTCACTCTCAAGGGTCAATTTTGCCCCGTGCTGGGCAACGATGTGCTTTACGATCGCAAGTCCCAGACCGGTTCCTCCCGTCGCCTTCGAGCGGCTCTTATCCACACGGTAGAATCGCTCAAATACACGCTCCTGATGTTCCGCGGAGATACCGATTCCGGTGTCCTTCACAGAAAGGAACGTATGCCCGTTCTCAATGCCGGTCGTCACCGTCACGGTTCCGTCCTTTTTATTGTACCGGATCGCGTTGTCGCAAAGATTATAGATCAATTCCTCCATCAGCTGCTTATCCGCGAAAACCGGCGCTTCTCCGCCCTGAACCCGGATCGTCACATTCTGTTTCTGGGCATTCATCTGGAGCATGTCCACACATTCTCTCGCCAGCGGAAACAGATCCAGATCCCTATACTCTACGTCTTTCTTTCCGCCGTCAAGCTGGGAAAGCTGGATGATATCATTGATCAGGGTCAGAAGTCTCGCCGCGTTTTTATGGATCTCCGACGCAAACCGTTCCGTATTCTCCCCGGACATGCCGTGTTCGATCAGTTCCGCATAGCCGGAGATCGCCGTGAGCGGGGTCTTGAGCTCATGGGATACGTTCGCCGTAAATTCCTGCCGGACCTGGGAGCTCTTTAAGATATCTTCATGCTGCTGCCGGATCTTATTCATAAACGGTACCAGCTCCTTGTAGGCCGCCTGCGTCCCCGGCTCCGAAAGATTTTCCACCATCTGCTCGATCGGTGCCACAAGGTTCTTCGTAAAATAATTTGCCATCATGATACAGAAGAAAAAGAGAAGGACAAATACTCCCACTACCGTCATCATCATGTTCTGGGTCAGAGCAAAAATATTGTCGCCCTCCCTCGCGATCCTTAAGATCCGTCTGTTGTCCAGCCGGATCGCATAGTAGAACAGATTTTTATCCAGCGTTGTGGACCGGCGGGTTCCGCTTCCTTCTCCGGACTTCGCCGCCATGAGGATCTCCGGCCGGTCTTCATGGTTCTCCATCACAGAAAAATCCGCGTTGCTGTCAAAAATAACGCTCCCGTTGGCATTCACCACCGTGATGCGCAGCGTATCCGGGTTCAGGTCGTAGGCATCCGGATGCAGATCGGATATATTGTCGAAGATGTGCATATTTTTCATGACAAGAGCGTCAGCCTTCAGATCCCCGATGACCTGTTTCCGGTAGACCCCGTAAAAAACAAATAAGGCACACAGCAGTGTCAGTAAAATTGCGAACACTGCCGTGGCCAGAAGTTCCATATGGATTTTCCGTTTCATTCGATCATATACCCCACATTTCTCACAGTGCGGATCATGGAACCCGCTTCACCGAGTTTCTGTCTGAGCGTCCGGATATGCATATCCAGAGTTCTCGACTCACCTTCAAAGTCGATTCCCCATACGCGCTCTAAAATGATCTCTCGCGTCACTACGATCCCCGCATTGTGGAGCAGGAGCTTTAAGAGCTCATATTCCTTAAATGTCAGGCTGCACGGAACATCCTTCACGTATACCATATGTTTCTCATCATCCAGAAAGATATCCCCCAAAGTCAGGAATTTATCTTCCTCCATCGTCCTTCTGAGCACCGCCTTTACTCTGGCGATCAGCTCCATGACACCAAAAGGCTTTGTCAGGTAATCATCCGCTCCGACATCAAGTCCCTTTACCTTGTCGATCTCGGTACTCTTTGCCGTCACCATGATGATCGGGAGCTTTTTCGTCTCCGGACGGCGGCGGAGCTTTGCAACGATCTCCAGTCCGTCCTCGTCCGGAAGCATAATGTCCAAAAGGGCAAGATCCGGCTGCTTCTCTTCCAGCTTTTTATAAAAATCGCGGGCACATTCAAATCCTTCCACCTGATATCCGCTGTTCTTTAACGCGAACATCTCAATTTCCAGAATATTTTTATCATCTTCTACCGCATAGATCAGAGCCATGGTCCTTTCCTCCTGTCTCACTTTCTGTATTACTGTTCAGCACTAAAAACATTCTACTACATATTTTCCTATACCGGAAGCATATATTTGTCGCGGTACTGCTCTACCATCGCCGCGAAATGCGGATCTCCGTCACGCTTCAGGTTGTCAAGATAACCGTGGGTATCGAAACCGTCACGGTCGATTTCAATGACGCTGACCGCGATGTTGGAGCAATGGTCGGAAACACGCTCCAAATTCATGGAAATATCGGAAAGCACAAATCCCTGCTCGATCGTACATTTTCCCTTCTGGAGTCTGCGGATATGGTTTGCCTTTACGACGGTATTGATATCGTCGATGACCTCCTCAAGAGGCTCCACTCTGGCTGCCTCATCCGTATTGTTCGTCTCAAAGGCATCGATGGACAGGTTCAGGATCTCCTTTACTGCGTCGAAGAATATGCCAAGTTCCTTCTCTGCCTTGCTGGAGAACTGCATTTCTTTTTCCTTCATCTCTTTTGCGGAATCTTTCAGGTTCATGCCGTGATCGGAAATACGCTCAAAATCTCCGATACAGTGTAAGAGCAGGGATACGGTATGGCTGTCTGACTTGGAAAGATTCTTTCCGCCAAGCTTTACCATGTAAGTTCCAAGCTCATCCTCATAGCGGTCCACAAGGTTTTCCAGGGTCTCCACACGGGCTGCCTTTTCGTCATCATAGCCGTGAAGCAGATCCACCGCCGTGAAGAAGCATTCCCGTGCAAGCTTCGCCATCTGGATCGTCGTCTGACGGCACTGCTCAACCGCAAAAGCCGGCGTGTCGAGGAAACGCTGGTCGAGAAGGCGGAACGCGTCTTTTTCCTGGTTCTGGACCGGAGCTTCCTTCTTCTCTTCCGGGATCGTGAGGCATGCAAGCTTTACAAGGCCGTTGCCGAACGGAAGAAGCATGATCGTTGCCGCAATATTAAAGCTGCTGTGGATCACGGCAATTCCCATAGCGCTTGCCGCTGTGTCCAGGAAGGAAAAATGAACGACCGCGTTGATCGTATAAAAGACGATCATAAAAATAACGGTACCGATAATATTAAAGTAAAGATGGACCAGTGCCGCGCGCTTTGCGTTCTTTGAGGCACCGATACCGGAGAGCATCGCTGTCACACAGGTTCCGATATTCTGTCCCATAATGATCGGGAGCGCAGTACTGAAATTTACCGCCCCTGTGGCGCATAACGCCTGAAGAATACCGACGGACGCGGAGGAGCTCTGGATGATCGCTGTGAGGACAGCGCCTGCGATCATTCCGAGGACCGGGTTTGAGAACATTGTCAGGATTCCGGTAAATTCCGGGACATTTGCCAGCGGTTTGACGGCACCGCTCATTGTCTCCATTCCGGTCATTAAAATCGCGAAACCGATCATGATGGTTCCGGCATCTTTTTTCTTCTCCTTCTTGGAGAACATGATAAAACAGACGCCGATGAGTGCCAGAACCGGTGAAAATGATGTCGGTTTTAACAGCTGTACAAAGAAATTTCCACTCTCGATTCCGGTAAGGCTTAAGAGCCAGGACGTCACCGTCGTTCCGATGTTCGCGCCCATGATGATGCCGACCGCCTGGGTCAGCTTCATAATACCGGAGTTTACGAAACCTACGACCATGACGGTGGTTGCGGATGATGACTGGATGATCGCCGTAACTCCCGCTCCTAAAAGGACCGCCTTGATCGGATTTGATGTCAGTTTTTCAAGAATTCTTTCCAGCCTTCCACCGGAAAGCTTTTCGAGACCTTTCCCCATAGTCTCCATTCCGTAAAGGAACAGCGCGAGCCCGCCAAGCATCGTCAATACACCAAAAAAATCCATAAATTTCCCCTCTTCAAATTCATTAACATTTTGTTTATCTCTTTCTTACCATGTATCAGAATATCAGGGGAATGTAAAATGCTTTGTAGGCAGTATGTAAAATCTGTGTAAAATATCAAAGCCCATAACGGCCTTAAATTTCTTTTAGAATTTGTTCTGTTTTATACTGGAGTCGATTGATGGAATATCTTAGATATGTTAGAATTTTGTGGAAAAGATACTGTAAATGCAAAAAAATAACCGCCCCGACCTAAGAAATCGAACGGTTATTTTTTTGATACCTATGGACCAGCCGTCTATCGGTGGCACTCTTTGTTTTTAATATAGCATACTTTATAAGGGATTTTAATATACTCCAGTTTATTATAATTTCGTAACTATTCAGTCCCTTCATAGTTACACGCAAAAATCCATTCCAGATCAGCTTCGCTGATGGGATTTTTGCCCTCCAGCCTATGTTTTCTTACGGTCAGCGCAGCAAGTGCGCAGACCTACTGAACAGTTACATGATTTCTACTTACTCACCAGTTTCTCCACATCCAGCAGCCCCCACCCCTGCTGATTTCTCGGAAGCCCGATATCCCTGCAGCTTTCCCGAAGCTTCAGCTTCACATCCTTATTCGTCATATCCGGGTACCGTTCCAGAAGGAGCGCTGTGGCACCGGAGACGATGGGAGTGCTCATGGAGGTGCCGCTTTTGATGGTGTATTTATCCGCCCGGCCAGCACAGCTGACGACGCTGCAGCCCGGAGCAACGAGGTCCGGCTTGCAGATGCAGGCGGCGGTGGGACCCCGGCCGGAGTAGTCCACCATCCGGTTTCCACCCACCAGGACCTCCCTGTCATCGTCCGAACAGCCCACCGTGATCACCTTTCTGCTGATCCCCGGAGTCGTGATGCTCATGGTCCGGGGGCCATTGTTTCCCGCCGCCACCACAACAACAAGCCCGGCGTCCCATGCCCGGTTCACGCCTTTCACCAGGGCGGAATTTTCGCTCATCCCCCGCTTCGAGCAGGCACCTACCGATATATTTAAGATCCGGATCCCCAGCTTCTCCTTCCTCTCCAAAATCCAGGAGATTCCCGCCAGGACATCCGAAGAATATCCATTTCCTCTCCGGTCCAGGACCTTCACCATGACGAGGTCACAGCCCGGCGCGATCCCGCTGTACCGCCCGCCGGACATACGCCCACTGCCTCCGATGATCCCACAGATATGAGTCCCATGCCCGCAGTCATCGTAGGCGAAGGTCTTCCCGTTTACCATGTCTGCGAACCCGGTGACCCGGCTGTCAAAATCCCGGTGAAGAAAGATCCCGGTATCCAAAACCGCCACGCCGATGCCTTTTCCGGTGAGTCCCAGACGGTAAGCCGCGCCGCAGCGGATCTGATCTTTAATATGGTTCACATGTAAGATTCCTCTATTCTATTCCTCTTACTTACAGGATATTCATAATCACTTCGTCTTGCGCTGCTGCCCAAAATATACATCTGTGCATATCCCCACCCACAATTTGCAGTATTTCCGACTCTTTTCCACATTCTTCGAAAACAACATCCGAATCTTAAAGAAATCTTAATAATTCATTCAAAGAATATACAATCATTTTCGGGGGTGATGTGCTATACTTTAACCATAAGAAATGCACGAGATAATTTAAATCCTTTATCCTAAACCTTTTTGAAATTGAAATCCTAAATGATGAATCCCTGTACAGTATGTACAGGGTTTTTTCATGCCATTTTTCCAGAAAAATCTCCCAAAAAAAGACGGCACTCAACTCGTTCCAGGGTTAAGTACCGTCTTTCTGTTTTTAACTGCTGTCCGCCACACCGGTCCAAATCATCGGTCGGTTTCTTACACGTTTTTCACATTCTTAAGAATATCGCAGAAATCAAATGTAGCGAAGTAGTCCTTCGGAGTCTCCGCCCGGCGGATCATCTGGACACTGCCGTCTTCCTTGAGAAGAAGCTCTGCGCTCTTTAATTTACCGTTATAGTTGTAACCCATCGCGAATCCGTGTGCGCCTGCATCGTGGATAAAGAGCAGGTCGCCCTTATCGATCTTCGGAAGCATACGGTCGATTGCAAACTTATCGTTGTTCTCGCAGAGGGAACCTGTCACATCGTACTTGTGGTCGCAGGGCTCGTTCTCTTTTCCCATAACCGTGATATGGTGATAAGCGCCGTACATAGCCGGGCGCATCAGGTTTACTGCGCATGCATCAACGCCGATGTACTCCTTATAGGTATGCTTCTCATGGATCGCTCTTGTCACGAGAGCGCCGTACGGAGCCAGCATGAAACGTCCAAGCTCAGTGAAGATCGCAACATCGCCCATTCCTGCCGGAACGAGAACTTCCTCGTAAACTTTTCTTACGCCCTCACCGATAACCTTGATATCGTTCGGCTCCTGGTCCGGTCTGTACGGGATTCCGATTCCGCCGGAGAGGTTGATGAACTTGATGTCAGCGCCAGTCTCTTTCTTTAACTTCACGGCAAGTTCAAAAAGAACCTTCGCGAGAAGCGGATAATACTCATTTGTCACAGTGTTGCTTGCAAGGAACGCATGGATACCAAAGTTCTTCGCGCCCTTTGCCTTTAAGATCTTGTAAGCCTCTGTGATCTGGGCCTCTGTCATGCCGTACTTCGCATCACCCGGGTTATCCATGATATCAGTTGTTACCTTGAATAATCCGCCCGGATTGAAACGGCAGCAGATCGTCTCCGGGATCGTTCCGATCGTCTTCTCCAGACACTCGATATGTGTGAAATCATCCAGGTTGATGATCGCACCGAGGTCGTAAGCCAGTTTGAACTCTTCCGGCGGGGTATCGTTGGAAGAGAACATGATGTCATGGCCGGAAAAACCGCATGCATCGGACATTAAAAGCTCTGTCTTAGAAGAGCAGTCTGTTCCGCATCCAAGCTCCTGAAGTGTTTTTAAAATGAACGGATTCGGTGTCGCTTTTACTGCAAAGTATTCCCTGAATCCCTTGTTCCAGGAAAATGCCTCTTTTAATTTCAGGGCATTCTCGCGGATCCCCTTCTCATCGTAAAGATAAAACGGGGTCGGGTATGTCTTCGCGATCTCCTCCAGCTGTTCCTTCGTTACAAACGGTTTCTTCTCCATGTACGTTCTCTCCTTCGTTAGTCAGTGTTAGTCGATATTTACAACACGCATGATGTTTGTAGAAGCAGCCGGCTCATGTCTTTTCGCATAATCAACGACTCCTGCGGTTACAACTGCGATATCGCCTGTTTTTACAATACCATTCTCTTTTAAAATGTCAATACTGTTCTCAATTAGAGTGTCAGTGGATTCCGCTCTCTTTGCCTGGAACGGAGTTACACCCCAGTAGAGCATCATCTTTCGGACTGCAGAGATACTCGGGGACATTCCCACAAGTTTTGTGGACGGATGCCACTTGGAAAGCATTCTCGCTGTGTAGCCGCTGATACTCGGCGCAATGATGACAGCCGCATCAAGGGACTGTGCAGTCGCAACGGATGCGTAGCTCACTGCATTGGAAATATTGTGGCGGTTATCGTCGGATACGGTTCTCTTCTCATAGAAGTCACCGTTCATGTGGGACTCGGTCTCCTCAACGATATGAGCCATCATCTTTAATGCCTCGACCGGATACTTGCCGTTTGCAGTCTCACCGGATAACATAACGACATCTGTTCCGTCATATACAGCGTTCGCAACATCGGAAACCTCCGCGCGGGTCGGTCTCGGGTTGCGGATCATGGAATCCAGCATCTGGGTCGCTGTGATAACGACCTTACATGCAGCGCTGCACTTTTTGATCATCATTTTCTGAAGGTGCGGAAGCTTCTCCGGTGCGATCTCAACGCCCAGATCTCCGCGGGCTACCATGATTCCGTCGCTGGCCTCGATGATCTCGTCAAGGTTCTCAAGTCCCTCAGCGTTCTCGATCTTCGCGATGATTCCCATTGAGGAACCGCCCTCATCCAACATCTGGCGGATCTCACGGATCGCATCTGCGGAACGGATAAAAGAAGCCGCGATATAGTCGAACCCAAGCTCGATACCGAAACGGATATCTTCCTTATCTTTATCTGTTAATGCCGGAAGCTTGATCTTTACATTCGGGACGTTGACGCCCTTTCTCTCTCCAAGCTCGCCGCCGTTCATGATCCTGCAGTAGATCTCGGTTCCCTCGACACGTTCAACATGGAGCTCGATCAGACCGTCATCGATCAGGATCACGTTGCCCTCTGTTACATCCTCATTTAAACCGTTATAGTTGATGTGGACTCTCTTTGCGTCACCGACGATATCCTCTGTTGTAAGGATGATCTCCTCGCCTGCTGTCAGAGTTACCTTCTTTCCGTCCTTTAAAACACCGGTACGGATCTCCGGGCCCTTTGTATCAAGAAGAGCCGCTACCGGTTTTCCAACCTCTTCCGCAACCTCGCGGAGCTGTTTGTAGCGGGCTCTCTGCTCATCGTGTGTTCCGTGGGAGAAGTTGAAACGGGCAACATCCATTCCGTTTAAGAGCAGCTGTTTCATGACCTCTCTGTCATCGCTGTTCGGTCCCATGGTACAGATAATTTTTGTTTTCTTCATGTTATGCCTCCTGATTGCTGTTTGCCTGTCTTGGATCCATCCCGCCTTTTGTTACATGTTTGTGGGTATACAGGTGGTCCTGACAGTATTCATAGTCGCCTTCGCACTTGGAGCAGTAGCGGAATACAAGATTCGGGTCATCCTCCTCGGTACGTCCGCATACAGCACAGCGGTGGCGTCCGATCTTTTCCGCTGTCTTCTGCGCCTCGCGCATCTGTGTGTGAAAAACCTGCTTTCTTCTGATCTCTTTCGGATTCAGACGGCTCCCCCTGGACATGAAGAGGTATACGATAAAATTAAGTAAAGACATAACGATCGCAATTCTCTGCGACATGCCGCCGAAAAGGAATCCATAGACGAAGTAAAGTCCATCAAAAAGTGCCAGATACTTCGCCTTGATCGGAAGTACAAAAAACAGGTAAAACTGCATTTCCGGGAATGTGGCTGCAAATGCAAAAAACAGGGAAAAGTTCAGATAATCTGTGGTGAGAATATAGACCTGCCCTGTAATGATGTAGATCAGCAGCGCCGCAAGGACATGACCGATCACACCCATAAAAAAGTACACGTTAAACCGGAAGGTTCCCCAAACCCGCTCCAGAGTCATTCCCAGATTGTAGTAAAGGTAGATCGCTATCAGGTTAAAGAAAAGACTGCCAGACGGCGGCCAGATCATAAATGTAACGACTCGCCAGATCTGTCCGTGAAGGATCGCCCTCGCATCCAGCATCAGGTACTGGATGTAAAATGCCGGTGCCATCATCTGGACCAGCACGCCCACCGCATACAGGATCACGATATAATACATGAGATTCGGAATCGCGTACCGTCCGAATTTCCGCTCCATCTTGTTCATAAAATTCATTGAAGCTTTCCTTTCCTAATAGAAATATCTATTTCTCCTACGTCCCGTATTATAATTCCCAACCGTTTCTTTTGTCAAACGCTTTATGATATCGTTACTGGAATGTCTATCCATCCCCGCAACGCTTTCTTCTAAAATCTTTACACATTCTTTACAGAATTTTAACCGTTTTTAGCCTCAAGATGCCAGTTCCGTCAATTGTATTTCCTTTTTTAATGTGTTATACTATGTGCGGAATTTTGACATAACAGTTCAGCTATGTGCCGATTCCGGCAGAAAATTGTATGGCTGAACGGTTCGGCATGTTGATGCCCGCATTCCGGCTGGCTGCCTGCTTTTTGCGGACGGCTCGTTTTTTTCTGTTGAAAAGGAGGTATGGGGAGAACTCCCCGCTCGTATGAATCAATGCTATCGTCTGGGAATCGATATCGGTTCCACTACAGTAAAAGTTGCCGTGATCGACGACAACAACAAAATTTTATTCGCGGATTATGAGCGGCATTACGCCAATATCCAGGAAACCCTGGCCTCGCTTCTGAAAAAGTGTAAGGGAGAACTCGGTGAACTCTCTTTACGGCCCAATATTACAGGTTCCGGCGGACTCACTCTGTCGGGTTACTTACATATTCCATTTGTCCAGGAAGTCGTAGCGGTTGCGACCGCACTTCAGGACTACGCTCCGCGGACGGATGTCGCCATCGAGCTTGGCGGCGAGGACGCGAAAATCATCTACTTTACAGGCGGAATCGACCAGCGTATGAACGGGATCTGCGCCGGAGGTACCGGTTCCTTTATCGACCAGATGGCTTCCTTATTACAGACGGATGCTGCCGGTCTGAATGAATATGCAAAGAATTATAAGGCGATCTACCCGATCGCTGCCCGCTGCGGCGTATTCGCGAAATCCGATATCCAGCCGCTGATCAACGATGGGGCTACCCGTGAGGACCTCGCCGCCTCGATCTTCCAGGCAGTCGTAAACCAGACCATCAGCGGTCTCGCCTGCGGCAAGCCGATCCGCGGAAACGTAGCGTTCCTCGGAGGTCCGCTGCACTTCTTACCGGAACTTCGGAACGCCTTTATCCGCACCTTAAATCTGACCGGAGACGCCATTATCGCTCCGGATCACTCCCACCTCTTTGCAGCCACGGGCGCTGCCATGAACGCAAAAGATGATGCGGAGATCTTCTCCCTTGATAAGCTGATCTCGGATCTCTCCGGCGGCATCAAGATGAAATTTGAAGTAAAGAGAATGCAGCCTTTATTTAAGGATGAGGCAGATTATAAGGAATTCACCGACCGCCATGACCAGTACAAGGTCCGCCGCGGCGACCTCGCCACCTATGAGGGAAATGTATTCTTAGGAATCGATGCCGGTTCCACCACAACGAAGGTGGCACTCGTCGGCGAGGATGGTTCCCTGCTCTACAGCTTTTACAGCAGCAACAACGGAAGCCCGTTGGCGACCGCGATCTCTTCCATAAAGGAGATTAAGTCCCTGCTTCCGGACAGCGCGAAGATCGCCTACTCCTGCTCCACCGGCTACGGCGAGGCCCTCTTAAAGGCGGCCTTCATGCTGGATGAGGGCGAGGTCGAGACGATCTCCCACTACTACGCGGCGGCATTCTTCGATCCGTCCGTAGACTGCATCCTCGATATCGGTGGTCAGGATATGAAATGTATCCGCATCAAGGACGGCACCGTGGACAGTGTCCAGCTCAACGAGGCATGTTCCTCCGGCTGCGGTTCCTTCATCGAGACCTTCGCAAAATCCTTAAACTACAGCGTTCAGGATTTCGCGAAGGCGGCACTTTTTGCCCAGAACCCGGTGGATCTCGGAACGAGATGTACCGTATTCATGAACTCCAACGTAAAACAGGCGCAGAAAGAAGGCGCTTCTGTTGCGGATATCTCCGCCGGCCTCGCCTACTCTGTGATCAAGAACGCCCTGTTTAAGGTCATCAAGATCACTTCCGCCGGCGACCTCGGAAAGAACGTCGTTGTACAGGGCGGAACCTTCTACAATGACGCAGTCCTCCGAAGCTTCGAGCGGATCTCCGGCTGCAATGCCGTCCGCCCGGATATCGCAGGTATCATGGGTGCCTTCGGCGCGGCACTGATCGCCCGTGAGCGTTACATGCACCGTCCCCATGAGACGACGATGCTCTCTCTGGACGATATGATCAATTTGACCTACACGACAACCATGAGCCGCTGCCGCGGATGCGTAAACCACTGTGTCCTGACGATCAACCGGTTCGAGGGTGGACGTCAGTATATTTCCGGAAACCGCTGTGAGCGCGGTCTCGGCGTGGAAAAGGCAAAACGTGACATCCCGAACCTCTTTACATGGAAGTATCACAGACTCTTCGACTATGAGCCGTTGACAGCCGACAAGGCGACCCACGGCGTTGTGGGAATCCCGCGGGTCCTCAACATGTACGAGAACTTCCCGTACTGGGCAACCTTCTTTAAGGAGCTCGGCTTCCGCGTGATGCTGTCCCCACAGTCCAGCCACCAGATCTACGAGCTGGGCATCGAGACGATCCCGAGTGAGTCTGAATGTTACCCGGCAAAGCTTGCCCACGGACACATTTCCTGGCTCATCAAACGCGATGTGCCGTTTATCTTCTATCCGTGTATTCCTTACGAGCGGAAAGAGGTTCCGGGAGCCGGAAACCACTACAACTGCCCGATGGTCACCTCCTACTCGGAGAACATCAAGAACAACATGGAGGAATTAAAGGAAAAGAACGTGAAGTTCTTAAATCCGTTCATGGCGTTCACAAGCGAGGCGGTCCTTTCAAAGCAGCTTCAGGAAGTCTTTAAGAAGGAATTCGATATTCCGGAATCCGAGACGAAGAAGGCTGCTAAAAAGGCCTGGGATGAACTCGCCCAGGCGAGAACCGATGTGGAGAAGAAAGGCGAGGAAGTCTTACAGTACTTAAAAGACACCGGAAAACACGGCATCGTCCTTGCGGGACGTCCGTACCACATCGATCCGGAGATCAACCACGGCATCGCCGATATGATCACCTCCTACGGTTTCGCTGTCCTCACGGAGGACTCCGTATCCCATTTAGGAAAGGTGGAGCGCCCGCTCGTCGTTACCGACCAGTGGATGTACCACTCCCGCCTCTATGCGGCGGCGGCCTTTGTAAAGACACAGGATAACCTGGATCTCGTCCAGCTAAATTCCTTCGGCTGCGGTCTCGACGCCGTGACCACCGATCAGGTCAGTGATATTCTCACCCGATCCGGGAAGATCTATACGGTCTTAAAGATCGATGAGGTCAACAACCTCGGAGCCGCAAGGATCCGTATCCGTTCCCTCATCTCCGCCCTGCGTGTCCGCGAGGAGCGCCGCTACACGAGAAATATCGTGTCCAGCTCCTACAACCGTGTGATGTTCACGAAGGACATGAAGAAAAACTACACGCTGCTCTGCCCGCAGATGTCCCCGATCCACTTCGAGCTCATCGAGCCGGCGATCCGCAGCTTCGGCTACAACCTCGTTGTTCTCCAGAACGATGACAAGACAGCCGTCGATACGGGATTAAAATATGTAAACAACGACGCCTGCTATCCGTCCCTGATCGTTATCGGACAGATCATGGATGCCCTGCTGTCCGGAAAGTATGATCTCGACCACACAGCTGTCCTCATGAGCCAGACCGGAGGCGGCTGTCGTGCGTCAAACTATATCGGATTTATCCGCCGCGCTTTGGAAAAAGCCGGAATGGCGCAGATCCCGGTCATCTCCATCAACGCAAATGGCATGGAGACAAACCCAGGATTCAAGTATACACCGGCTATGCTTGTGAAGGCTCTTCAGGCTGTTGTATACGGTGATGTATTTATGCGTGTTCTCTACGCTACAAGACCTTATGAGGCCGTTCCAGGCTCCGCAAATGCGCTCCACGAGAAATGGAAGAAGATCTGTGTCAAAGCACTCTCCACAAAGAGCGCCGGAATGATGACCTTTGTGAAGAATATCCGCGGCATCATCCATGACTTCGATAACTTAGAGCGCACGAATGTCCACAAGCCGAAGGTCGGCATCGTCGGAGAGATCCTCGTCAAATTCTCCCCGACCGCCAACAACCACATCGTGGAGCTCCTGGAGTCGGAAGGTGCGGAAGCTGTTATGCCGGATCTCATGGATTTCCTGCTTTACTGCTTCTACAACAGCAACTTCAAGGCAGATAATCTGGGAATGAAGCGCTCCACGGCGCATCTCTGCAACATGGCGATCTCCCTTTTAGAGTACATGAGAAAGGCCGCAAGGATCGCTCTCGAAAAGAGCACCCACTTCACTCCGCCGTCAAGGATCAAGGATCTGGCAGTGATGGCAAACGGCTTTGTCTCCCTCGGAAACCAGACCGGTGAAGGCTGGTTCCTGACCGGTGAGATGCTGGAGCTCATCAAGAGCGGTGTCAACAACATCGTCTGCGTTCAGCCTTTCGGCTGCCTGCCGAACCATATCGTCGGAAAAGGTGTCATCAAGGAGCTTCGCTACGCGAACCCCAAGGCAAACATCATCGCCGTCGACTATGATCCGGGGGCCAGTGAGGTAAACCAGTTAAACCGTATCAAGCTGATGCTTTCCACAGCTCAGAAAAACCTTGAAAAAGAAGAATATGTGGATCCGAATCTGGCGAAGACGTTAAAGAAGGTGGAAGAGCTTTCTTCCAAGCGTGTCAATAAGTGTCGGTTGTAATCTACATACCATAAGCTTCTAAATACAAATTCGTCTCAGTCGAAAACTGACTTCCACTGAGACGAATTTGCTGTTACTACCACCTGAAAAAGGTGGGATTCTTATCGAACCTGGATAAAGCACATAAAAACAGCGGCAGATATCATTTTCGATACCTGCCGCTGTCTGTTATCTTCCGATCAGCGCCCCGGATACTCCGACATGATAGCCATCCGGCGTCACAGCACTTACGTACATTGCGCCCTCCGGTATCGGATTTCCACCCGGATCAAGGACTCCTGCCATCGGATTCAGGTAATACCAGACTCCGTTCACAAGGATCCAGCCGATCGCCATATCTCCGTCTGCGTTCAGATAGTACCATCTTCCGTTCACCCGGGCATGAGCACTTGCTGCAGGTCACATTTTTCCGCTGTTAAGCCGACACCCCCCGGATCCATGACATCAAAACAGCATATACCTTCCAGAAATTCTCCAGAAAATATATGCTGTTCTTTTGTTCACAGGTGTCCGCCAGCCCCAGCCGGACACCCTGCCATATTCATATGTTATGTAAACCTACATTAAGCCTCCGGCTTCTCGTAGCTGCGATGCATAGAGAAGGAATCCATATCGTAATTCTTTAAGTTCTCCCATACTCCGCGGCCGTCTGCCTTCGCGATCACAGCGTCACGGTCTTTCTTGAATGCCATCTCCTGTTTCAGATTGCTCGGTCCGCCTACGCAGCCGCCCTGGCACATCATACCCTCAATGAAGTCTTCCGGAAGTCTGCCTACCTTGAGAAGAAGAAGGGCTTTCTTGACCTCAGCCGCACCGCTGCAGCGTGCAACCTTAACGTCTGTGCTCTCTCCCTTTTCCTTTAAGCACTCGATCACCGCGTTTGTCACGCCGCCGCCATTGCCGAAGCGTTTTCCGAAGACACTGCCTTCCTGCTTTGTCTCCTCAGCCGGCTCAAGCTCAACTTCTTTTCCGCGCAGCATTTCGATGGCCTCACCGAAGGTCAGAACATAATCTGCATTGTTCTCGATGGACTTGTCAGCAGCCTCGGATTTCTTCGCCATACACGGTCCGATAAATACTGTGATCGTCTCCGGATCGATCGCTTTTAACATTCTGGATGCCGCACACATCGGGGATACCGTTGTGGACATATTATCGATCAGAGTCGGGTAGTGTTTCTTGATCATATTTACAAATGCCGGACAGCAGGAAGTCGTCATCTTTTTGCCTTCCTTAAATGCCTCTGCCCATTCCATTGCCTCATAAGCTGCTGTCATATCAGCACCGGCAGCAACCTCTACCATATCGGTAAAGCCAACCTTCTTTAATGCAGTACGCCAGCTCTCCATTGTGATATCCTGACCGAACTCACCTTCAGCCGCCGGAGCAACCATAGCAACGACCTTCCTGCCGGCCTTGATCGCCTCGATCACCTGTACAACATATACCTTGGAGGAAATTGCACCGAACGGGCAGCTTCTTACGCAGGCGCCGCACTGGATACATTTCTTTTCATCGATCTGGCAGATTCCTGTCTCCGGATCCATTGTGATCGCATCTACCGGACATGCACGACGGCACGGACGGATCAGCTCAGCGATCGCATTGTACGGACATGACTGAGCACAGCGTCCGCACTCTTTACAGATACCCGGATCGATATGGGCACGGTCGCGGCCGATCGAGATCGCACCAAAGTTACATGCGTTCTGACAGGCTTTACCCATACATTTCTGACAGTTATCGGTTACAACGAATCTTGTGATCGGACACTCCTCACATGCAGAAGAGATAACCTGAATGATATTGTTGCTCTGTTTGTCACTCGGACATTTTCCTTCCGCGAGACGGACTCTCTGACGGATGATCTCTCTCTCCTTATATACGCAGCAACGGAACTGTGCCTTCGGGCCCGGGATCAGTTTGAACGGGATATTGTCTCTCTCTTCCTCGAGTCTGCCCTCAAAAGCCAGCCTGGAAACTGTGCGCAGCACGTTATACTTGATCTTAAGCAGTGCCTCATCGTTGGTTTTCATACCATTTCCTCCTAAATTTTGAATCCTCTATCTTACCTTAATTTTTAATGTTTTCGCATCATATTATCGCATATCCCCCTTTGCAAAGCAAGTCGGAAATTGTATATAATCCAACGCATTCCGGGGAAAAACCTTATTTTCTTAAATTGTATACAATAAAGTACAGGCAGCGAAATTCCTTGTATTTTCCTATGTTTTTCTGTCTATCTGTGTCGGATATTTGTTCGCAGTATGCGGCTGTCCAGCACCGCTTTCTTTGTCTCTTTTTTTCACAAAGTCAGGTTCCGGTTCCGCCTCTTTCCCGCCACTCCGTTTCCGATTATTTTCGGTTTGGCATATGCAGCCTTCGCCTTTAAAACATGTTTTCCCCAGTCTCATGTTGGATTGACATTCCTAACTCCCCATGATATATTCTATTTAGTTCGGTCGTGCTAACCCCAAAGGTCAACTGTCCTGAGGGAAAAGACGAAAAGAATCTGATACGGGAATATCTGTCATATTCAGGATCCCCGGTATGCTCTTTTCGTGTGCATACCGGGGATTTATCATTCACGCAGACAGTGGGACAAGACCCGTGTCTGTCAGATTTTTTTCAGGAGGAACTAAGTTATGAGAAAAATGTTATCCGTCATGATGGCTGCCGCGATCGCGGGATCTCTCCTTGCAGGCTGCTCATCATCCAAAACCGAAACAACAGCTGCCGCTTCTTCCGCGGAGGAGACAACGACTGCCGCTGAGGAAACCACAACGGAAGCCGCTTCCGAGTCCGCCGCTGAAAACACCGGCGAGGAGACCGTTGTCCGTGTCGGCGGTTTAAAGGGACCGACCACCATGGGACTTGTAAAGCTCATGGATGAGGCCGCAAACGGGGAGTCCGAGAACAGCTACGAATTCACTATGGTCACCGCAGCTGACGAGATGACCGCCATGGTCGCAGGCGGAAAAGTCGATATCGCCCTGCTTCCGGCGAACGTCGCAAGCGTTCTCTACAATAAGACAAACAAAAATATCTCCGTGATCGATATCAATACTCTCGGCGTTCTCTACTTCGTATCTGCCGACAGCTCCGTGACAACGATTGATCAGTTAAAGGGAAAGACCGTATATCTTCCGGGAAAGGGAACTACTCCGGAATACGCACTCCGCTATGTGCTCTCCGCCGCAGGACTCGGAGAGGATGATGTAACTCTTGAATTCAAGTCCGAGGCATCTGAGGTTGCTTCCGTCCTCGCTGAGGATCCGAACGCCATCGGTCTTCTTCCGCAGCCGTTCGTAACTGCCGCTCTCGCCCAGAACGAAAAGCTCTCCATCATCATGGACCTCACAAAAGAGTGGGATAATGTCCAGGGCGAAGGTTCCGGAAGCCGTCTTGTAACAGGTGTTACCATTGTAAACAATGATTTCTTAAAGGAGCACGAGGACCTCGTTGATACGTTTTTACAGGAACATGAGGCATCCATCGCCTTCACCGCGGAGGATCCGGATGCCGCAGCCGAGCTCATCGCAAAGGCTGAGATCGTCGCAAAGGCCCCGATCGCGAAAAAAGCGCTTCCGTACTGCAACATCACCTTTATCTCCGGTGATGAGATGAAAACAGCACTTTCCGGTTACCTTCAGGCTCTGTACGACCAGAACCCGGCCTCCGTCGGCGGTGAGCTGCCGGATGATAGCTTCTACTATGTAAAGTAATTGTGACTGTGAAAGTTCTCAACAGTTACAAGCATTCATGCCGACTGTGAAAAACGAGGTATGGCTGGCAAAACAGTCATACCTCATTTCTATATCTTCGTTTATTCTCACGGAATTTAGTTTACATAAGTCAGATTAATAGCTTGAGCCATGAGAAATATCTGTTATAATTTGTAACTGTTCAGTAGGTCTGCGCACTTGCTGCGCTGACCGTAAGAAAACATGGGCTGGAAGGCAAAAATCCCATCAGCGAAGCTGATCTGGAATGGATTTTTGCACGTAACTATGAAGGCACTGAATAGTTACTATAATTTTATTATTACGATTACATGAAGAAATTCAACCGCTGGAAAACAGCATTGATTTTTATTACACTTTATGGAAGGAGACAGCCGCCATGGATCATCGTTTTTCCGGATTTCTCCGCAGGCTCTCGATCATCCTGTTCTGGATCGTTCTCTGGCAGACCGCTGCCTCCCTGATCCGGAATCATATTTTCCTTGTGGGGCCTGCCGATACGCTGCGGGCGCTCTGTGAGCAGATCCTACTCCCGGATTTCTGGTCCGCCATCGCGTTTTCTTTCTGGCGGATCAGCATCGGATTCTTTCTGGCGTTTTTTCTTGGACTTTTCACCGGATCTCTGGCGTACCGTTTTCCCATCGTGGACGAATTCTTAGAGCCACCGGTGCAGCTCATGAAGACGGTTCCCGTCGCTTCCTTCGTGATCCTGGCGCTGATCTGGACCGGCTCTAAAAACCTCTCCGTCTTTATCTCGTTCCTCGTGGTCTATCCCATGATCCATGTGAACACGAGAGCCGGGCTGATATCTGCGGATCGGGAGCTTTTAGAGATGGCGGAAGTCTTCCACATCCCGTTTATCCGTCGGGCGCTCTATATCTACCGCACAGCACTCTACCCGTACTTAAAAAGCGCCTGCCGCACCGCTCTCGGCATGGGATTTAAGTCCGGGATCGCCGCCGAAGTCATCGGTGTGCCGGACGGTTCCATCGGCGAGGGGCTCTATCTCGCGAAGATCTATCTGAGCACCGCGGAGCTCTTCGCGTGGACGGTCGTCATCATTCTTGTGAGCAGTCTATTCGAAAAGGGATTCCTGTGGATTCTGAAGAAATGTGCCGGAAAGGGGGCCGATGTAAATGAGTCCGATAAATAAAAAAAATGACACTGCCCTCACACTCCGCTCTGTCACCAAATCCTACGACGGACAGCCGGTTCTCTCCGATCTCTCCCTGGAATTTTCCTCCGGAACTTTTTACTGTATGATGGCACCATCCGGAAACGGAAAGACTACAATGTTCCGTCTGATCCTCGGACTTGAAAAGCCGGATTCCGGTGTGATCCTGTTCGGTACATCAGCAGGGGATACCGGCAATAACGATATAAAAGCATCTTCCGGCATGGTATCAAAATCTGATCCTTGCAGGATCCGGGGAATGCGTCCCCTGATCTCCGCCGTTTTTCAGGAAAACCGTCTTCTGGAAGGCTATACCGCCATTGAAAACCTCCGCTTCGCTCTTGGAAAGCGATATTCCAGCGAAGCTCTGACCGCATACCTGCTCCGTCTTCTCCCGGAAGACGCCCTGAGTAAGCCTGTCTGTGAATTTTCCGGCGGCATGAAGAGGCGTGTCGCGATCCTGCGCGCGATCCTCGCACCGACCGATATCATTCTCATGGATGAGCCATTTACCGGACTGGACGCGGATACAAGGCAGCTCACGATCGATCTGGTCAAAGAGCTCTGTGCCGGAAAGCTCCTGATCATCGCTACCCATGCGGAGGACGACGCAGAGCTTCTGGGTGCGAAGATCATTCACTTATAAGTCAGAAAAACGCATTTTATTATTTACGCACTGTGCAGACAGTAACAGATTTTTCTCTCTATCTTGACGCAAACAGCTTATCCATCTTTCTCATATGGAAGAAGTAGACCACGAACATTGAACATCCCGTAAACAGCCAGGACGCCACATACACATTCATCAACATATCATAAGTCGTGAACATGCGGAATATCGTTGTGATCCAGATCAGACGGAACACGACCGTACCGAGAATCGTGATGATGGATGGCTCCAGAGACTTTCCAGTTCCTCGCAGGCAGGAACTGGCAACCTCATATGTCGCAGTTAAACCTTCCAATGCACACACCCGATCCATTCGTATGATCCCGTATGCCGCCACCGCAGCGCTCGTCGTATAGATGCTGACGAAAAAATCTTCCCACACGATAAAGATCACACTGAGGATCTCCGTAAATCCGAATCCAAAGAGCAGACAGAGCCAGAAGATCTTTTTGCATCTCTTCATGTTGCCCGCGCCGAAGTTCTGACTCGTAAATGTAACCGCAGCCTGGGCAAAAGCACCTGCAATATCATATGTAAAATACTCAAAATTCAGTGCCAGGGATGAACCCGCGATGGCCGCCTCACCGAACATGTTGATCCCGCTCTGGATAAACACGTTGGAGACAGAAAAGATCGCACCCTGAATTCCTGCCGGGATACCGATCGCCAGCACCTTTTTCAGCTCATTTGTATCGATCCGCATCCTGTCAAACCGGAAACTGAACTCATCATTCCTGCGGTACAGATGGGAGATAATGAGGAATGTGCTGACCACGTTGGAGATCACCGTGGCGATGGCAACGCCCGCAACTCCCAGATGGAATCCGATCACAAGGAGCAGGTTTAAAATTACATTCAGCACGCCGGACACGATAAGGTAGCACATTGGTCTCCTCGTATCACCGTAGCTTCTGACAATGGCAGCACCAAAGTTGTACGCGACCATAAACGGGATTCCCACAAAATAGATCCTGATATATAAGAGTGCCTGATCCAGCACTGTCTCCGGCGTTCCGGATGCCACAAGGATCCGTCTTGCCACCAGCATTCCGATCACGAGAAGCGCAATTCCGAGAACCGCGCCGAAGGTCAGGATCGTGTGGACCATGCTGTTGATCTTTCCGCGGTTTTTCTGTCCGATCAGGTTCGCAAGCGCCGCGTTCGGTCCCACCGCGAGTCCCACGATCAGGTTTACAAAAATTCCAACGAGCGCCACACAGCTCCCGACCGCCGCCAGCGCCTGGTCCCCGGCGAACCGCCCGACGACCGCCACATCCGCGGAATTAAATAACTGCTGTAAAATACTGCTGAATGCCAGCGGAATTGAAAACAGGATCAGTTTTCCCGCGAGTCCGCCGTTTAACATATCCATTTCTTTTGACTTTTTTCCTGTCTGCTCCACGTTCTGTTGTCCTTTCCGATCTTTTCACTTCTGTATCATTTTGAATATTTTCATATTGTCCGGGTGTATTATATACCATATTTTCTATTTTGTGTAAAAATAATGGAGCTTTACCAGAAGAGATCACTCTCCCGGGCTCTTTATGACCAGAAATTTTCCAAAATAAAACTCCCGCATGATCCAGTTACAGTTGAGAATTTCCCTTCCGCGCAAAAAACGGACGGAATCATCTCTGACCCATCCGTTTTCCTTTTTATTATTTTTCGTAAAGATTCGACTTTTCCGAAACTACATACTGATCATACAATTCTGCCCATGTCTTCTTCACGATCTCAGAACTGCAATGCGCATCAAAATCTGCCTTTGTCTCCCAGAGATCGGAAACGATCACAACATCCGGATCGTCTACCGATTCACTGATAAAATAATGGACATTTCCATGCTGTTCCCGGAACTGTTCTACCAGCTTCGCATGTTTCAGCGCTCCGATATATTCTTCCCGTTTCCTGTCTTTTATCGTCAGGGCTGCAATATAGTGGGTCACAGATCACTCTTCCTTTCGGTTATCATTTCGCTACTGGTGAAATTCCCGCATTTCAGGGGCACATCCAGTACTGTTTTTATTTCTGGATCGTATTGGAGTTCTGGTTATATGCCTTTGCAACGCACTTCCACTCTCCACCCATCTTTAAGAGGAGAAGAACATCTGTGAAGTCAATTCTGTTGCCCCATCCCTCTTCGAGGACACGAACAACTGCAAGAGATTCCTCCACAAGTACAACGTCGACTCTTGCCTTGAAATTATCGCCGCCCGGAACGGTATCAACATTCTTGTAGAACTGTTCGATGGAACCATGTTCCAGCTTACCATCAAGATATCCAAAAAGGACTGCCTCATCGGTAAAAAGCTCTTTCGCGTATTTGCTGTTTCCCTCAGCTACGCTCTTAACAAAGTTCATTGCTGCTTTCTCAACTGCCTCATACTCTTTGATCGGTGCTCTCATGATAAAAAACCTCCATATAATTTAATATTTTTATTGTTTCGATTCCTTTGATTTTCCTGCCTTCAGGCATTTTTAGGAATCGCAAAACACATTCTCATTGTCTGTCAGATCGACTTTCCAAGCTCATAAGCCTGTTCCAGTTCCGGCTTTCCGGTGATGTCTCCGACATCCCCATTGCCTCCCGCAAGAACATGCCCGATATTTTTCCATCTCAGATGTTTCATCAGGTGATCATAATAAGTCAGGACATCCTCAAATCCATTTCCTTCTGCCGCCATTAAAAGTGCGCTTGCCCGTCCATGTCCCCGGAGCAGGTTTCCATCGCCTTCCTCAAGTGCAAACAGTCTGTCGATCGCTGTTCTGATCTGTCCGCTCATATTCCAGTAATACAAAGGAGTCGCAAGAATGATCACATCACATTCTTTTACGGCCGGATAGATCTGTGACATATCGTCTTTCTGGACACATGGGCATTCGCGGCTGCTGTGACCGCCAAAACAGCCTTTACAACCATGGATTTCCATGTGATCAAGAAAGAATTCCGTAACCACATTCCCTGCACTCTCTGCGCCTTCCGTAAACTTTCGGACCAGAGCGGAAGTGTTCCCATTTTTTCTGGGACTTCCATTCAGTATTACAATCTTCTTTCCCATACCTGCACTCACCTTTTCTCTCAGATCTTCTCTGCCAGTTCAGCCGCCTGTCTGCATCCGTCTGTTTTTTCGATCTCTCCTGCGTTTAAAACACCCGGGACCAGCACTTCGCCGATCATATTCCACTTCAGCAGAGCAGCCGTACGCTCGATCGGGATTCGGACACCGTCCATGACAGACAGGTCATTTTCCTCACAGCAGGTGATCACGGCACATTCCTTGCCTGCGATCTCTTTCCCTGCCACACAGAAGGAATACATTTTGTCGATAACCCCTTTAATCTGGGCCGGGATCGAATACCAGTAAACCGGTGTGCTGAACACAACCGCATCTGCTTCCAGGATTGCCGGTGCGATCGTATTAAAATCATCGTCAAAGGAACAGGCCTTTCCAGTCTTAAAACATGTCTCGCATGCATGACATCCGCCAACCTGTTTCATCGCTGCATCAAAGCGGGTAACGGTATGCCCTTTATCCTCAGCTGCTTTGATAAATGCCTCTGTCATTGCAAAACTGTTGCCGTTTTTTCTTGGGCTTCCTGTGATAACTACGATTTTTTTGCTCATAAAATTTTCCTCCGCTTCTATTGGATCAGTTTTTTTTGTTGCTTATATCAAGAATGATTTCAAATACAAGTACGCACATTTAAATGTAATACTCACATTATAGTTTAATACTTACCTATACGATAGTATTGATCAGATCAGTGACTCCGTGCAAAGTAACTATTTTCTCCTTCGTTTTTTCATCCTGACACTGAGCTTTTATTTAAATCTCTTTTTAAAAACGGGTATACCCGCCGCAAAAATTATGTCCGATCTCTGCTTACTCCTGGATTTCTCCCCTCTTCAGACGGTCAAAGAAATCAAGTGTGAGCTCCCGCATCTTCGGAACCCAGAACATGATGCCGATGACATGAACCAGGATCGCCCACATGTTGCCAAAATCTACCCACGGGAGTGCCGCATCAACACCGATCGTGCCTCCGATGAAACAGCAAACCACAACCAGGATCTGCATGATCCGCTTTGCTGCTTTTCCCAGCAGGCTTTCCGCAAGGATCCCTGCCGATGTTGACATGGACAACGCTGAAGATGCTGCGAAAAGGATCAGGCTGATGGATGCCAGGAGTCTTCCCGGAAGACCGATCGTTCCAAATGCATTGATCGCCAGAACAGAACCAGGATCTCCAGTCTCCCATGTTCCTGTGACAAGAATGACCATTGCGCTGAACGTACAGATGATCATCGTGCACATAAATACCTCGAAAATACCAAACATTCCCTGCTTGACCGGCTCATTTGTGTTCGCCTGGGCATGCAGGATGCTGGCGCTTCCGTTTCCTCCGTCATTCGAGTACACACCTCTGGAACAACCGTTTTTGATCGTTGCCGCCAGCGCAGCCCCTGCAAATCCGCCGGTTGCCGCTGTCCCTGTAAATGCATTTGTAAAGACGGAGATCAGAGCCGGAATCAGATTCTGAATATTCAGAATGATCAGAAGTGTTCCAGCTGCCATATAGATGATCGCCATTGCCGGTACCAGTTTGTCAGTGACCTTTACAAGTGCGCCAAGACCGCCAAGAATAACCAGAACGATGATCACACAGCAAACTACGGTTGTGATCAGGGACGGCACTCCGAATGTATGTACAGAGGAGCTGATCGCTCCGGTGTGAACGCCGCATCCGATCGCCATTCCAAAGCAGCAGGTGATCGCCCAGATCCATCCAAGTGGTTTCCAGATCTTTGCCAGATAAATATTCGCTCCGCCGCGCCACTGTCCGTTTGCATCCTTTTCTCTTGTATACACGCCAAGCAATGCCTCAGAATATTTTAATGCCATCGCGACAAAACCGATCACCCACATCCAGAAAACCGCTCCGGGACCTCCTAACGCGATCGCACTTCCGACACCGATGATGTTGCCGGTTCCGATCGTATTTGCAAGTGTCGCTACCATCGCCGACCAGCTTGAGATTCCTTCTTCACTCTTACTGTGCGCTGCATCACCGAATGTTGCCTTCAGCATGTAGCCAAAATGTTTGATCTGGACAAAATCGCATGCCACGGTGATTACAAGACCGCCGCCGATCAGCAGGGCAAGGATCGGGAATGTCCACATCCAGTTCGTAAATGCCATGATTGCATTGTAAATTGCCATATGATCTTCCCCCTGTTATTTCAGTAATGACGCAAAGTACATAAAGATACGGTCCTGATCCAATGTTCCCTTGATCGGATCTCTGTGCATCAGCTCCGGATGCCACTGTACCATAATGATCGGCAGCTCCTTATGTATCATTCCTTCTATAATACAGGTTCTCTTGCACTCTATCTCCAGGTTCTCATCATTTTCGATCTTTTCCAGCCATTCTTTTTTCTGCTCCGGGCTAAGCTTTCCCGAAAGCCATACCTGACCGATCTTAAATCCTTTTCCCAGTTTTTTTACAGCCTGATGATGAGCAGAATTGACGATTCCGGTATCACCGTAGATGATCGCGAATGGAGTTCCTGAAATGCAGACCGTATCATGCAGCTTATTCTCGTTCGGAACATATTTATGCATAGTTCCATTCTCCAGATCCTGGATCAATGTTCCCCCAAAATAAACATTAACCAACTGCATTCCTCTGCAGATCGCCAGGATCGGCTTCTTTGCTTTTACCGCAGCGTCGATCATTGCCATCTGCTCATCATCCAGCGTTCTGTCGAGGTTCATGCTGCCCTGATTCTCTTCCCCATAAAGCTCAGGATCAACATCCGGCAGACCTCCCGGAAATATCACTCCGTCGCAGTCTTCAATGTCCTTCGGATCAAGCGTGATGGACAACTCCACGTTCAGATCCTTCATGGCATCCTGAGTTCCTTCATACAAACCGTATTCATCAATACCACGCTCAACATACAACACCTTTTTCTTCACATCTTTACCTCCTGTTTATCTGATTCTGCCTGAGTCCGTATCCCATGACTACGGTCAAAAGATACGAATCTTCGCCAGATCATTGTACTATTTCCATTTTGCTGCTGTGCAAAATCATGTAAAACATTACGTTTTCATCATTGACAGGTAAAAAAACTATAGGTATAATAGAAACATCTCTTAAAGCAATTTCATTTCGCACGAGTGGCTCAGTGGTGGAGTATCGCCTTGCCAAGGCGAGGGTCGCGGGTTCGAATCCCGTCTCGTGCTCTCGTTATGTACCCCGGAATCTTATAACAGGTTCCGGGGTTTTTAGATATAAAAGAAGTAATCTTCCGATATGAAATGCTTATTTGTTCCTGCGAAGCTTCTCAACAAACTCTTTCAATCTCTTACATCCCTCAACGACATTCTCATAGCTATTCGCGAAGGACATCCGGACATAATGATCACCTTCCGTCCCGAATACATCGCCCGGAACAAGGGCAACTTTTGCGTTCTCAAGGAGCAGCGGTGCGAATTCCTGCCCGGTCATGCCGAGTTTTTCAATGTTGATGAAGATATAGAATGCACCTTTCGGACAGCGGCAGCTTAAGCCGTCGATCTCATTGATGGCTTTGACTGCGTAGTCGCGGCGTCTCTGATACTCTTTGACCATGTCGTTGACTTCGTTTTTCTCTTCTTTAAGGGCAATAACACCTGCCTTCTGTACGAAGGAAGTTGCGCATGTGACCACATGCTGATGAAGCTTGTTGACGGTCTTAACGATCTCCTCATTGCATGCAGCATATCCGAGTCTCCATCCGGTCATGGAATACGCCTTTGAGAAGCCATTCAATGTGATGGTACGCTCTTTCATTCCCGGAAGGGAAGCGATGCTGATGTGCTTTGCATCATCATATAGCAGTCTCTCGTAAACCTCATCGGAGATGACCATGATGTCGTTCTTCACTGCGATTTCCGCCAGTTCCTTTAAGACATTCTCAGCGAGAACACCTCCGGTCGGGTTGCTCGGTGTGATGAGGACCATGGCTTTTGTTCTCGGAGTTACCTTGGCGCGGATCTCATCGAGATCGATCTGGTAATCATTCTCTTCCTTTAATGTATAGGTGATCGGTGTTGCGCCGAGAAGCTTCGGTACATTTAAGTAGTTTAACCAGCCTGGATTCGGAACGAGAATTTCATCGCCCTCATCGAGAATCGCTGTCATTACATCGAAGGCTGCCTCGGAAAGACCAACGCTGACGATGATCTCGGACGGCTTGTAGTCGACATTATTCTGAGTCTTTAATTTCCAAGCGATCGCCTCGCGGAGCTCCATAGTACCGAAGTTGGAGGTGTAGAAAACGTCACCTTTCTCGATATCGGCGATGCAGGCTTTTTTGATATATTCCGGTGTGTCAAAATCCGGACGACCAAGTTCAAAGTGAATCACGGTCTCACCGGCACGCTCCATTGCAAGCGCTTTCTCGTTTACTTTTCTGATTCCGGACGGAGCGAGCTCGTCCATTCTTTTTGCAAATAATTTATCCATCACTAAAGTTCCTTTCTGCTTTACGCTTCCCATTCCAGAAGGAGCGACCTGATATTGGCTGTTTCAATCCGTATTGCCCCGCTGTTTTCACACGCAGCGGGACAATACATGTTTTCTGATTAATATGCGGTCGTCATAGCGCCGTCTAAGAGAATCGTCTGGCCGGATACATATGTGTTTGCCTCAGAGCAGAGCCATGTTGCGAGACGACCGTACTCGTCGATAGTGCCGTAGCGCGCCATCGGGAATTTCTTAAGGTCCTCTTTTTCATAGTCGGATACGCTGATTCCGGCTTTGTCCGCGCGCATCTTATTTAAGCTCTCGATTCTTGCTGTGCCGATACGACCAGGTCCGATGACATTGATCAGGATATTATCCTTGCCGACTTCTCTTGCAAGTGTCTTGCTCATGCCGACAACACCCATTCTCATGGTGTTGGAAAGGATCAGGTTGTCGAGGCAGTCCTTAACAGAAGAGGATGTAGAGTTTACGATACGGCCACCGCCGAGACGTTTCATGGACGGGAGTACCGCACGGATGGTTCTTACATAGGAAAGGAGACACATATTGAAAGCGCCTGTCCATGCTGCGTCATCAAAGTTCTCGAACGGTCCCGGTTTCGGACCCGGGCACATATTTACTAAAGCGTAGATGTCGCCGAGAGTATCGACCGTATGTTTTACAAGTGCGTCAATGTCTTCCGGTTTATTCACATCGCAGAGGAATGTTTCCGGTCTATTTCCGGTCTCTTTCTCGATCTCAGCCTGCGCCTCGAGGAGCTGATCCTTAAACGGTTCTGCGGTGCAGATCATAACCTTTGCGCCCTCACGCGCCATCTCTGTTGCGATTCCTTTTCCAAGTCCTGCTGCAGATGCCATACAAAGAACAACTTTATCTTTTAAACCTAAATCCATGATAGATACCTCCAATTTAAATGTTTTGAAACTGGTAACTGTTTATCTCTTCACAGCTATCCGGGATCAAATTATTGTTTTAATTATTTGAATTGTTTGATTAAAATACAGTAATTGAATAAGTTCTATTTCTCCGGATGCTTTTTCAAGTCAACGACCGGGTTCACAAGCGGTGCCATCTCAAATCCGTCCGGTCCCTGGATGCGGCATTCCGCTATGTCGCCGTCCTGAATGTGGAATGCTCTCGGTGTTCCGGTGGAAAGGATGTCTCCTGCGTACCAGCCCTGAATACTGCTGTGCAGGGACACGAGGCGTGCCGGGCGGTGTGTCATATTCGCAACTACGTTTTCCGCGTGAACCTCGCCATTGTGGATACTCTGTACATTTAATTTCAGCACATCCGGAACCTCATCCGGTGTTACGAGCTGCGGTCCAAAGGAGAAGAAGGTCGGGAAGTTCTTGACGATGCAGAGGTATCTCGGATTTCCTGTCACATAATCATTTCCCTTTAAGATGGACTCCTCTGTCATGTCGAGGATCGTTGTGTATCCGACGATGGCATCCTGCCAGTTCTCCTCGGAAACGTCTCTGCAATCCTTTCCCATGATGATTCCAAGCTCTGCCTCAGCGGTCGTCTTCTGCGCTTCTTTTAACTTCGGAAGCAGGATCTCGTCCCCAGGTCCGATCAGGGTATCTGCCATCTTGAAGAAGCTTCCCGGGAATCCCTTCGGCGCTGCGGATCCGATGTCTCCCGCATGATCCACATAGTTAAGACCGATTCCAAAGATACGTTTCGGGTTGCGGTAAAGCGGACCATATACAACATCTGCGTTCGGGACAAGACCTGCAATGTTCTCAAGCTCTTCCTTTCCGCCCTCGTTATACCATTTTGTTAAGCCCGGGATCTGCTGTTTCTGGATCAGGCTCATCATGTCTTCCGCCCATGCAGTTCCCTTTGCGGCGTTCAGCGCCTTGATCGGAAGAATACCGCGATTTAATACGATACCGGCTTTTTCTGTTCCGTTTACCTTGATAGTTGCTAATCTCATGCTGAATCCTCCTTATACTGTGACTTCTTTGTGGTTCCCGCTTCATGCGGAGCTTCTGTTCTGACGCATCCGACCTCTGTGCGGTAACTCTTTATGTACCTTGCTTGTTTCTGACATTACTGTAACATCTATGAGAAAAGATTTCCAACTCGCTTTCAGATATGGATGTATAAGCAAATGCTTATAGGGGATAAACGAAAAGCGCCCGGAACAGAATTCTGTTCCAGACGCTTTTCGCCTGATACTATATATTTTGACAGATACGCAGTCGGTATCCATCCACGTTATTTCTTCGCAAGCATTAGATATTTAATAAAGTCATCCACCGTCGGTCCAACGCCGGGATAGCGCTTCATTGTCAGCAGAATTGCCCTCTTCGCCAGAGGATCCCCGAGCTTATAATAACACAGCTTTTCGGTATTCTCCGTGTATTTTAAAAGCCCATCCCGGAAGAAAATAATACCGGTCTGTCCACTTCTCGCCACGTTATAGGCTGTCTGAAGCTGATCGAAGGACATCACGACGTTTGGCTCAAATCCCGAATGCGCACAGATATCCATACTCCTGCGATAGGCATCGTGATGTTTTTTGAGCATCAAAAACGGTTCCTTCGCGACGAGGGAAAGATCAACAGCCGGTACCGAATCATCCAGAAAACTTCTGTTTAAGATCGCCTCTCTCGAGATCTGATATTGTTTCATTCTGTCATTGACCTCAAAGGATGCCGGAACAGCCATTACCATATACTCATATCCCAGTGTCACACTCTCAAACATTTCCGGATCCAGCACCTCGACATCGATCGTGATATTGAACTGTCCGGAACGGAGACCTGCGTCCATGCCGGAGGCATCCGTCTCCGTCACATTGATCCTGCATTTCGGATTGAGCCGGTAGTAGCCACGGATGATATCCGGGAGAAGATAGGCGCAGAAATATCCGGAAGTTCCAATATTGATGATTCCCGTCCGGATTCCGGCAAGATCCGCAAAGTGATGTTCGATTTCATTCCTCAGCTCATAAATCTTTCTCGCCTGCTCAAGGTAATACTGCCCTGCCGGTGTCAATGCCACCGGCGTGACGGCACGGTCAAAAAGCGGGATCCCGTAAAGGTCCTTTTCCAGCTTTTTGATCGCGCCGCTGAGTGCTGGCTGGGACACATAAAGCTTTTGGGCTGCCTTCGAAAAGCTGCCCTCTTTGGCGATCTCCATCACATATTCATATTCGCGCCTGCTGAACATGCCGCATTCACCCCTTGTTTCTATCTGGTGTTTTCCTGTATCTGCCAGTGCCATTGCCAATGCGTGCAAAGATTTCCCTAGTTCCCATTTCCCGGAAATCCCGCAATATTTCCAATGGCTTCCGTCGGTGCAGCTGCGGATGTTTCATCACCCGGGCCCTTTGGCGCGGCTGCCGTCGTTGCTTCTGTCGCCGGTGCAGCCGTCGTCGCTGCCTCAGTCGCTGCCGCTGTCGTCGATGCAGCCGTTGTCTCACTGTGTGTGCCCTTCGTCTCAGATCCACCGGTGGACGCCGTTGCCGCCGATGTGCCGGAAGAACCGGCTGCGGTTGTCGCGGCGGCAGAGCTCTCCGGCGCGACGCTCTCGCCCGGAACATATCCGTCCGGCATTCCGTCTACTGCTGCCGCCGACGTGGACTCAACGGCTGTCGTCTCATCCGGTGAAACCTTCACGGTTCCCGTATTTCTGCGGATCACAGCTGCGTGTCCCTTGTAGGTCTTCGCGTGATCTTCTGTCTTTTCGACAATAGTTCCGTTCTTTGAAACGATCTTATAGGTAACCCAGCGGCTGCCGTTCGTCGCCGCCTTCTGTGTCACCTCAGTACCCGGATCCAGTGTCGGATCCTCCACATAAGTCGGCTCCGGCGGCGGAAGCTCATCCGTCTTCTCAGACTCCAGACTCCAGGTGATTCCATCTTCCAGAACCGGTACTCCGTAAAAGGAGACTGTCATCTTCCGGTTGCTGTAGTTCGCGCGAATACCGATCGCCGCCTTTGATGTATTGATAAACCTGAAATCCGGAATATCCCAGCTGATCGCCGCATCCTGTCCCGGAGTTACGTAGTTCGGCTCAAAGGTATGAGATCTTCGGAACGTGATCTGCATACCGGACTGGAATGCCACACGGTACATCGTGGAAGATACCTGGCAGACACCGCCGCCCGGTTCCTGTACGACCTCGCCTCCACTGTAGGCAGCCGCTTCCTGATATCCCTTTTCCGCCGTGCGCTGTCCCACGACCTTATTAAAGGAAAATTCCTCACCCGGCTGCACGATGGTTCCGTTGATAGCCCTGGCCGCAAGCTTTACGTTCGTATTTCTCTTCTCGTTGGCGGTAGTCTCCGTCGTAAACGTAGAAAGAGTCTTATACTGCTCCTTCGCGTTCGCTGCGGAAAGCTCCGGCTGGCTCTCATTGACCTCAGCCTGGATCACGGCGTCATAGTTTCCGCTTGTCGCAGCCTCCACGAGGTCCTTTATAAGCTTCTCCTGGTTCACAGCCTTGCCCGGAGCTCCGTCCGCAAACAGGAACTTATCCGTCGCAGCGTCATACTCGGAGATCGAGCCGTTCTTTGCCTTCACATCCCACTTCGCCGCCGCGTCCGCCGCTGCCTCTGCCGCAGCGGACTGCAGATCCTCGGAGTCTTCAACCGCGAAGGTGTACTCTCCCTCTGCCTTTCCCGTGCAGATTCCATCTAAAAACGCGTCAAGATCAGTGTCGATCAGGTTCTCCGCGTCGATACTCTCCCCGTTGTAGGTGATCGTCACCTTCCACGGATATTCTTTTTCAATAGCGGCCTTCGCCTCACTTCTCGTCATTCCCTTTAAGGAAATTCCGTTTACGCTGATATCGGATGCCTGGAATGTGGATTCCTCGATGGCACTGGCCTCCGTCTCTTTTCCATGGCTCTTTCCGCCGGAAAAGATCCGGATCACGCCCGCGATCAGCACGACGCAGATCACCGCTCCGCCGATCATGATCCGCCGTCTCATAATGAGCTTTCTCTTCCTGCGCTGTGCCCGGATCCACGCCGGGGAATGCTGGCGGTAATCGTCCCGATATTCTCTCTGTCTGTTTGTGTTTCTCTTTTCCATATTTCTTCAACTTTCCGGAAAATTAGAATCGTTTTCCATGCTTATGTCAACATAGTTACAGGGTCCGCATCAAATGATGCCGAACCCTGATGTATACAATGCTCATCGTACACTGCTGTACGCTTCTCGGATACTCACTCATTATATCGGTCTGTCAAACCATTGTCAAGAATCCCGGAGGTCTATTTGTATCTCATATTATCCGAGGAATCCCAGATGCTCCAGCAGGATCTTGATCCCCATGAGTATCAGGATCACTCCGCCGGCCAGCTCCGCCCTCGACTTATATTTCATCCCAAATACATTACCGACCTTTACCCCGATTGCTGACAGGACAAAGGTCGTACAGCCGATAAAGGTCACCGCCCAGACGATATTTACATGGAGAAATGCGAAGGTGACTCCCACGGCGAGGGCATCAATACTCGTCGCAACCGCCAGCGCCAGCATGGTCTTCACATCAAAGCTCGCGCTGACCTCTTCCTCTTCGTCCTCCCTGGATTCTTTGATCATGCTTGATCCAATGATCCCGAGAAGCACAAAGGCGATCCAGTGGTCGATCTGGGTGATCATGGATTCAAACTGGCTTCCCAGAAGATAGCCAAGTGCCGGCATCAGCGCCTGAAATCCGCCAAAATAAGCGCCGCAGAGCAACGCATGCTTCGGTTCCATTTTCGTCACCGACAAGCCCTTACAGACAGACACCGCGAAGGCGTCCATCGACAGCCCCACAGCCAGGATAAACAATTCCAGAAGCCCCATAGATCATTTCCTCCAAATTTTATTTCTTGTTGATCTTCCCACCAGTAAGAAGCCCGCAAATGCATAAAAAAAGAGACCCCCTCTGTCTTTTCCCGACAGATAAGTCTCATCATTTAAAGTAAAACCAGGATCATTTCCAGTATGTTGGCCTTACTGCGCCAGTGGCGCCGACTACTCCCCTATTCTGGTAGTTATTCGATTCGTAATTCTAAAGAAGAATGCGGATGAAGGGATTTGAACCCCCACGGTTGCCCGCCAGCTCCTAAGGCTGGTGCGTCTGCCAGTTCCGCCACATCCGCATGATCTCCGATAGAATCTCATTATAGCGTGTTTGAAAAGAATTGTCAATTACGCTTTTGTTTAATTTTCCGCGCAAGTTTCCCACAGTTACAACGGTATCATACGGAATTTTCAGTTCAGAAAATTCCTACCCATGAAAAGTAACTTTCCACCGACTGACGCCCTAAAATATTCTTATCTACCGCGGCATTTTCTTCTCTTCCTCATCGTAGTCATCCAGGAAATTATACGTCCAGTCTCCCTTGTGATAGCCGATGACCGTTTTTAAATTAATATTGTGGACACTGTTGAAGATGTTCATGTCGATGGTATCGCAGCGCTTCCTGAGCTCCGCGATCAGCTCCTTCATCTCGTCGCGCTTCGATCCCTTTTCGCCGCCGCATGTCGCGCAGCGCTCGGTGAAGCGGCAGGCGCACTGAATAAAGTGAAGGTTGTTGTAATCCCTCCAGGCCTTGATGTCCGCCTCGCGGACCATGTACATCGGGCGGATCAGCTCCATGCCCTCGAAGTTCTTGCTGTGGAGCTTCGGCATCATCGTCTCGACTTTTCCGCTGTACAGCATGCCCATGAGCGTCGTCTCGATCACGTCATCGAAATGATGCCCCAATGCGATCTTATTGCAGCCAAGCTCCTTCGCGTGGGAGTAAAGGTAACCGCGGCGCATTCTCGCACAGAGATAGCACGGACTCTTATCCACGTCAGCGACAATATTGAAGATATCGCTTTCAAACACATTGATCGGGATGCCGAGAAGCTTCGCGTTGTTTAAGATGATATTCCAGTTGTCCTCGTTGTAGCCCGGATTCATCACAAGGAATACGAGGTCGAATTTTACCTTGCCGTGAAGCTGCAGCTCCTGTAAAAGCTTCGCCATCAGCATCGAGTCTTTTCCGCCGGAAATGCAGACCGCGATCTTATCGCCTTCCTTAATTAACTCGTAGTCATGGACTCCCTTTGTGAACCGTCTCCAGATGGACTTGCGGTATTTCGTGATGATGCTGCGCTCGATGGCTTTCGTCCGCTCCGTGACCTCTTCCTCGTTCATGACCATCATGGATAAGGACAGGCGCAGGAAGGAACGGTATCCGCCCTCCACGCTTCCGGCATCAAAGCCCGCATCGCTCATAAGCTCTGCAACGTAAAGACTCTTATTTCCGGTGTGACAGAGTACCCATACCGGCTTGTCCTTCGGGATCGCCGCGAGAAGCTTTCCCACATTCACGCCCTCTTCCCAGGCTTTTCCATCGCCGATGGTGCCGGATTCCAGATCCGCCTCTTCCGGATTCTCCAGATATTCCACCAGCTTGTCCTCCGGGATATTTAAGGCGGCGTCCATGGACCCCTTTTTGTATTCCTCCGCCGGACGGATGTCAATGATCGTCCGGTCAAAGGTTCTTCCATTGATCAGCTCTGCGGCTGTAATCGTTTTAATCATTCTTTTTCTATTCTCCGTTTACGGCCGTCTCCGGGTGCCGGGGTGCCGTCACTGTTTCTATAGGAAGAAAATCCCTGTATTTTCAAGGAGTTTCCGATTTTATACAACGGTTGACATGATAACATAAGGAAAAAAAGCTGTCAATCTGTATCTTTGCAGTTCTTTATTTTCCCATGATGTCCTGCAGCATATAGACTCTATTGAACGGGAATGAGAAGTAATATCCGTCCGCAAAATCTTCCACCATCTTCATGACTTCCTTCGCGAGCTGGATTCCCGCTGCCTCGCCTTCCTTGCGGTTCGCTTTCTCCGGGTATCTGGCAACGATCTCGTCCGTCACGTTGACGCCTGCGATCTCATTTTTCATGAACATGGCATTTTTTCTGCTGATCAGCGGCATGATCCCGCAGAGGATTGTCGCGCCCGTCTCCTCCTTGATCCGGCGCAGTCTCGCCGCGTCCTCCTTCGTGAATACCGGCTGGGTCAGGAAGAACTCCGCGCCCTCTTCCATCTTTTTCTTCACACGTCCAATCTCCACATCCAAGTTCTTTCTTCCCTGGTTGATGGCGCCGCCGTAGCAGAGCGGGTTCTTCGCGAAGACATCCTCATTCATCTCCTTTGCGATCTTCATGAGACCGGTGGAGTCGGAGTTGAACACCGCCTTTACGGTCTGTCTCGCTGTGGACGGGATCGGATCTCCTGTAATAATTAAGAAGTTATGGATGTCATTGATGGCCGCTCCCAAAAACAGGGACCGCATAGCGATCGCATTCCGGTCACGGCAGCAGATATGCGGCATCACATTAAGGCCTGTAGCCTGACGGACCTTGCTCGCCATGAGGACGGAATCGACTCTTGTCCGCCCGGACGGGGAATCCGGGAATGTGAGGACATCCACGCCCGCATTCTTTAAAAGATGGGCCGACTCCAAAAGCTTCTCATCATCCGCATCAAAGGGCGGGGCAAGTTCTACCGCGATGAGCTTTTTCTGTTTCCTCTCTCCGTTTTCATCGTAAAGGAATCCATGTCTCTGGACATGTCCCGTCTGCTCCCCATTATCCATCTCTGTATCCAGGACAATCTTGTTTAAGATTCCGTCCCACGAAGACAGTTCTCCGATAAATTCCGGGGTCGTTCCACAGCAGCCGCCGAGAATATCTGCGCCGAGCGCCTGAAGTTCCTTCATCTTCTCCGCAAAGTATGCCGGTGTATTTCCAAACTGGAGCTTATTTCTCGTCAGCGTCGGATATCCCGCATTCGGGATCGCAAGCAGGAACTTATCCACAGGACGACCCGCCTTTTCCAGGATCTGGCGCATATGGGCCGGACCTACGCCGCAGTTTAAGCCCACCGCATCGATCTCCGGAACAGCCGCCGCATCCGCTAACAGGCGCTTCGCGCTGAGTCCCGCCGCGCTGTAGCCAAACTGGTTTACAGAGAAGGAGACCATGATAAACATCTCATATTCCGCGCAGATCTTTTTGATCGCCGGAAGAATTCCGTCGAGGTCCGCGAATGTCTCAAAATCCAGAACTGTGACACCGCGCTCCGCAAAGGTCTTCGCAATCTGATAATACTCGTCCGCCGCTGCCGCCGCGTCCTCCGCTCCATTCACCGGAATCGGGCCGATATCTCCCGCAATCCAGGCATCTCTCCCGTTTACCGCGTCTCTCGCGATCTCAACCGCCGCCTGAATGTTTTTCTCAACTTCCGCAAAATCCTCCTGCAGTGTTTCTTTGTTTGACGCAAACGTATTTGTCCTGATAAATTTCGCTCCGGCATTCAGGTATTCCTCGTGGATCTTCTTTACTTTCTCCGTCGCAGTAATATTTGCCAGCTCCGGGATATCCTGGGTCTGGTATTTTGCGGCAAAATAGGTTCCGAAGGCGCCGTCGGTGATGAGGTTGGTGGTTTTCAGATATTCGCGTAAATTCATGTTCGTCCTCCTGTGGGGTATCAGCTTTTATGGGGTAGTCTGACATTCTGACACAATTATTATATAGAAAAACCGGACCTCTGAAATTCAGAGATCCGGCAATTCATAAGAAGAGCGGGTGATGGGAATCGAACCCACGTATCCAGCTTGGAAGGCTGGTGTTCTACCATTGAACTACACCCGCGTATAAGTAATGAGAGGCAACTGATGACATCGAAAGTTTTCGTTGGGAGCTTGCTCACATAAGAAAAAATTTCTATGTCAGCAGTTATCGCCGTTGCAAACGGCGATTATGGAGCGAAGCTCCATAATACCTCGGAGTCATCCTCACCAGTACCTCTAGTGCCCAAAGCTGGAATCGAACCAGCGACACGAGGATTTTCAGTCCTCTGCTCTACCAACTGAGCTATCTGGGCGCATAAATTTGGAAGCACAGAGGAAAGGTAATAAATTTACGAAGAAAATTCCGTTGAGAGCTTGCTCACATAAGGAATTTTATTTGGAAATTTATTCGTTGATTTGTATTTACAAATCAACGTACATCTCGGGGACGCAGTTCCCGAGATGGGCTTTCCGCAGCTCGCCAAGAACTGCTCATTCCAATCTGGGGCTTTGCATTCCCTAACTTCCTGGATCAATAATGGGCGGAGGTGGATTCGAACCACCGAAGCAAGTTGCAGCAGATTTACAGTCTGTCCCCTTTGGCCACTCGGGAATCCGCCCATATCATTCTGACAATTCAAAATGATACCATACATTAATTCAAAAATCAAGCAGTTTTTTCATCATCCTGCCCAGAACTCCGCGCGATAAAGATCATCGCTCCATTTCCCGGAAGCTCCACTTCCATCACACCATCCACCACCGGGTATTTCAGGCTTCCTACATTGTAGCGCTTCGCGTCCGTGAGCATCACACGGACCATGGCATCTGCGGTCACCTCCGCTTCCCATACCGGGATCCGGACTCTCTGTGCATAGTCCTCGCTGTTCACCACGACGACTCCCTGCTCGTCTGCGTCGAACCTTCCGTAAGCGATCATGCCGTTCTCCGCCAACAGCGACTTAAACGCGCCCCGCCTGAACGCAGGAGTCCTGTTCCGAATCCCCGTCAGATACCGGTGGAATTCCGTGAGCTCCAGATCTTCCTTTCCCCACGGGAACGTTCTCCGGTTGTCCGGATCTGTCCAGCCGCAGACACCGGCCTCATCCCCGTAATAGATCGTCGGAGCCCCCGGCCATGTCATCTGGATCAGGGCGCCGGAGCGGAATGTTCCGTAATTGATGCCTTTTTCCGCGTTTTCGGCGTCCTCCGGCTTATAAAGCCGTCCCACCACACGGTTCGTTCTCGTAAGGAACCTCGAGTGATCATGGTTTGAAAGCTCATTCATCGCCGCGTAGAGCGATCCCGTCTGCATCCGGCTCATATTTGAAAGCATGGAGCACATAAACGCCTGGCTGTTGTGGAGCAGGTGCTCATCCTTCCGCTCGCTGTGCTTCTCAAGGCCTGTGAGGAACCAGGAGACCGGCTCCATGAACGCATCGTAATTCATCACCGTGTCCCACTGATCCCCGGAAAGCCAGTCTGAAGCGTCCCCATAATGTTCCGCCAGGATCAGCGCGTCCGGGTTCGCCTCCTTCACCGTCTTCCGGAAATCTCTCCAGAACCGGTGGTTCATCTCCGGAGAATGCCCGAGATCCGCCGCCACGTCAAGTCTCCAGCCATCGATGGAATACGGCGGGGAGAGCCAGCGTCTCGCGATATCAAGCACATACTGATACAGCTTCTCCGATCCCTCATAGTTCAGCTTCGGCAGTGTGTTATGTCCCCACCAGCCTTCGTAGGAATCATTGTCCGGCCATCCGTCCTGATCTCCGAACAGGAAGAAATCCCGGTACGGACTGTCCGCTGTCAGGTAAGCCCCCGGCTCATACCCGCCGTCCTTCTCATAGATCTTCTCCCGGTCCATCCATTTATTGAAGGAACCGCAGTGGTTGAACACGCCGTCCAGGATAATCCGCATCCCCCTCTTATGGACCTCCTGCACAAATCGGGCAAAAAACTCATCGCTGGCCTCCAGATTTTCCCGGTCAGAGGTGCGCACGGAATACCGCTTCGCATTCCCGTTGTCCGACGCGTCTCCCGTCACAAGCCCGCCTTCATCCTTTACGATCACGCCGTAATGCGGATCGATATGCTCGTAATCCTGACAGTCGTACTTATGGTTCGACGGAGACACGAACACCGGACTCAGGTAGAGGACCTCCACCTTCAGACTCTGAAGATAGTCTAACTTATCCCAGATCCCCTGAATATCACCGCCGTAAAACCGATCCACATCGAGAACCGAAAGCCGCTCATCCCATTTTTCCACCTTCGTCACCGGGAATCCGATGTAGACATACTCGTCCCCCAGAACATCGTTCGTCGGATCTCCGTTGTTAAACCGGTCCACGAAGATCTGGTACATCAGGGCACCCTTCGCCCATTCCGGTACATGGAATCCCGGTGTGATCACGAAAGGCGCATCCATGCCGCCGGCCTCCAGAACGCCGAGACGATTGTAATGGCAGACCTCGCTCCCCTTTACAGCCTCAAAATCATATCGCAGCGGGGTCTCCCCCACTAAAATCTCTGTCTCATAGAAATCAAATCTTCCGATGGATTCCTTTTTCTTAAGCTCCAGCCGCCTGCCCTCTTCCCGGCTTACGGCATCCCGGACCACCGCATACACATGATCCACATCCCCGGCTCCGGTCCGGAACCTGATCGTTACTTTATCCCCGCACTCCGGTTCTTCCGGAATGCGGTACTCTTTTGTCCCATCACTGAAAAGTGCCGCCTTCAACATATTTTGAATGGCCTCCCTTACTGATCTGAAACGGCTGCCCGGTCAGCACGCAGCCGTATGACTGATATCTGTTTTCATTTACTTCACTCACAAGTGTTATTATACAGGATTGCACACCTGTTTGCACGTTTTTTTCTGAAAATAGATAGACCCGAAAATAGAAAGACCTGAAACCAGCCGCTCTGAACTGCGGCAAAAATTCCAGGTCTTTTGTCTAAAAATGGGCAGAAAGAAAGCCAGCGGGGGGAACCACTGGCCTTCTTCCGGAAAAGGTATTATGTCTCTTATGGGGTATAGCAAAAACTATATAATGTATTGGGGGGTTACGTGTAGTAATATAGCATAGGAATCCGGATAAGTGTGCACAAACATTTAAAAACATGAAAATATTTTTTGTTCATTTTGCCACTGGCCCATTTTTCTTTATGCATTTTTATCATTTCAAGCAAAAAATCGACGTTTGGCTGTATTTCTTTTGCACAAACGTCGATCTGCTTAAGTTTCTAAACTTTTACTCAAAATGACCCGTCAAAGCATTTCTAAGTCTTTCTTTTTCTGCTGCCCAGGGAACCACCGACGCAGAAATTTATTCTGTTGCTGCAGACTTTTCCTCAGCACCTGTAAATAAACGGTCAAACTCCGCCTGACCGATCTTCTCTTTCTCGATCAGCAGCGCAGAACACTTATGGAGAATATCCTCATGCTCCAGAATGATCTGTTTCGCCTTCGCATAGCACTCGTCGATGATCCGCTTTACCTCACTGTCGATATCGGAGGCAACACGCTCGCCGTAGGATCTCGTATGCGCAAGATCTCTTCCGATGAACACCTCGTCATCATCACTGCCATAGTTGATCATTCCGAGCTTCTCAGACATACCGTACTGGGTCACCATCGCCCGGGCGATCGCGGATGCCTGTTTGATATCCTGGGACGCGCCTGTGGTCACATCACCGAAGATGATCTCCTCAGCGATCCGTCCGCCAAGGGAAACCATGATGGTCTCTAACATCTTACTCTTCGTGTTGAACATCTCATCCTTCTCCGGAAGTGGCATCGTGTATCCAGCCGCGCCCATGCCGGTCGGGATGATGGAGATCGTGTGGACCGGACCGACATCCGGGAGTTCATGGAACAGGATCGCATGGCCCGTCTCATGGTAAGCCGTGATCTTCTTCTCCTTCTCGGAGATCACCTTGCTCTTCTTCTCCGCGCCGATTCCGACCTTCACGAATGCCTGATCGATATCTGCCTGGAGAATATAGCGGCGGGACTGCTTTGCAGCGAGAATTGCCGCCTCATTTAAGAGGTTTTCCAGATCCGCACCGGTAAATCCGGCTGTGGTCTGTGCCACTCTTGTTAAATCTACATCGTCGCCCAGCGGCTTTTCCTTGGAGTGGACCTTTAAGATCTCCTCGCGTCCGCGGATATCCGGTTTTCCGACTCCGACCTTCCGGTCGAAACGGCCCGGTCTTAAGATCGCCGGATCCAGGATATCTACACGGTTTGTCGCCGCCATAACGATAATTCCCTCATTGACGCCGAAACCGTCCATCTCAACGAGAAGCTGGTTTAAGGTCTGCTCGCGCTCGTCATGTCCGCCGCCCATACCGGTACCGCGGCGTCTCGCAACGGCATCGATCTCATCGATAAAGACGATACACGGTGCGTTCTTCTTCGCGTCCTCGAAAAGGTCGCGGACACGGGATGCGCCGACACCGACGAACATCTCTACGAAGTCCGATCCGGAAATGGAGAAGAACGGGACACCGGCCTCACCGGCAACCGCCTTCGCGAGAAGTGTCTTACCGGTTCCCGGAGGGCCCACAAGGATCACTCCCTTCGGGATCCTCGCGCCCACATCCGTATATTTCTTCGGATTCTTCAAGAAATCAACGATCTCTTCGAGTTCTTCCTTCTCCTCCTCAAGACCTGCGACCTTTGAGAAGTTCACGGAATTTGTCCGGCTCATCTTCGCGCGGCTCTTTCCAAAATTCATCATCTTGGAGTTTCCGCCGCCGCCACCGCCGAGTCTCGCGTTCATGAACATAAACATGAACATGATGACCACAGCGCTCAATGCTACCGGGATGATAACGGACATCAGGTAATTCTCCTGTGGAACATTCTCGACAATATAGTCGATAGAGTTTTCCCGGAGAAGTTTTTCTGCTTCTTTTACATCGGACACTGCGACAACTGCCCGGTCTCCGCTTTTCAGCAATATATCCAGGATTCCGGTCGGCGGCTGCTGGTTCTGATTGATGTCTACGGATTCGATGGTCTTATTCTCCACGGCCACCATGAATTCCTGGTGGGTCATCTCCTGGCTGAATAAGCTCCCCTGGCTCGTCAGGCTTGACGCGAATGTGATAAGCGCGATCACAAGCAGGACGAGACCGATTCCGCGGAACTGCTGGTTCTGTTTCAACTTGGGGTGCCTCCTTACTGCTGCTCCACAACGCCGATGAACGGAAGGTTGCGGTATTTCTGGTCATAATCGAGGCCATAGCCTACAACGAACTCATCCGGGATCGTAAAGCAGGTGTAATCAACTTTTACCTGTTTCTTTACGCGGCGCTCCGGCTTGTCAAGCAGAGTGCATAAGTGGATGGAGTTCGGATTTCTCTTGTGTAAAATATCGATAAGGTACGCAAGTGTGCGTCCGGAATCGATAATATCCTCCACGATCAGGACATTCTTTCCCTCAAGCGGCTGGTCCAGATCTTTGATGATCTTTACAACGCCGGAGGACTCTGTGCCGCTGCCGTAGCTGGACACGGACATAAAGTCCAGTGTAACCGGGACAGTCAGGCGCTTTGCAAGCTCACAGGTAAAGAATACACCGCCCTTTAAGATACAGATCAGATGAACCGCTTTTCCCTCATAGTCCTTGTTGATCTGCTCCGCGATCTCTTTGATCCGCCTGTCAACTTCTTCTTCATTTAATAATACACGAATTTTATCAGCCATGGTCTTCTCCTTTGCAATTCCAGATGCCTGCCTGTCTGCCGCCTTCCGGCTCTCCCCCACCAGGCAGGATCACCTCCGCCTCCAGGATGTGCTCAGTCTCATCTGTTATTTTATAATAATCACTGATTCGGTATCCGACTACCCATAATACATGGTCTCCATCTGCAAGGACCGGGATCCGGTCCCGCTCGTTTTCCGGGATCTTTTCATCGATCATATACCTGCGGAGCTTCTTTTTTCCACCCCCGGAAAGTGTGAGATAATCCCCATTTTTCCTGTATCTTATGGATAATCCAACGTTTATTTTATCATAGTCAAACCATTTCGTATACTGGTTTTTCGGAATTTCCAGCTCTTTTTCCCGGTGGACGGCATGGAGGCGGATGTGTGTTCCGCCCAGGTCCAGAATCTCATCCATATCTGTTTCCAGATTGATTTTATTTTCAAAAACTGGTTTTCTCTCCTGCTTCTGATCTGACTCAGACATTTGCGATGGATTTTTGTTCTGTACGATCCCTAATGTCTCATATCCACGCACCGCTTTGAGACCATATGGCAGGTCTACAGTATGCCCACCACCCGGACCGGAGAGATCCATTACGGAGCGGATATGGCGTTCCGTGATATCCTTCGCTTTCCCTGCGGCGTTTAGGATCATGCGGCGGACGATGTAGGTTTTCAGGATCTCGGGCTGTGGATCGAAAATGTCTGTGTTTATTTTTGTACACATTTTCATCTCATTTTCTGCCACTTTCGAGCTCTGACCTGTCCCAGGCTCTTTTCCATCTGCTTCCCCCGCATTTTTGGAATTTGGCTGTTTCCCCTCTTCTCTTCTTTTTGAACAGCTTTCTTCCAGAATTCTCTCTGCTTCCATCTCAAAATATGCGTCTGCCTGCGCCGCAAACTCCGACACCGCCAGAATATGTTCTGCTGCCCGGCTGTTTATATTCTCTGTCACCCAGGGCAGAAGTTCGTTTCGGATCTTGTTCCGAGTGTAGTCATTTTCCTTATTTGTGGAGTCTTCGCACCAGGAAAGCTCCTGCTCATTTAAGTATTCCTCAATTTCTTTCCGTGAAACACATAATAACGGCCGGATAATATTCTCCCGCACCGGCCGGATCCCGGAAAGTCCGGCAAGTCCGCTTCCCCGGAACAGATTCAAAAGCACCGTCTCCGCATCATCATCTTCATGATGTGCGACAGCGATCTTCGCGCATTGATACTTTTCCGCAGTCTCTCCCAAATGATGATATCTCAGGATCCGCCCTGCTTCTTCGCCCGATAAACCACGTTCCGCTGCATATTCTTCCACTTTCTCATGCGCCACGGTGAGCGGAATATTTAACCGCTCACAGAGTTCCATCACAAACTGCTCATCCCGGTCAGCCTCCGCTCCGCGGATCCCATGGTTCATATGAAATGCAAAGACTTTAATTCCAAGCTCCGCCGCCATCTCATGCAAAAGCAAAAGCAGGCAGACCGAGTCCGCGCCCCCCGACACTGCCGCCAGGACGCTGTCTCCCCGGTCTGTCATATGATTTTTCTTCATAAAGCTAAGAACTTTCTGCCGAAATCTGCCCGCTTTTACATCTGTTTTCACTGCTGTTTTTCCTGCCATTTTCTTCTCCGCTGTTTTTCCTGTAATGATATCTAAAATCTTTGTGCGTTTGTGATTACCTTTACCCGTATATTCCGCCCACCAGCACCGTCATATCATCCCGCGGCTCTCCCTCAAACGACAATGCAAACGTCAAGATCATCTCCGCCGTCTCCTGCACCCCCGTGTCGGGCAGACCATCCAGAAATTCCCGGAACGCTTTCTCCTTCTCCACTCCCGGCATAGCATCCAGGACTCCGTCACTGACCATAATGATCTTATCTCCGTCCCACAGCTTCCTCGATATCATCACCGGTTCCACGGGATTCAGCACTCCCGCCGGGACTGTTTCTGACTCCAGGACCTCTGCCTCGCCGCCGCCCCGCCGGTCCGGCAGTAAAAACGATGCCGCCGCCCCGAGCTTCATCATCTCCAGCACCCCCGTATAGAGGTTCACAAGTCCCAGATCCATCGTCGCCGGCCGGTCACCCATGCCATTCAGCAGGAGCACCGTGTTGATGAGCTTTAACGTAGACCGCGCCGAAAATCCCGTATCCAGAAGCTGCTCCGCCAGCTCCATGACCTGCTCGCTGTCAGCCCCAGCCGCCGGTCCGCTCCCCATTCCGTCGGAGAGACTCAACGCCACCTGCCCCGGCAGCGTGTTCCGGAACATATAATTATCACCGGAGACTTCTTCCCCCTCTTTCGGAGTCTTCGCGCATCCAAACAGGATCCGGTAGCTTCCCTTTTCGATGAGACGCACCATGGACGATTTTCTCGTGACCAGCGTCTTCCCATTCCTCGCCGGGATAAATTCCGCCCCCACAGCCTGTCCAAACAACGCCGCCATGTCCTTCACGGTCACACACCGTCCGTTTCCTGTCCGTGCCGTGAGGAATGCCTCCCGGCGTCCATCCCCATATTTCAAAACGAGCATGTCCTCCAGGGCGATCCGCCGTTTCCGAAATGCCGCCCGCACCGCCGGAACCAGCGCCTCCGTCACATCCGCCGCCTGCTCCATCTGCCCGGAGAACTCCCCCAGGATCCCCGCCATCTCCTCAAACTGCAGCATGACCGCGTCCCTGCTCTCCAGAAACCGGTTCTTCCAGGCGAGATTCATCGTGGACCGCCCAAGACTTCTATTTAATTCCCGCAGATAATCCGTTTTCTTCCGGCACCGGTCCAGGAACTCCCTGGGCATGTCCGGATATTCCAGAGCGCCCTTTTTCTCGAAAGAGCGAAGCAGATAATAGAGGAAATAGTTCTCCCCGTCCTGATCCTCCAGGCATTCCTGTTTCATGCCACAGCGGTCGCAGCTCCCGCAGACCATGGACGCCGCCGATTCCAGTGCCGCGATCCCGTCCTCCCTGGAAAGTCCGGGATCTTCGCCGGAATTTTTCATAACCTTCGCAAGCTGTCCTAATGACTCAGATATCTCCGCAAGCCGCCCCGCCGCATAGCCCCCGGTCCCGGACAGCTTTCTATGTACCTCACGATTTCCAAACACAAAAATCCCTCCTAACCTGCGTACCCTGTCACAAAGACCGTTCCGATCTCCATGACCAGCTTTAACGGCGCAGAATACGCCATTTTATTATATGCAGGCAGGCGGGAAATATTTGTCGGATTCCCGTATTTAATTTTTAAAAGTTAGTGACATGATTCGCCCTAGCTTGATTCATCGGCCTTAAACAGAATTTCATCCTTATTTACAAGCCCCAGTTTCTCTTTCGCGACCTTCTCAATATACTGCTTCGTCTGAACATACACGCGGTACTCCTCGAGTTCCGCGGCTCTCGCCTCTTCCTTCGCGAGGGACTTCTCAAGCGCCTGTTCCCGCGCCTGATATTCCAGATCGCGTTCTCTCAGGGAAGCGCCGCCGATATGGACTACCACAGCAAGACTCGCTACGACCACCGTGATTCCAATTAACGCCATCCGGTTGCTCAGACTGTTTTTCGATTTTCTTTTATTTCGTCTGTTCCGGTTTTCTCCCATGATTTCTCGCTTCCTTCTGGATTTTCCCTCCCGTTCTAACCAACAAAACGATTCTATCTTTTAATCTTATACCATTTTTTCAGCTTTTTCAATAGCTGAAACACATTCCGGCTAATGATTTTATCATAAAAAATCATGCCGAAAAACACACACGCAATGATGTACGCCCGAACAATACCGCTGTTCTCGTAAAACAGCAGAAGAAACGTCATGACAGCCGCATAGATCCAGTAAAAAAAATCCTCGATCCCCGTCCACAGCCGCCCATGGGGAACAAAAAAGCGGAATAGCCGCAAAAAGTCATAACTCGCCATCAAAATAAAGCCGAGCACCGTACTCATGCCAACCAGGCGGACTTCCAGAGTAAGATAAGGACTCACAAGGCACCTCCGAGTTTAAATTTCCTGCTTATTTTCTCTTTCATGGTCTCATTTTTCGTCACATGATCTATTTTCTGCGGTTACCTGAATTTTTCCTCATGAACTCTTTCATCACTGCTTTTCCACTACTTAAATAATTTTGCAAAAAATGATTCCCCGCTCTTCGCGCCGCCGCCCGCCGAATACACAAGGCTGTCCGTCCTGCCCTCAATATCGATCTCACCTTTTTCCAGACTCAGCCGGTTTACATGGAGGTCTTTTCCCTTGATGGTCAGAAGTCCCATGTCCGTGTCCAGCACGATGGAGTTCTCGTCAAAGGAGATCACATCCAGGATCCCCGTGAGATTTCCCTGATTCCGATTATTCAAAACGATCTTATGCGCCATTCCCGGATTCTCTTCCATAAAAACCTCCTGTATATGTAAATATGTTTTAAATATATGAAGTTAAAAAATTTTTATGCTGTTTTTCACTTTTGGCATATTGAAATACATTTTTGCATATGCTACAATATCGGTAACCAGAAATGAAATTGTATCCATGCAATTCACAAGCGAAAACCCCAGAGAGGCCATTCTCTGGGGTTTTCATTTGGGCTAATTGCCACTGTCGTTTCCGTCTAACCACTTGCAAATATAGTATGCGATCACACTTGCCATAACGGAAACCAGAAATGAAATTATCGACTCCATGCATTCACCCCCTTTCTGTTGCCAGATTGGGTGTGACAACGAGTCGATTATATCATATGGATTCACTTGAATCTATGGACTCCGGTATAATAAAGAGTATGTTTTGGTATGTTTTCGCGCCTTACATAAAAAACCTCATCAGTTTTCACTGTGAGGTTTTTCCTAAATATATTCAAACATTTCCTTCGTATCTTCCTTGCGGATCGTCTCCTGCACGCTCGTCACACGGACCTTGACGGCTTTTGTTCCAAATGCCACCTCAATCACATCTCCGACCTTAACTTCCGCGCTGGCTCTCGCAATCTTATCGTTCAGCATCACACGGCCGCTGTCGCACGCCTCGTTTGCCACGGTTCTGCGCTTGATGATACGGGATACCTTCAGATATTTGTCTAAACGCATAACTTGCTCCTTTTCTGCGGCACCATCGCCGCCGGACTTCCTGCTGCCCGCCTGTCCAGGCGAACCCCGGAAACAATTTCCCCCTCCGCAATACGCATATCACGGAGGGGATCCAAACACGTGCTGCCTACACAGCCACTTTTATCATTCTAAACAGAATTAAGCGTTAACCATATCCTTTAAAGCCTTACCAGCTTTGAATTTCGGGTTCTTGGAAGCTGCGATCGTGATCTTCTCGCCTGTAAGCGGGTTTCTTCCCTCTCTAGCCTCTCTCTCGGATACCTCGAATGTACCGAAGCCAACTAACTGTACCTTCTCACCTTTAACTAACTCTGCTGCAATAACATCCGTGAAAGCCTTCAGTGCCTTCTCAGCATCTTTCTTGGAGAGTTCTGCCTGCTCAGCAACTGCTGCGATTAATTCTGTCTTGTTCATTTGTTTTATTTCCTCCTAAAATTCATTTCAAACCTGCGGACAAAGCCTGCCCGAAGGACCTTTGCATTGCACTCTTACATTTATATATGTTTCTGCATTCTTTGTCAAGGATTTTTGCCCGTTTTTGCCGTGTTTTTGCGCACTTTTCGTCAGTGTGCGGCGGCCCGTTTTTTCTTTTCCTCCCGCTCCTGTTTCTTGATCGCTTCCCAGAGGTCCTTCTCGTTCTCCACCTCCGGAATCTCGCCTCCGAAGACCCGTGGATGGCGGCGGATCATCTTCTCGCAGATGCCGTTCACCACATCATCCACGGTAAAATTTCCCTGCTCCGCCTCGATCTCACTGTGGAACATGACCTGGAACAGGACATCCCCCAGCTCCTCGCAGAGATTTTCCGTGTCATGAGCATCGATCGCCTCCAGCACCTCCGCGCATTCCTCCACGAGATGCTTTTTCAACGTGTCATGATCCTGCGCCCGGTCCCATGGACAGCCATCCTCCGCACGCAGTGTCTTCATGATCTGCTTTAAGTCCTCGAATGTATACATAGTATTTCCTCACCTTATCCGTTTTCATTCATTTTTCTGCTGTTTCGAGCCTCTGACGATCGCCCGGTCCTCTCCCCGTCGGTTCCGCCTACGCTCTCCGCCAACAGTTTTAAATACTATTTTCTACTATCATTGTAACTGGATTCTATTTCTCTGGCAATATGCATTCTGTTTTTTAACTGCAATCCATCACCGTCCATTTGTTCCAATTTAATCCGCACCAAACATACTCCACATGTCCTCCTGAAATCTTTTATTCCTTCTATATATTTGCACCAATTGACGATTCCATGAAAAAAAGTTATACTCTTAATTGTCGTGTCTTTTGACATATCATCATTCTAATTGAGCTATTCCTCGATTACAATTTCACAGGAGGACATCATGAATATCACACAAAAACAAAAGGGCATCCTCTTTATGATCCTGTCCGCGCTTTCTTTCGCCTCCATGCAGGTCGTTGTCCGTATGAGCCGCGAAATTCCAACGATGGAGCAGATCTGCGTCCGCAATCTCTTCATCCTGATCGTTTCCTTTTTCATCATCCGTAAAAAACGTGGTTCCTACTACGGCCCGAAAAAATATCAGCCGTACCTGTTCGGCCGCTCTTTCTTCGGATTTCTGGGCCTGATCACGCTGTTCTACGCCTCCAGCCATGCTGCACAGGGAGATGTCACCGTATTAAATAAGCTCTCCCCGATCTTTGTCACACTGCTGGCTGCTGTGTTTATGAAGGAGAAGCTTTCCCCGATCCAGATCCCGGCGCTGGCACTGTCCGTTATCGGCGCATTCATCGTATTCCGTCCGAGCTTCCAGTCCGACCCATTTCCGCTGGTAGTCGCGCTGCTCTCCGCCATCACATCCGGCGTTGCGTACACGTTTCTCGGCTACTTTAAGGGAAAAGTCGACGGAATCACCGTTATCATGCACTTTTCAACCTTCAGCGTGTTCGGTTCCCTGCCGTTCGTCATCAGCAATTTCGTTATGCCAGACCCGCATCAGTTTATGCTGCTCATGCTGATCAGCCTCTTCGGCTCCCTGGGCCAGGTATTCATCACCTACGCTTACCGCTTCGCCCCGGCATCCGAGATCAGTATCTACAACTACTCCGGAATCCTGTTCAGCATCGTTCTCGGCGCAGCGATCCTCGGCGAGCCTGTAAAATCCACCTCAATCCTCGGCGGCGCATTGGTTGCGATTGCTTCGATCATGGTGTATATCTATGGGAATTCGAAGAAGCAGGCTGGGAAATAAAGTTCTTTCAGCCCAAACTAGCGTAGACCGAATAATTACGTGTATAAAGAATGTCAGAATCCGAAAAGTCTACCCGCATGAACATAGTCTGGATACACTGTTCACCTGCGGAACCGCCACCGGCAGCTTCTTCCGGATGCATGGCAATTAGAAATATGCATTTGCATAATGCCTTTTATTTAGATCGTTTGTAACTATTCAGTACCTTCATAGTTACACGCAAAAATCCATTCCAGATCAGCTTCGCTGATGGGATTTTTGCCCTCCAGCCTATGTTTTCTTACGGTCAGCGCAGCAAGTGCGCAGACCTACTGAACAGTTTCGATCGTTTTTTGATTCGTTGTAAATAAAAGTCAAAGTCCACATGATAATATTTATTGAAGTGATCTCTTCTAAAATATCATCATGTGGACTTTTTTCGTTTTTTATCTTACCAGGCATATTTTCTCAACATTTTTACTGCTGTTTCAAATCTCGCCCAGCCTCAATTCTCAGCTCTCCATCTGCCGTCCCAGGAATCCCGCCGCCGTCGCTGCCAAACGCACCTCTGCATCCGCGAACTTCGCCCTCGGCTCCCTGCTCATCACAATGACCGACCCGATCGCGTCACCTTCACAGATGATCGGAGTGATCACCTGCGCAGTGATTCCCTCGCTGTCATCGTCCGTCACAGGCGTGAACGCCCGCTCATCCTTTCCCGCCTGCACCGTCATCCGCTCCTGGATCACATGCTCCAGCGCCCGGCTGATAGGCTTCTGGAAAAAGTCCTTTTTCGCCCCGCCGGCCGCCGCGACCACCTGGTCCCGGTCCGTGATGCAGACCATAAGCCCTGTCGACTGCGCCATCGCGTCTGCATACTGCCCTGCAAACGCATTCAGTTCCATCATCGGCGAGTACTTCTTCAGAATGATCTCCCCCTCACGGTCCGTGAAGATCTCTAACGGCGTTCCTTCGCGCAAACGAAGTGTCCGCCTGATCTCCTTCGGAACCACCACACGTCCGAGGTCATCAATTCTTCTTACAATTCCCGTAGCTTTCATAACGTTTATTCCTCCTGCATACCACTGCTTCCATATCGTGTGACTTATGGGTAGTATGTGGAAAAATGTCGGGATTATTCCTATTTTACTTCAACCAGTTCAATCTTGAAGTTCAGCTCTTTCCCCGCCATCTCATGGTTCGCGTCAAGAGTGATCATCTTCTCGTCCTTCGCGGTAACCTTCACCGGGAACGGCTGGCCGCTCTGGTTTGTGAGGTATACCTGCTGTCCAACCTCAAGGTCCTCGGAACCCGGGAGATTTGCGATCTCGAGTGTGAGGATCATATTCGGATTCGGTATTCCGTAAGCTTCCTCCGGCATCAGGTGGATCTCCTTGATCTCACCGACCTCCATATCCGCAACAGCCGCGTCAAATCCCTTGATCATCTGTCCAGCGCCACATACAAACTCTAACGGCTCGCCGCGGTCGTAGGAAGAGTCAAACTGTGTACCATCGTTAAAAGTACCTCTGTAATGTGTGCGGCATGTCTTTCCAACATTGCGTCCTGTCATCTTTAAGTTCCTCCGATATTCTCTATTATTTCCTGCACGCCTGCGTTCTATCATGGTCAGCGCAGCAAATGTGCAGACCTCATCCGCAAAACCTGCCGATAACAGGTTTTTCACGAATGTTCTATAACGAAATCATGCATTCCTATCCAGTATACCTGTTAAAAAGAATATTGGCAACTTATTTCAGGTACCGCCGCACTTCATTTTTCTGTTTCACAGCCGGATTCTGCTCACGATATCGCAAACAGCTGCATTTCCGCAATCTGTTATGCACCAAATTTTGCCACACAGGATCTTTACTGTCCCTGCCTCTTCTTTTTCTTCTCCAGCTCCTCCTGCTTCTGCCGCTCCTCTTCCAGTCCCGGAGACCATAAAAGCTCGTCGCTCTCATCGAACACGATCTCCATCACATCCTCCACGCGGCAGTCCAGAATTCTGCATAAAGTCTCCACGGTATGCGTCGAAATATATAAATTCTTCCGCAGCCTGTTCAACTGACCATTGCTGATTCCATATGTCTTGATCAGGCGATACTGGCTGATGCCTTTTCTCTGCATTGTCTCCCATAACCTTGTATATTTAACCATACCGTTTTCTCCTTTGTCTCATCTCTCGCCGTTATTTCCAGGACATTCCAGGCTGACCCGTTCAATCCATAGACTCGTAATCCGGCAGAAACCGCCTAAATTCTTCTCTTTCGGTTTCCACGCCTGCTCACCAGCGATACATTTTCTATTTTCTCATTTGTATTTCCTGCCAACATCCGCAAGATTCGACCTGTTTTTCCTTATATTTCCACAAATTCCCCTAAATATCTTTTATTCTTTACTATGGCAGAACTTCTGCCGCATTATATAAGGAAAGGAGGCGTTTCTCATGATCGATTACAGCCCGCTCTGGAACACCTTAAAGTCAAAAGGCATCAACCAGTACCGCCTGATCCGCAGCTATCATTTCAGCTCCGGCCAGCTCCATCGGATCCGTAAAAATGAACATGTATCCACACATACCCTGGAAACTCTGTGCCGGATCTTAAACTGCAGCGTTGCGGACATCGTCCGCATCTCATTTGACCGCGAGGAAAAAGAATCGTAAAAATATCTGGTCTTTATCGGAACTCTTTTCCGGTAAAGATCAGTGTCAATTCGCCTTATTTTCCTTCTCCTCGTCCTCGAAAGAAACCTCCATCACATCCTCGATCCGGCAGTCCAGGATCCGGCAGAGCGTCTCCAACGTATGCGTCGAAACATATGTATTCTTCTTCAGACGGCTCATCTGGCCGGAGCTTAAGCCAAACTCCTTGATCAACCGATATTGACTGATCTTTCTCTTCTCCATGGTCTCCCACAAGCGATTGTAACTTATCATTTTATCCTCCGTGCATATCAGCCCAACACACTTTTCAGCCCGCAAAATATCCGCAAATCTGACAAACAGTTACTCTGATGTCTTCTATATAACATACATTGACACTATTTGTATATTGCCCATATTCGGACTATATATGTTCCACGTTCGGTCACGGTCAGGTATACGACGCGCGAATGGCCAATTTTTCAGCTTATGCACGGATTCTGTGCTCTGTTTCAATCATTGTTTTCTATGAACTGACAGAATCTTCTTCTGACATTTTTTCGGATACATGGCAATCAAAAACGCCAGTCAGCCATTTCTGACTGACCGGCCATCATAATCACTGATCACACAAATTACAGGCATCCGCCTGCTGCTTTTTCATTTTCCCCTTTACAGGCAGTTCACCTGCCGCTTTTTCATTTCCCCTTTTCGGATATTTCACCTGCCGCTTTTTCATTTCCCCTTTTGCAGGTATTTCACCTGCCGCTTTTTCATATTTAATTTCCTGCGCACCTGCAGTTATTATCGCCGTCAGTCCGCTTTGCTTCCGGACTCTTATCTTCCACCTGAACCAGCAGACGTTCAAGCTGCATCTTCTCCCGGTTCCAGCGGTAAATCGTCGACTGCTCCGCGGAACAGTTTCTCTCACCATTTATCGTATCGATGATCGCCGACCTCGAATAATGCTTATGAGGAACCATGATGTCCGGGAGTTCCAGATGAACACGCCCACACACCGTACACTTGTATCGCCGCAAAACAAATGTATCCACCGTACCATCCGCAAAAATCACCTTCCGCCTCTTGCTGTCACGGATCTTCATCTCTCCACCGCACTGCGGGCATCCCGGAACGCTTGACGGAACAATATAATACATTCCATTCTGCTCTTTGATTTTGTAATTCTTTAACACGACCATATTCATTCCTCCTCCATTCGTCATATTCGTAGGACCACATCCGCCTATCGGTTCAAATAAACCTGTATTCCGGTTCTTTAGGGTTTTAACCAGAATTTCACCAAAGTTCTGCCGCCGTTTTCCGCTCATTTCTCTGGCAAACGACCACGTTTTTTCGGAAAAATTCCGGTCTGATCAACATGTTCTACTAATATAAACGTAATAAAATTGGATTTGTGACGAAAAAATGGAAAAAAATTGAAGTTTTTTACTTTCTTTTGTTACCATTTCGCCTCCCGAATCTCCATAAACTCATTTTTATCCTTCCCTATCCTTCTCCACTCTTCAACTGCCGGAACATGTTCCACCATTTTTTGAAGTTCTGCTGCCAGTGCACAAGTTTTCGCACGCATAAGAATTTTTTCTCTCGCTATGCTCTCAGTGTCATCACTGCAAGGCACTGTTGTTTTTACAAGCTACATTAACTTTATATTCAGCAGAGGCAGCACACTCTCCGATAAGTAATTTTTCTTCGCAAGGCACAAGAAGAAGTCGATTAAATTCATTTCCTTTCCCGCAGTTACATCCATAAGCCGACAGGAAAATACTTTCTCAATTTTTCTAATGCACGAAAGCATATACAGATCCGCTTTCAGCTCTTCCTTACTATTATTATTCATAGACTCATCCTCACTTCTGCTCTTCGATTATTTATTTTTATACTTAGTATCTGTTTCCTCGCTCTTCTTCAAACGCTTTCTAAAATCATTATATAATTTGTCCCTGGAGTGTGCAACAATGTCCGCCCCTCACCTCACCATCCTAGCCCCAAAATTTTAGGCCCACATTTTATTTGTAAACGCTTACGCTTGATCTTTACTACAAAAAGTCCCACAAGCAATAAAAAATTTGAGAGTTAATCAACTTTCAAAAACACTTTCAAGCATACTGCAAATAGCTTAAAACAAGTATATTCCGGAATGAACGTTAATATTTTAGAAAGTTCACATTGAATACACGGGGATTATGAGGATCTGAACGCGCTTCACAGTGCGCTCAGCGATTACCTTCGTTTCTACTTTGCACATCAGGATGATGTCGAATCCTCTTCCTGTTACGAAAATATTCTCGGGCTCTGCTACGATATCCGCCATGCCTATCAGGGCGATCGAAATATTGAATCCGTCGATAATAACTACGAAAATATAGGGCAGCTGGCATCCTGCATCTTTTCCGTTGACAGTCAGTCCCTTCAGAAAGAACGCAATAAATATAAGTCCGGAAACCTCTATTTTAATGTTGAAGTCCTCTATCCCTGGGCTATCTTTTATCTGTACACTCTGCAGGCAATCGTCGAAGACCATTATTATGCCTCCTGGTTTGACGATGAAGATTTTTATAATGAGTATCTGGCCGAGAAAGATCTGGCACTGATCACTCATTTTGTCCAGCTTCTTTGGGATAAATTGAGAAATCATCTCCCCGAGGAGGTTATGAAGGTAGTCTGGACCTACACCAGAACCTACAACCATATCGAATACTATTTCTTCTATCCTGATCTGTATATGGAATGGCTTTGTACATACTGGATCAATGGCGTAAAAACACGATCAGAACGGCAGGAACTGCTTTCTCTGCTTTGTCTGGAGCTTTCCTCTCTCCTCGATGAAGACCCGGATGAAGCATGGGAGGCCGTCCAAAAAGCAGCTCTGATAAAAGAAAAAGCCCCCGGCAGAGCCAAGGGCATACAATCCTCTGGGAAAACAGATTTCAACACTATAATGGTATCGTAATTTAAGACACTTTGAGAGACATTTTTTAATGAATCTGGTATACTGTAAGCACTATAGAAAGAAGGATCATTTTTATGTCTCGAACAAGAAGAAATTTCTCCGCAAAATTCAAATCCGAGTTAGTCATTGAACTGCTTAAAGGAGAAAAGGACTTAAATACAATTGCCAGCGAAAATAACATTCAGCCGAATCTTCTTCGCAACTGGAAAAAAGAATTCCTCGATAAAGCATCGGTTGTCTTCGATGATTCAAGAGAAGACAACTTGAAAGAGAAACTCGCCTTAGAGCGCAAGGAAAAAGCCGAATACGCGAAAAAAGTTGGCCAGCTCACCATGCAGGTGGATTGGTTGAAAAAAAATCTGAAGAAACACTTGGACCTGACTACGAGAGTAAATTTAGTCCGAAACCTTTTGAAGACTAAAGAATTCCCGATAAAAACAGGTGCTGAGCTTCTTGGAATCAACCGCACCAGCGTGTACTATAATGGAACACCCATATCTCAGGAAGAGTTAGAATGCAAGGCTATCATTGATCATCTGCATACCGATAATCCTGCCTGGGGAGCTCGTCAAATGTCTTTACAGCTGAAAATGCGTGGTCATCAGGTGGGACGCCGGAAAACGCGCCGCTATATGATTGAAATGGGGATTGATCCGATCTATCCAAAGATGAATCTTTCCAAACGTATGCAACAGGCAAAAGTCTGCCCGTATCTGCTTCGTAACGCCGTTATCGACCGTCCAAATCAGGCATGGTCAATCGACATCACCTATATCCCCATCAAGCACGGCTTCCTGTATCTAACAGCCATCATTGACTGGTATAGCCGTTGTATTGTTGGCTGGGAGATAGATGATACCTTGGACACCAGAATGGTCATAAACGCGCTGAAAAAAGCTTTCAAGGTGTCAAAACCCCTGATTCTGAACTCTGATCAAGGATGTCAGTTTACAAGCACCGAGTACATAGCATTTCTCAAAGAAAACCATATCCGTCAGAGCATGGATGGAAAAAGCCGCTGGGCAGACAACATCATGATTGAACGTTGGTTTCGTAGCTTCAAATATGAGGAAGCCTATCTTACACAGTATGCCAACATCCGGGAAGCGCGAGCGGCTATCAAAAGCTATGTACATACCTACAACTTTGAGCGCTGTCATTCAGCGATCAACGATCAGACACCCGCATCATATTATTATCCGGCACTGCTGATTGATCATGCTGCTTAACGGGGGCACCTCCCTAATTCAGCTACAGATATCGGTTCATTATAAAATGCTTGAATTTTTGTCTTGACAACTGAACCACTATAGTTTACCCCTCAAACACGCAGCCGGGCATCCTCTTCTCACCCTCTACCTGCAATATCCCTCCTCAACTTTCTCAAAATCCCCTCTTCCGCCTCCTCATCCAACGGCTCTCCATACAGCACCCTATACGCGAAATCCTTTGTCGGGAACATTCCCATTTTTACCATCTCTTCCACTTTCGCATCGTCATACTGCTGCCGCAAAAGAAGATATTTATGCGCTGTGGCTTTATGCCGCTCATAGCGTTCTTCCAGATGAAGCGCCTTCACATTCTTCTCCATTCCCGCCTTCGGATGAAAGTGGATCGTGCAGTCAGCAGCCGGGACCTTTTCCATGTTGACTCCCACAGGCAGATCCGGGTAGAGCCATGTACAGCCTTCGATTCCCTCTTCATAGGGATTCATTCCCAGGAGCTCTTCCCGCTTCATTCCATTGCAGTTCTGCCCGCTGGGAACAAGATTATAGAAGCACATTGCGAGCGCCGGATATTTTCCCTTCGGAAAGAAATGGTCGATCTCCAGTGTCCTCAGTTTTCCTCCATTTCCATTCTCAACAACATCCAGATACTCCTCGTCACAGTAGGGACAGATCGTGACACCAAGGTTCTCAATAAACATGTACGCATTATATTTCGTTGACGCATCCACATATTTATCACTTCCGGCACTGAAATAATCGGAATACATTCTCTTAAACTCATCAAACTGCAGCAGCTCCGGCCTGCCGATCATCTGCTTCAAAGTCTTCACATCTGCCAGGATAAAATCAGAAAGCCAGCTCCAGTCATCCCTGGCACTCATGTCCTCAAAGGTCCCAGAAACAAGCATGACACGGCTGATATTTGCAAACAGGTCTCTCCTGTATCCCTCCGTCTTCCTTTTCACAAATGCTATAACTGCTTCAATATGAGCGGCCTTAGCTGCGGAAAGCCGCCCCTCTTTCTCGGGTATTTTAATCACGATTTCTCACCTTCTCCATCTGAAGTTCAAATGCCCTGCGGATCATCCGGTCCCCGATGTGCTGGATCAACTGTTCCATCGACATCAAAAACGACTCATCAGCGTCACCATGATCCGCATACCTCTCCAGCCGCGAAAAAGCATTCTGCAGAAAGCTTCTGGAATACTCCCCGATGGTGTAATCAAGGAAAAATCCATCCGCCAGGATCGTGTGAATATTTGCACCAAAATATTCCTTATCTGATCCGTTCTTTACCAACGCATTTCCTGTCTCACGGTCGATCGTCAGCCTGGTGATCTCCTCCGGAAGAACATCAGAAAGCATAAATGGCGAATGCGTGCTGAGTATGATCTGGATCGTAGAAGGTCCCTGATATTTCTCAACGATTTTCAGCATGCGGGCGATAAACTGCCGTGCCAGCTCTGGATGCATATACGCCTCCGGCTCGTCCATCAGTATGATCTTGTCCAGTCCTCTGTTGGTCCTGCCGGAAGACGAAAGCTTCAAATAGTCCTCCATCCCGCCAAGGACCTTGGCATACTGATACTCCCCTGTGCTGAGTCTCGTAAACTCGTATGGAAGAAGACACTCCGTAAAAATCCCCGCATCATCCGGACGATACTGCTCCATGCGTTCAAACAGGTCATCAAACAATTCCCGATACTCCGCCCTCTCCATATCAACCACCGGTATGGAACATGTGTCCACCGTGAAATACCGGTCATCCAGCTTCTCGAGAAAACCGGCAATGTCCTTAATATCCCCCATGATCTGCCATAACAGCCCATGTGGATCCCCATCCCCGGCTCTGTCTATATACTCCGCCAGCCAGATACATCTCCTGACAATGGACATTTTTTCTCCATCCGGCAGCACAGTCGGATCGATGCTCTCCCTGCGCGTTTTCCCTATATAATAGTCCATAAACTCCTGGTAAGCATCCAGGTCCTCCGCCGGCTCCTCTTCCGCATTAAAGTTCCGGATCTTCTCGACCCATTTCCGCAGATACTTCGCATAATCCGTCCACAGATCATGAATGAACATCTGCTTGTTCGTCAGCGTTTTCTTCTTTTTCCTCTTCCGTACACGTTCCCTGGCCTCTGGATCATAAATTGCGCGTTTCTCATCCTGCATCCTCTCATAAAACGTCCAGTATTCCTTCTCCACTGCCTTAGAAAGCTTTAACGGATACCGATCCGCAAAATTATGTGTCGACAGCACAAACGAAACCTGACGCTTCCCGCTCCCCGGTTCCAGACTCGTAAGATATTCCCGGATATAGCCGCAGATTTGCCAGAGCGATGTCCTCTGATATGGAAAAGCCGCCCTGCCGATCCAGTCACTCCTGAAATCCGTAAAATCCTCCTTATCATCCGGATACGGCGGCCGTATAAACGCATGAGCATCATAACAGTTCATAATCATCGCCATGTCACGGACCTTTAATTCCGAAAGATTTCTTTCGTATCCATATTCTTTTACCGCGCAAAATCTGACCGCCATCTCGCCCGGCTTCAACGCTTTTTCCAGCGCAAAACGCACCGTCCGCAGCGTCCCCGCACGCCTCGCATTCTCCCTGATCGGCTCCGGAATCGTCGAATCATCCCTCTCCACAGGCTTCGGAAACTGCATGATCTCCATGTCACATATCTCAAGGAAAAATTCCGTATCGCTGATACTATAAAGAAGAAAATACGAGTCATCCTCTCCTTCCCACTTCCTATGATACCGCACATCATGCTTCGCCCCGATCATCTGAAGCAGATTCGTCTTTCCAGACCCTGTTTTTCCAACAAGAATATGCAGGTTGTCAGGTTTCCTGTCTCCACGGATGATCGCGGACGCGGATGACTGACCGCGGTATTGGATCGACAGTTTGTTGTTTGAGAAATTGACACGCCAGCGGTGGTCGAAGATGATTTCCTGGGTTGTGTAGTTTTTGAATTTGTTTATGTAGGCGTAGATGAGGATCATAGGTATTCTTCCTTTATTGGACCAGATTTTATGTTAATATAATCTGACTTAATTTTTTTATATAGTTCACAATTTACTTAACTAACCTTAGCTACAAATCGATTTTAAAGCTTTATCTAATAATCCTCTCTCATATGAATCCAACAACTGCTTAATATCCTCCAAGTGTTCTAATATGTATTTTTGACTCGCACTCGCATCCATAGATAATAACCTTAAATTGTTATCCTCAATTCTTTTAATTGCATCAACTGGGAATCCGAATTCAATTAGTTGTTCTCCAATATAACTTTTTACACCCGTTTCATAAAAACGCGAAACTTTAGATAATGAAAAATTATCTAATGTTTTTCTCCTCAACAATGATGCATATGAAAAAATAGTTTCAAATAGTGCTAGGATCTTAGGAATTTTATGTTCTATAATATCTTTTTGTGTTTTAAACGCATCCATGTACGCTTTATCGATACGTTTATGTTTCACCTTATCTCCTCGGGCATTGTCTATTTCATACCTCAATAATCCATGAAATCCTTCATTACAGTATGTATTGCTAACGGCTTTATATCTTCGAACAATAGTAACGTCCAGTAATCCTGATTTTTCAAAAATATCAAGCACAGTATTCATTGCATGGTATGTCGTAAATTGCATTAATATATCTGGGTAAGATAAATACCTATAAAATTTATTATAAAGAATATTATTATTAAGTAGAAATCTTAAAAGTATCTCTTGATATTCTCTTTTTATTAATCTATTTTTTTCATATATATCATTTGTCAATAAGTATTCTTTAAACTGTTCCTCTCTTTTATGTTTGAGATTTTTATTTATGTCCGAAAGATCCATATACTCTGAATTATCTATATCTACCGGATCCAATTCTTGATCATCATATGTAACAAAATTAAGCGTCAAATCCTCTGTATGTTCAAATTTTTCTAATTCTTTATCGACTAAAAAATATCTCCCGACAAAATTATGATAATACCTACCCGCTCTACCAATGATATTTTTAAAATCAAAAACTGTTAGTTCTTTTGTTCCCTTACTATGGTTTAATACAACCATATTCTTTGCATTGGTGTTAACGCCCTCTACAATAGCCCTGTGTGTTAGGATAGTTGTCAGTGAAAGATAATTACATTTGTGGTAGTATAGAGCTATCGCAGGAAGGGAGCTTTCATTATGAACTATAGTCCAGAGTTAAAGGATGCACTCCT